>JBQCJM010000180.1:0-10173 GCA_051952715.1 Flavisolibacter sp.
TGGTGAACTCACTACCCGCAAAGCTTACTGTCTCACCATAGGTCTTCGAGGTGTTGTTGGCCGTCACCTGGAGGGCTTTCTGACCCACCGTCAGACGCACCTCATTACTTGTCAGACCCGAACAGCTATTCGTTACAACTACACGATATAAATAACCATTCATTGCAACCGTCGGATTGCTGACGATTAAGGTTGATGATGTCGCCTCTGCTACATCAATAAATCCTGAACCTGTATTTACCTGCCATTGATATGTTGGCACAGGTGTTCCTGATGCTGAAACTGAAAAACTAACATCACCATTGCCATACGTTGTTGTTATGTTGGATGGCTGTGTACCAATGGAAGGTGCAACATTTACATTAACGGTGACACTTCCACTTGCCGAATTACTACAATTATCGTCATTTACAGAAACCAGGGAATATGTTGTAGCCGATGTTGGGTTAACAGTCAATGTATATGTGCTGCTTGAAATGCCAGATATGGTATGATTGGTTCCATCATTGTAAGTAAAGCTCCATGGTTGTGCACCCGTGAAATCAACACTAAGATTTGCAGATGAACCGGAACAAATAGTTGTTGATCCACTGATAGATGCTGTTGGTAATGCGTTTACTGTTATTGTTTTGTTAGCCGTTTTGGAGCAACCATTAGCATCTGTAACAGTGTAGTGTATTCCTGAACTGAGTGTTCCTACCGAGACACCCGTTACCAGTCCGGCAGTACTTATGGAAACAATCGAAGGGTCATCGCTTGACCATATCCCACCAGGAGTAGTGTTAGACAATTGCAAGGTTGAATTTTCACAAACGCTGGTACCTCCGGTAATTGCATTTACTGATGGAAGGGAATTAACAACATAAGCGATTTCATTAGAGGTGGCAGAACAACTTGAGCCGTTTAACGAGGAAGTAGCCACTCTTCTATATATTGTAGTTGTCGTTATATTAATCGGATTAAAGCTTCCGACTGGTGGTGTTCCTTCCCCTACTGCCGGCACCCAGTTAGTTCCCCCGTCGGTACTTTGTTCCCAAGTATAGGTAATTGTGCCCGAGCCCGTACCATTTGTTGTGCTAACAGTTTGAGGCGGATTTATAGACCCGCATGCAGGATCTGCCTGAACGGTTGCTCCTTTTGCAATAGAACCTGCACTGATCGAATTTATAGTTACAGTTTGTGAAACTGAAGATGACACGCAACCTAAATCATCTTTAACTACTAAACTATTATTGCTTGATGTCGTTTGATCGGTTAGAGTTAAAGCTGTTGCTGAGCCAAAACCTGTATTGTTCCAGTTGTAGGTGTATCCACTGCCACTGCCTCCACTTGCACTTCCATTCAATGTAATTGAACTACCACTGCATATTGTAGTGGCTGCCGCAGTATTAGGCAAAATGCTTGCTGCAGGATTTCCATTTACTACGAAAGAACCGTTAGTATATGTGATATTATAATTAGTTGCCTTAAATGAACCTCCTGATGCTGACGACGGAACAATAGCGTAGGTTCCGGTAGTTGCACTTGCAGCGGTGCCGCCGGATGTCAGAATTACAGTGCCAATTGTTTCATTGTTTTGCAGGCCGCTTGATGTAAATTCAGACAAGTTGAATGTAAACGGAATGCCCTGGCATTTTGATTGATCATTAGCTTTAATGGTTAATGGCGCTTTTGATACAAAAAGATTTCCCAAACTATAGGTAATGGTATAATTGCTTGCAGAACCCGTGGAGAACATAGCCGCTGATGGCGTAATGACATAACTTCCAACAGATGCATTTGCGAGATTACCTGTAATGCCTGCAGAATTAGAATTGTATGAAAGTGTAGCACCGCTGATTGCATCACTATTTTTCAAACCGGTTATGGTTAAGGTAGTTCCGGGCACACCTGTTGTCGATGCTGTTGTGCCATATTGTTTTGTTTGGTCTGTTGCCAATACCGTAAGTGCTGCCTTGCCAATTACTAAACTTAATGCATTCGATAACGAGGAAGTTGAAGCCCCGCTAGACGACGTAGCCGTGACAGTATAACTTTGAGTTATTGCTGGAGTATTAGAAGAAGAGGTAAGCGTAAGAGTAAAATTTAAAGTTGAGTTATTGGTAACAATTATGGAGTTTACGCTTACTCCTGTTGGAAGTGCTGGAGAAAAACTAAAAGTGACTGTTTCGTTCGAAGGATTTCCGGTAGCCTTTATACTACAGTTATAGGATACAGCGGAAGGCGTTCCATAAACAAGCGCTCCCACCTGAGATCCAATTGATAGATTACTTAGACCTGTAGCATCTGAAAAATAAACATAAGCTGTATCATGCGAACTTTGCCCCACTGCTCTCAACTTTAACGAGTCGCCATTACAATCACACACCGTCCAATTCGTTACAAATCCGCCACTTGCATCAGCAACCACGCTCCATGGGGTGTACGATGAATCTGGCGCAATGGTATTACAGGCATGGCTGATATTCCTCACTTTCAGTGCCACTGTTTCCCCCGGCAAAAATCCACTTCCGGTAAACACCGCATTCGACCGTGGTGCATAATCCGGCTTATCAGAAGTTACTGTTGCCTGCCCAAAGGCAATAGTGGTTACAAACGACATCAGGAGAACGGCCACCGTCATCCCAAGCAAGCGTAGCTTTGGTTGCATAGTAAAATAATTAGCGGTTAATGATTTGGTGTTTTTAAACGGCGCAGCTACCAATAAAAATGATGCGGCCAATGGCTGCGCATCATGTATATATGGAATTTTGGTATCCCGGTAATGAATCTCTTTCTTTCTGCGGAGTATTGGCAGAAAATAGGTTAAGGGTGAAGCCATGCCCGAAAGCACAGTCCCAGGCAGTCGTAGCCTTGGTAACATAAAGGACAGTTTAGGTTTGTTGCACATTAGGATGCAGTAGTTTAGGTTAGCTTTTCAGGAGGTGGACCGGTCGGTTTTGCGAATGACGGCTTAGCCATTCATTTCAAGGGAAGCTGGATCAGTCAGAGGGTAAAAGAAAAAGATGGTCAGTGAACGATGCAAATATCTTTTAAATAGTTGCAATATGTTTTTCAAATAGTCCTCTGGTGTATAATGTATCGGTAAAAGGGATATTCCGGTCGTTAAAATCTTAATTCGTCAGGCTTTGCAAATCCTGGGCAAATACACTTTTTTCAAGGAGGAAATGGAGTACGTTATTGATAACGTATTACTACAACAATCGTTGCTTCAGAGGAAAATGGATAGGCTTGTCAGGTATAAAAAAGGGATGATCCGCAATTAAGCGGAGACGAATATAAATTTTATTATTTATTAAAACAATAGCCGGGCAAAAATTTTTTAAATCCTGCAAAAGAAGCTTTTACTAATTAACGGCTTCTAAACTAGCATTAAGACCTACCCAATGCTGCTGAACTAGGTTTCAAATAAAGAGACTTGTACAATTCATTGTCAGTGGTTATGATGTTTTCAATAGCAGAACGTTCCTTGCCCCCTATAATGCAAGTATGTTGATTAGAATATTTTCAGTAGTGGCACATCCGCCTTCCAGTGACTATGGAAGTTTTTAGCGGACGTTTCAGAAAAAATTTTTCCAGTCCTTTGCCATTAACACCAAACAAACCCGTAGAGTTTATAATTGACCTGCACGATATTAATCACACGTTCAAAAAGGGTCACAAAATGATTATGCAAATGCAAAGCACATGGTTTCCGCTTATTGATTGAAACCCACAAAAGTTCGTTCCTAATATTTTCGAAGCTAAAGACGCTGATTTACGAAAGCAGCGCAAAGAATTTATTTCAGCACCTACATTGAATTGCCGGTAAGAAGTAATAATTAAAACTTTTATGTTGTTGTATAATTGCCTTTGCACAAACAGGCCCAACACTACTTTATTTCCTTTGTTTGCCATTCATAAGTCTGGCAAGGGCCGAAAAAACCTGCTCTGGCGTACGTTTTGAATTAGTACACTTCATGCGCAAAAGATTACTCATCATTGTTCTTGTAATTGGAGCCATAGTAGTAGGAGGCTATCTTTTCATCCGGTTTTCCTTACAAAGAGCCATAGTTAAGGATAATGGAATTACAGGAAAAATACAGCCACCATTGGCCGCAGCGGAAAACGTAAAAGCTTCTGTGGTAGACCTTGGGCCATTATTTATAAAACGGCTGCAGCAGTTGGTAAAAAATAGTTCTAATGGTTTATACGATCTTTCTGTTGGCGATATAAAAGTGGATTTGCTGGCTTCAACTGTTTCTTTACAAAATGTAGCGGTTCGCCCCAATGAAGAAGATTTGAAAAGCATCAAAAAGAGTGGGCAGCTACCAGATAATATTTTCAATATTTCATTTAAAAGCTTGCTTATTGAAGGAATTAATCTTGATGATGCTGTTAACACCAAAAAAATGAATTTTAAATTGGTGAAGCTGGTTGATCCTGTAATAAATATCTATCGAAACAAACCAGGCAATAGCAGGAAAACCAATGAAGCATTTTCGCAACGCTTTTTGCAGCAGATGGAAAGTCTGGATATCAAAAAGATAATCGTAGAAAACGGTAACATCATCACCCATGCAAGCGGAAAGCAAGAGACAAATCATTTTAATAAGGTACAGGTAAATATGGTAGATGTGGTGCTTGATTCCAATACCGTTAACGATAAAAAGCGTTTCCTCTTTGCAAAGACTGCAACCCTTACATTTCACAATTATACAGCTCCTGTAAAAGGAGGACTTTATACTTTCAAAATTGCAGATGCCACCGTAAAGTTTCCGCAGGAGCAGATTCTTCTTTACAACCTTTCCTTTAATTCGCCACTAAGCAAAAAAGAGTTTGAGAAGCGGCAAAAATTCAGTAACGAACTGTATCGCCTTTCGTTATCGTCAATAAAAATCAATAGGGTTAACTGGTGGTCCTTATTCAATAAAGAGGAAGCAATAGCCAGTGAAGTGTTGATAAATGGAGGAAAGTTGTCGGTTTACCTGGATCGTTCATTATCCCCATCTGCCAAGGTGGGAAATTTTCCCAGCCAGCTTTTAACGAAGCTTCATTTTAAAATGAACATTGGAAATGTAAAGGTCAGGAATCTGAATGTTTCCTATGAGGAATATAACCCGCTGTCGCAACAAAGCGGCACTATTTACTTTGATAAAGTGGCAATGGACGCATCCGGCATTTCAAATTTTAAAGGCCAAGCCACAAAGCCTGTTGTTATCAATAGTACGGCACTTTTCATGCATAACATTCCTGTACACGTAAATTTCAACTTTGACAGATCGGGCTTTCAAACCGGGAAATTTACAGCTACCATTAACAGTGGAGAAATTGCCAGGAAATCTATCAATGCTTTTGCTATGCCTTTGGGCATGACAAAAATAAAAAGCGGCGTTATACAAAAGGTTGAGGCAAAAATAAAAGGCGACCAATGGCAGGCTAACGGAAACATACTCATTCTCTATAAGGACCTTAATCTTTCCCTGTTAGAAAAAGATAAAGGTAAGGCTGCACTTGATAAGAAAGATGTTACGAGTTTTATCGCCAATGCATTTGTTTTGAAAAAAAATAATCCTAAAAAAGGGGAAGAGCCGCGTAAAGAAACGGCGGAATTCAAGCGTATACCGGAAGGCGGTTTTTTTATGCTGGTATGGAAAACGATACTGGCAGGGGCCTTAAAAACAATTGGTGCGCCTGTAAAGCTTGCCTCTAAAACTTCAAAGAGCAGCACGGGAGAATAAGGTTTTCCATAAAAAGAAGACCACAAATATGCCTGCTTAAACTTTATTACTTCTTTCTTGCGGCTGTCCCTGATTTTTGGTAGATTTAATGACTATACGCCTTTGAAATAACTGCTTTTACTCCTGCCTTAGCTCTAAAATTCACCATCTTAAAACATAGTTATGGAACAAGTGCTGACTACACCGGTTGGTATCCCGGTTTCGGCAACGCCGCTTCAAAGAGCTACGTACCGGGTTGAATCCATTGATCTGCTGCGTGGATTGGTTATGATCATTATGGCGCTGGATCACACCCGTGATTTTTTTCACAGCCAGGCATGGACAGGCGATCCATTGAACATGGCCACCACCACGCCTGCTTTATTCCTCACTCGTTGGATCACGCATTTTTGTGCGCCTGTATTTGTGTTTCTGGCAGGAACTTCAACTTGGTTTCAAACAAAAAGAAAATCTAAAAGAGAGCTAAGCAGGTTTTTAATAACTCGAGGGGTTTGGCTGATTTTGGTTGAGATTGTTCTTGTCAATTTTTCTTTCAGTTTCGATCCGCATTTCTACTTTGTCGGGCTGCAAACCATTTGGGCCATCGGCATTAGCATGATCATTTTAGGCTTAGCCATTTGGTTACCTTTTGCTGCTATTCTTACCATAGGTTCTTTGATTGTATTAGGGCATAATTCACTTGATTTTTACGAGGCAGGCCATAAGGGAGATTATAGCTTTTTTTATGCTTTGCTCCATCACCAGCAACTTTTTCTTTTAGATAGCAAGCATGCGTTTATTATCATGTATCCGTTTTTACCCTGGGCGGGGTTAATGATGATGGGCTATTGCTTTGGAAAGTTCTTTACCCGTTATGAAGGAGCAGAAAGAAAAAGAATGCTGACAAAACTTGGCATTGGAATCATTTTGTTTTTTATTGCTTTAAGGGCTACTAACCTTTATGGCAATCCTGAACACTGGTCCACACAAAAAAACATGCTGTTCACTATCTTTTCTTTTATTGATACACATAAATATCCCCCTTCGCTTTTGTACATGTGCATGACCATTGGACCCGCAATTTTATTTGTAGCCTGGGCTGGTACTATAAAAAACGGGCTTACCAGGTTTATCACTGTGTATGGCCGTGTGCCATTTTTTTACTACGTACTCCATTTTTATTTGATACACACCATAAGCATGTTGTTCTTTTTAGCGAGAGGACATTCATTTGCATCGGGTATTTATAACGACTTCCGCACAGGGCCTAATTTTATTGTTCCCGGAGAAGGCTATTCTTTGTGGGTAGTATATGGTGTATGGTTTTTTGTGGTTGTTTCATTATATCCTGTTTGCAAATGGTTTAGCGAATACAAAAAAACGCATTCGCAGTGGTGGTTAAGCTATTTGTAGGGCAAAACCATGAAATTTTAGCTTCGAAAAAGCGCTATTTTACCATCTCCCTGATATGATATTCCTGTATCAACGGAGGATTTTCCGGTGTAAGCGTAAAGCTAACCTGCAAACTGGCATGTTCACCTTCTAAAATGAAGGAGCCTCTCAAATTATTTTCTGCAACCAGGTCGTGCACATGAATTATAAGCCCGGCCTTAGCAAAAAGTTGACTTGCCTCTTTTCTTAAAAGCGCAACATTGTTATCAAGAAAAAAATTTTCTGCAAAGACCTTATGGTCGTTCAAAGCGTTCCATTCCGGCAGCAATTGTATCAACTGGTTTTTTCGTTGCTCTAAAACAGGCGATGGTGGAATAGCCCTTTTTTCAAGTTCAGCCATTTTTACCAGTGTGTCCAGTATATTCAGGTTGAGCGTGGCTGTAGGTGCATAGGTAAGGTTAGCAAAGCAAACTACGCCAACGCCGTAATCGGGAAAAATGGTCCAGTTGCTGACAAAGCCGGGAAGTCCGCCACTATGCCCTACAAAAATTTTATTTTCACAATCAATAGACCAACGCAAGCCATAGGCGTAAGCAGAGCTGGTAGCACAATTGCGTCCACTGGCATACGTAAAGCGGGTGTTCAACCCGCTGAAATTATGTGGCATTTGCATTTCTCTCAACGAACTTCTTTTAATCACTGCATTTTCTTTTTCATTGCGTGGTGGCCAGGCCGAAAGGTGAAACGCCATGTATTTGCTAAAATCTTCTATTGTTGTGATAATGCCTCCCATGGCGCCAAAGGAACCATCATGCAATAATGTTTCTTCTTTCCATTCATTATTCACCCGGCGGTAACCATGTGCCAGTTTACCGGCAGGCACTTTTGCATATTCCCAATAGGTGTGATTCATGCCTAAAGGCTTCCAAATATTTTCAGCAATATATTGCTGGTAAGAAGTACCCGTTACGGCAGCAATAATTTTTCCCAGCAAAGCAAAGCCAAGATTACTATATTCATAAGCAATACCAGGAACGTTTGAAAAAGAGACCTCCTGAATAAGATCAAGCAATTGTTTATCTGTATCGGCCAGTTGCCTGTCGCCCCAGGGATTATCTTCCGGAAAGCCGGCAGCGTGGCTTAATAAATTTCTTATGGTAATAACCGGTGCATCGCTTGTCAGGTATTTTATCTGCTTCATTTCGGGAATGTAAGCAGATGCGGCATCGTCTAATTTTAATTTGCCTTCGTCTCTTAATTTTAAAATAGCCAGTGCTGTAAAGCTTTTGCTCATAGAAGCAATGCGAAAGGCAGAAGATGTAGTGGCGGCTGTTTTTGTCTGAACATTAGCAAGGCCGGTGCTGCCTGTATACACCAATTGCCCATCGGCAACGACGCCATAAACAAATCCCGGAAAATGATTTTTAACCGCATGTTCCTTATATAGCCGGTCAATAACAGCTTGCGTTTTTTTGATTTTTTCTACTCTGCTATCGTTGGCAAAATACGGCTGTTGATAGGCAGTTTGCGAATAAGAAGCAACGAAAATAAACAGACAGCTGAACGGAATAAACCACTTCATGACGGTAAAAGATTAAGAACCTAAATTAGTTTATTTGAGTTGTTGATTGATTTTTATGCAGTGCTCTTTAATGACTTTTAATAATGGTGCAACAAAAGTTCAACGGGTTACAAAGGCTTAAAAGAAATTTAAAACCGCAATTCAAAAGAAATAACAAATTCATTTGGCAGATGAAACAAAACTTTTGCGCAGCTTTAATAACTTTAAAACATGAAAACGGTTTTTTCCTTCTTGTTCCTCATGTTTTTTTCTTTTTGTCTTCATGCACAAAGCATCGCCGATATTTTAATTATAAACGGACGCATTTTAGATGGCACAGGTAATTCGTGGATCAAAGGCAGTATAGCCATAAAAGATGGCAAGATCATTAGGATGGGCTCTTTTGATGATGTTTCGGCCAGCAAAACCATTGATGCACACAGCTTAATTGTGGCGCCGGGTTTCATTGATGTACACACGCATATTGAAGGCGACGAATTTAAAAATCCTACAGCCAATAATTTTATTTTAGACGGCGTGACAACCGTTGTCACCGGCAATTGCGGCTCTTCGAACATTGACATTAAAAGATATTTGTGGCAGATAGATTCAACAAAGCTTTCTATCAATGTAGCTACGCTTATCGGGCATAACGATGTAAGAAGAGCTGTGATGGGAACGGCAAACCGCAAGGCTACAGAAGCAGAAATTGAAAAAATGGAAGCCATAGTAGAACAGGCCATGAAGGACGGCGCTGTAGGCCTTAGCACAGGGCTGATTTATATTCCCGGAACGTATTCTTCAACCGAAGAAGTACTGCGTTTAGCCAAGGTAGCTGCCCGTTACAAAGGCGTATATGCTTCGCACATGCGTGACGAAGGTGACAGTGTGGTGCCTGCCATTAACGAAGCCCTGCTGATTGGGAGAGAAGCAAAAATGCCGGTGGAAATCTCGCATTTCAAATTAAGCGGCCAACAAAACTGGGGCAGAAGCAAGGAGACGGTAGCTATGATTGTAAAAGCAAGGCAGGAAGGCATTGATGTAACCATTGATCAATATCCTTATACGGCCAGCAGCACCAGCATCAGTACTTTATTGCCCGATGATGTTTTGTCAGATGGAAAAGATTCAATAAAGGCCAGATTGCAAAGACCAGAGGTGAGAAAATATGTGACCGATTATATTCTTGCCAAATTAAAAAAGCGAAAGCTGAAACATTTGAGCTACCCGGTGGTGGCTTATTACAAAGCCGATACCAGCTATAACGGAAAAAGCATTGAAGAAATTAATCTTTTGATGGGCAGGAAACATAAGGCGAAGATGGAAGCAGAAACTGTGATGGACATTATGATGGGCGGCGGCGCCAGCGCTGTGTTTCATGGCATGGGCGAGGAAGATGTAAAACGTATTATGCAATATCCTTTCAACATGTTTGCCTGCGATGCTTCCATTCGCATTTTTGGAGAAGGCATGCCGCACCCACGCGGATATGGCACCAATGCAAGAGTGCTGGCCAAATAT
>JBQCJM010000181.1:0-22161 GCA_051952715.1 Flavisolibacter sp.
ATCACGTATCATGCAACGCTGGGAAAGACATTGCGGGGCATTCATTATTTCGGTGCAACAGGAATGATCATCATGGTAGGCGTTCATATGCTACGCGTATATATCACTGCTGCCTATAAATTTCCGAGAGAGATGAACTGGATTAGCGGGGTAGTGTTATTGATCTTAACCATTAGCATGGGATTTACAGGGCAACTTTTGCGTTGGGATGCCAATGGCGTTTGGTCCGGCATAGTAGCTGCAGAACAACTGGGGCGCATTCCTTTGGTTGGAAAATATATTGCCCGACTGCTATTAGGTGGAGATACTTTAGGCGGACAAAGCCTTAGCCGTTTTTATGCCTATCACGTTTTTTTATTTCCTTCGCTCATTTTTCTTTTTACAGGATTTCATCTGTGGTTGGTGATGCGCAATGGAATTTCGGAGCCACCAAAGGCAGGAAGAATTGTTGATCCGAAAACTTATCGCCAATGGTATAAGAATGCCTTGAAAAATGATGGCATTTCTTTTTGGCCTTATGCAGCATGGAGAGACGTGTTGTTTAGCGCTTCACTCATAATTTTGATTGTAGTGTTGGCGGTTCTGGTTGGGCCTCCGATATTAGGTAAACCACCTGATCCTTCTATAGTAAACACTACACCAAAACCTGATTGGTATTTGTTATGGATCTATGCATTGTTTGCTTTAATGCCGCCGCAAATAGAATCCTATGCCATGTTCTTTGGGCCAGTGCTGGTTTTGCTTTTATTGTTTGCACTTCCCTTCATTTCAAATAAAGGCGAACGCAGCCCGCTGAAAAGGCCATGGGCTATTATTGGCAGTGCGGGTGTAGTTGTTATTGTAATTGCTTTATTAGTGGTCGGCCAACAAGCGGAGTGGTCGCCAAATTTTAAGGCAAAATCTTTTCCTGCTTCAATGGTTTCACCTGCCGATACGCTGGCGGTTGCGGGCAGTATTTTGTTTCAACAAAAAGCCTGTATGTATTGCCATCAAATAGAAAGTTATGGCGGTAAGGTTGGTCCTGATCTTACACATGTGGCCAATCGTTTGAATGAACAACAAATGCAGATACGCATTATTAACGGAAGTGAAAATATGCCGGCATACGGCTCCTCGTTAACCAGCGATGAATTAAATAAAATACTTGCTTTTTTGAGACAACAAAATTGAACAGCTATGATTTAATTCACACCAGTGAAAAAGAAAAAAATGATAGTAGGCCGATTCTTACTAAACTTTGTAGAGCTTTTGAGCAGTTTTATAAAAGAATAAGTGAAAAGGACGCTTTCTCAAAAGATGTGTTGAAATGATAGGAGCATCATCTCAAACTTTAAATAAAAAACATCTTATTATGAAAAGATCAATCTCTGTCAGGCTTTTAAGCTTTTTATTTATTGCTCAATTCGGATGGACGGCTTGCAATAACGACAGCCAGGGAAGTAACGAAACAAAGGATAGCAGTACTGCTAATCAAACCACAAAAAGTGAAGATGGCCATGCGCTGGCAACAATTACCGGTACAATGCCCGATACCACGGTTAATGGAACAGTTGAGTTTGATGCAGAAAATGGAAAAGTAAAAATGAGCTTGGAATTAACCATCCCTTCAAAAGCCAATAAAAGTGTGGCTGTTCATATTCACGACATGGGCGATTGCGGTGATATGGGAAAGCATGCTGGTGGCCACTGGAATCCAACTAACCAAAATCACGGAAAGTGGGGAAGCAATAGTTTTCATTCAGGAGATATTGGCAATGTAAGCCTCGACGCTAATGGTAAAGGCACACTGCAAATGGAAACAGATCTATGGTCTTTAGGTGGTGATGCCAAAACCAATATCCTGGATAAAACTATTATTGTTCACGGCGGCGTGGATGATTTCACTTCGCAGCCATCGGGCAACTCAGGCGAAAGAATTGGTTGCGGCATTATTAAAAAAACAAACGGATAAGGTAGCTCAATTATTGAGTAGGTCTTATTTAAGTATAGCAAGCTATCTGCAAACTCTATTGCAGATAGCTTTTTTGTTTACTGATCTCTGCATTTACAATTCACACCCTTTCAGCCCATGGTCTGATATTTGAAATAAATCTTTCGCCACTTCTTCTAAAAACGAGCCGGACTTTCTTCACTTAGAAAAACAACAATACTATGGCTCAAACTGTAGCTGAATTTACAATTGACCGTTTGCATCAATGGGGCATTAAAAGAATTTTTGGTTATCCCGGCGATGGCATCAACGGTTTTATGAGTGCATTAAAAGATGTAGAAGATAAAGAAGACAAAGTTGAATTTATCCAGGTACGGCATGAAGAGATGGCGGCGTTCATGGCTTGTGCACATGCCAAGTTTACGGATGAAGTTGGTGTTTGTATGGCCACCTCTGGCCCTGGCGCCATTCATTTACTTAATGGTTTGTACGATGCCAAAATGGATCATCAACCTGTAGTGGCAATTATTGGACAACAGGCAAGAACCGCCATGGGCGGCAGTTATCAGCAAGAGGTTGACCTAATCACCTTATTTAAAGATGTGGCTGGTGAATACGTACACATGGCTACGGTGCCTTCCCAGGCAAGACACCTGGTAGATCGTGCTATTCGTATTGCAAAAGCAAGACGAACAGTAACTTGTATCATTTTCCCAAACGACTTGCAGGAGTTGAATTATGAAGAACCAAAACGCATGCATGGAACTATTCATTCGGGTATTGGTTATACAGCGCCACGCATTATTCCCCACGAAAAAGATATTGAAAAAGCAGCCATCATTTTAAATAAAGGGGAAAAAGTAGCTATGTTGGTTGGCGCTGGCGCTTTTGGCGCCGAAGAAGAAATTATGCAGGTGGCCGAGCTTTTAGGTGCCGGCGTTGCCAAAGCGTTATTAGGTAAAGCAGTGTTGCCCGATGATCTCCCCTACGTAACAGGTTCTATTGGGTTGCTCGGTACAGGTCCAAGCTGGGATATGATGATGGATTGCGACACTTTATTGATTGTGGGTTCAAGTTTTCCCTATTCCGAATTTTTACCAAAAGAAGGTCAGGCAAAAGGAATTCAAATTGATATTGATGGAAAAATGTTGGGTATTCGTTATCCCACAGACGTGAATTTGCAGGGCGATAGCAAAGAAACCTTAAAAGCATTACTTCCTTATTTAAAGAGAAAAGAAGATAGAAGTTGGAGAAAAGATCTTGAAGAAAAAATAGAAAAATGGTGGCGTGTGGTTGAATCAAGATCGGAGAACGGCGCCAATCCTATTAACCCGCAACAGGTGTATCGTGAATTGTCAAAACGGCTGCCAGATAATTGTATTCTCTCCGCTGACTCGGGTTCTACGGCTGCATGGTTTGCACAGAATTTAAGGATTCGCAAGGGAATGAAAGCGTCGCTGTCAGGCAACCTTGCTACCATGTGCCCCGGAATGCCTTATACCATTGCAGCAAAGTTTGCCTATCCTGAAAGAGTTGCCATTGGACTCATTGGCGATGGCGCCATGCAAATGCTTGGTATTAACGGATTGATCACGGTTTCTAAATATTGGAAAACATGGAAAGATCCGCGGGTGATCATTTTGGTTTTAAACAATCGTGATTTGAATATGGTAAGTTGGGAACAGCGTGTAATGGTTGGCGATGCCAAGTTCGATACTTCACAGGATGTACCGGATTTTGCCTATGATGAATATGCAAAAATGTTGGGGCTCGAAGGCATACGCATCGATAATGCTGATGATGTGGCCGATGCATTAGATACGGCTATGGTGGTGCAAAAACCGGTTGTGCTTAATGTTTATACTGATCCATCTGTGCCCATGATGCCTCCACATGTAAGCTTCGAACAATTCAAGTCATTTGCCTCTGCTGTTTTCAAAGGCGATAGCGATGCCTGGGATATGATCAAGCAAACAACTAAAGCAGTGTATGATGGCTATTTCCCTGGGAAAGAATAAACGCTTTAAAGATCAACAATTTGAGAAGGATATAGAAAATGACCTTAGATGATATTGATATTGTTCAGGATTTTATATCCATACAGCAGGTGCAAACATGTGCTTATTCCATACCTACCGATGCGCCTGAAGCCGATGGAACGCTCCGTTGGAACAGTACTACACTCATTCTTGTAGAAATAAGGGCTGGCGGCAAAAAAGGAATTGGATATTCCTATGCTACAGAAGCTGCTGCATTTTTTATTGAAAAAGAATTGAAAGACTTGGTGATTAAAAAAAACGCTTTGGATATTTCCGGCATCAATGTTTTACTAACACAACAAATAAGAAACAGTGGCAGCAGTGGCATCACTATGATGGCCATATCAGCCATTGATAATGCTTTATGGGACTTGAAAGCGAAAATTTTAAATCTTCCTCTTTGCAATTTATTAGGTAAAGTTCGAAACGAAATGTTGATCTACGGCAGCGGAGGTTTTACGTCTTACAATAAAAAGCAATTGCAAAGCCAATTCAGTGGCTGGAGCGAACAAGGTATTGAATATATGAAAATGAAAATCGGTACCGATGCTGATAAAGATGTGGCAAGAGTAAAAGAGGCAAGAGAGGCAGTTGGTAATAATGTGAAGTTAATGGTAGATGCTAACGGTGCTTACAATGCTAAACAGGCTTTGCAAAAAGCAAAACAATTTGAAGAATACGGAGTGATGTGGTTTGAGGAGCCGGTACGATCCGATAATTTGCAAGGGTTACAATTCATTCGCGAACATGCACCTGCAGCCATCAATATTGCAGCAGGTGAGTATGGATATAACATTCATTACTTCAACCAAATGCTGCATGCCAATGCTGTGGATGTACTGCAGGCAGACGCTACCCGTTGCGGCGGCATTACTAATTTTTTAAAAGCCGGTTATTTGTGCGAAGCACACCAACTTCCTTTTTCATCGCATTGTGCCCCGGCGCTCCACTTATATGCGGCGTTAGCGCTGCCATCGTTTTTTATTGCAGAATATTTCCACGATCATGTCCGCATTGAGAACATGTTATTCGATGGTGTATCCCCTCCCCAAAATGGTGTACTAAAACCCGATCTAAGTCGTCCGGGTTTAGGATTTGAATTTAAATATAAAGACGCTGAAAAGTTCAAACGGTAAGCCCCTGCAACTAAATTAACTCATAATACATAGAGTTCTAACGATCAAAATAAAATGCATTTTATGTCAGTGCAGCATACAAAGGAAAACGTGAAGAATAACAAAGTGGCATCTGAAAAAAAACCTGCTGTCCCTATTCAAACTGATAGTAAATCAATATTGAATGAACAGGTGTTGGACACCCGTTTTCAAACCAAATATTCCATCAATGTAAACGTAAAAAAGTTGGAAAAAGAGTTGAAGAAAAAAGTTCGTGGTGAAGTGCGTTTTGATGACGGCAGTCGTGCCTTGTATTCAACTGATGCTTCCAACTATCGCCAGATTCCCATAGGGGTTGTATTGCCAAGAACAGAAGAAGATGTGGTCAACACCATCAACATTTGTTACAAACACAAGGCGCCAATACTAAGCCGGGGCGGAGGTACCAGCCTTGCCGGCCAGTGTTGCAACGTTGCTGTAATGATGGATATGAGTAAATATTACAACCAGGTCTTGCATATTGATAAAGAAAAAAAATTGGTGACCGTTCAACCCGGAATTGTACTTGATGAAATGCGGCACACAACTGAAAAAAAAGCCGGATTAACCTTTGGTCCTGATCCGGCCACACATGATCACTGCACGATTGGCGGCATGTTAGGAAATAATTCATGTGGCGTACATTCTGTAATGGCGCAATTTGAAGGCTACGGTGCCAGAACATCGGATAATACCGAAACCATGACCATTGTTACTTATGACGGTGTGAAAATGAAAGTCGGCGCAACGTCGGATGAAGAATATCAACAAATACAAAATGAAGGAGGGAGGCGTGCAGAGGTCTACAAAAAAATGCGTGACTTCCGTGATAAATACGCAGATCTTATCCGTCAAAAGTTTCCCAATATTCCACGTCGCGTTTCCGGTTACAATTTGCCTGCATTGCTGCCCGAAAATGGATTCAACATAGCAAGAGCTTTGGTAGGTTCTGAAAGCACTCTGGTAACGATTGTGGAAGCAACTATGAAATTGATCACTACACCAAAGTCACGGTCATTACTGGTTTTGGGTTATTCCAGCTTGCCCGATTCGGGCTATGCCGTACCAAATATTTTAAAACACAAACCTATTGGTCTGGAAGGCCTCGATGACCTGTTGATTGACTTTATGCGAAGAAAAGGTTTGGATATTAATGACCTTCCATTGCTTCCCAAAGGCAATGCATGGTTGTTGGTGGAATTTGGTGGCGATTCAAAAGAAGATGCAGATAATAAAGCCAAAGCGTTGATGGGTGAGTTAAAAAAAGAAAAGGCGCCGCCAACAATGAGCTTATTCGATGATCCGGAGCAGGAGCAAAAGCTTTGGCAGATCCGCGAATCAGGATTAGGGGCAACGGCCTGGGTACCCGGAGAACCCAATGGCGGCCCTGGCTGGGAAGATTCGGCTGTTGATCCAAAGCATGTAGGCGATTATTTAAAAGACCTGCGGGCACTGTTTGATAAATACGATTATCACCCTTCTATTTACGGGCACTTCGGGCAAGGTTGCATTCACTGCCGTGTAGGTTTTGATTTCTTAACCGAAGACGGTATTGAAAAATACAAACGCTTTACCATCGAAGCATCTCACCTGGTGGTAAAATATGGTGGTTCTATTTCCGGCGAACATGGCGATGGACAGGCAAGAGGCGACCTGTTGGAAATTATGTATGGAAAAGAATTGGTGCAGGCCTTTAGAGAGTTTAAAGAAATATGGGACCCGCTATGGCGCATGAATCCCGGGAAGATTGTTGATACTTATGGCCAAACCAATGATCTGCGATTAGGAACTGATTACAATCCGCCTCAATTAAAAACACATTTTCAATTTCCCGACGATGCTTTTAGCTGGGAACGTATTACGCTGAAATGTGTTGGCGTAGGAGAGTGCAGAAGGCATGAAGGAGGCACGATGTGCCCGAGCTACATGGTGACAAGAGAAGAAATGCATAGTACCCGCGGACGTTCAAGATTGTTGTATGAAATGTTGCACGGCGATGTATTGAAAGATGGATGGCGTGATGAAAATGTAAAAGAAGCGCTGGATTTATGTTTGGCATGCAAAGGCTGCAAAGGCGACTGCCCGGTGAATGTGGATATGGCAACGTATAAATCGGAGTTTCTTTCGCATTATTATGAGGGAAGAATACGGCCACGTACTGCTTATGTTTTTGGCTGGATTTATTGGTGGAGTAGAATAGCATCGAAAGTGCCGGGTCTTGCCAATTTTTTAATGCATGCACCCATTATCAGCAATATCACAAAAGCCATTGCGGGCATTGCGCCGCAGCGCAAAATGCCAAAATATGCAGAGCGAACATTTAAAAATTGGTTTGAAGAAAGACAAAAGGTGAAAGGCAGAAGGCAGAGGGCAGGAATATCGAACAAGGAACAAGGAACTTCGAATGAAGAAATGAAAGGCAGAACTAAAGAACCTCAAACTGTGATATTATGGGCCGATACCTTCAACAATTATTTTTTGCCACAAACATTAGTAGCGGCGGTAGAGGTGTTGGAAGCAGCAGGTTTCAATGTAATTGTTCCAAAGCAATCGCTTTGTTGCGGAAGGCCGCTATACGATTTTGGGATGCTGAATACAGCTAAAAAAATGTTGCAGCAAATAATGGATACGCTATATAATGAAATAAGAGACGGTGTTCCCATTGTTGGCCTGGAGCCCAGTTGCGTAGCGGTTTTCAGGGATGAGCTGCATAATTTATTCCCGCACAATGAACAGGCCAGCCGCTTATCGGTACAGGTATTTACGCTGGGCGAATTTCTGCAAAAGAAGGCTCCCGATTTTAAAATTCCCGAATTAAAAAAGAAAGCTATTGTGCATGGGCACTGTCATCATAAATCCATTATGAAGATGGATTGTGAAAAAACGTTGTTGAAAAAAACGGGTTTGGATTTTGAGGTGCTTCCTACATCGTGTTGCGGCATGGCTGGTTATTTTGGTTATGAAAAAGGTGAGCATTATGATGTTTCCATTAAAGCGGGTGAACAATTGCTTTTGCCCAAAGTAAGAGAAGCTGATAAAACGACAGTGATCATTACCGATGGCTTTAGTTGCCGTGAACAGATAGAACAGGAAACGGACAGGAAGGGAATGCACTTAGCACAGGTGTTGCAAATGGCGTTGCGGGAAAAAGATGGTTATAAAACCGATTTGCTACCGGAAAAAAAATATGTGGATGCTATGCAGCTAAAAGATCCGCACAAGACAAGAAACAGGTTGTTGTTGCTTGGCGCCATTGGATTAGGATGGGCGGTTTATTCATTAATGAAAAAAAGAAATTGAATAAGAAAACTTCTCACGGCTGCGCAGGGAAGCTACGAACGCAGCGTCGTTGCTTCTTCGCGTTCGCTGCGGGAAATATTGCATAGAATTACTGAACGTACAAGACCCGATAGCTATTGGGCGCAACGAACGATGATAGCAGTAATACAGTTGGGTTCATAAAAAAATCAGGACATGAAATACAAATTATTGAACGGGATTGATAACGCCACTTACGCATTAGTTTTTGAAACTGGTGATGAAGTGATGGAAACACTAAAAACATTTGCCAACGAACATAAATTAAAAGCAAGCCGCTTTAGTGCTATTGGTGCTTTCAGCAAAGCTGAGTTAGGCTTTTTTGATTTCAGTATCAAAGATTATAAAAAAATTCCTGTAAATGAGCAGGTGGAAGTTTTATCGCTTAGCGGTGATGTGGCTTTGTATGGTGATGAATCAAAACTTCATGTGCACGTGGTGTTGGGCAGATCAGATGGCAGCACGATTGGAGGACATTTAATCAGTGCTATTGTTCACCCCACCCTGGAAATTATACTGGAAGAAACGCCAGGCTATTTGCAAAGACGCATTGATGAAGAAACCGGATTGCCATTAATTGAAATTGATTAATACCAATGAAGTGCCAATGAAAGTGATCAGTTCGCTCACCTCATTTTTAGGAAATTTTAATTGATGCAGATGAGCTGATATGGCATGTCTCTTGCCACTTGTTCAACAAAAAATTATGAGGATTGCACAAGTTTCTCCGTTGTTCGAAGCCGTGCCGCCAAAGTTATACGGAGGAACGGAAAGAGTGGTGTATTATTTAACTGAAGAGTTGGTGAGAGAAGGTCACGATGTAACCTTATTTGCTTCGGCTGATTCCGTTACTTCTGCCACATTAGTATCCACAGTTGACAAAGCGTTGCGCCTTGATAGTAATTGTGAGGACCAATTAGCGCCGCACATTGCACAGCTGTACGACGTAACGAGCAGGGTTGATGAGTTTGATATTATTCATTTTCATACAGGCTATTTGCATTTTCCATTTTCCCAAACCTGTTCAACGCCAAATATTACCACTTTGCATGGCAAATTAAGCGTACCGGAATTGCAATATATCTATCGAAGATTTCACCAACCTGTTGTATCTATTTCCAACCAGCAAAGAGAAGCTTTGCCGTATGCAAATTTTGTTGGCACCATATATCATGGATTGCCTGCAGATCTGCACCCTATAGGCAAAGGCAGTGGAAACTACCTGGCTTTTTTGGGAAGAATTTCGCCGGAAAAAGGAATTGATAAAGCCATCGAATGGGCAAAGGCTGCGGGCATTACATTAAAGATCGCAGCAAAAGTTGACAAGGCTGACAAACACTATTTTGAAAAAGAAATAAAACACTTGCTTGATGATCCGCTGATTGAATTTATCGGTGAAATTAACGAAGCAGAAAAGTCTGATTTTTTGGGTAATGCAATGGCACTATTGTTTCCCATTAATTGGGATGAGCCTTTTGGCATGGTGATGATTGAAGCCATGGCCTGCGGTACGCCTGTAATTGCACATGGAAGAGGATCGGTGAGAGAAGTGATCGAATATGGCAAAAACGGGTTTATTGTTTCGTCCACAGAAGAAGCAGTGAATTGCATCAAACAATTATCGCCTTTGCAAAGAAAACTGGTGCGGCAGGTATTTGAAGAAAGATTTACAGCTAACAAAATGGCCAAAGCTTATTTGCAATTGTATGAGAAACTATGTTCGCAAAGAAAATTAAGAGTAGAGCATAAGGCCATAGATCACGTTGCTGTAACTAAACTCAACCAATTGCGCCAGGCGAATGAGAATGGATAAAATTAATGACATGACATCAACTGAATTAGCATTAGAAAGTAAATATCACATTCCGACAGATTCCGTAAGTTGGGACGATCGTACACAAGTGATCAATCACTACGATACGTTTGGCATCTTTGACCGCTGGGGCGATATTCATCCGCATGGAAAAAATGCACAGGGCATTTTCCACCAAGGGACACGTTTTATCAACCGGCTTGAACTCCGCATTAACAATACAAAGCCGTTGCTGTTAAGTTCTTCTATTAAGCAGGAGAATGAAGTGTTGTCGGTTGATATTACCAATGCCGATCTCAATGATTGTAACATAAAAGAAAATACCATTCACATAGGCCGTGAGCAATTTGTCCGCAACGGCATTTATTACGAAGAAACCAATATTGCCAATTACAGTGCTGCCAATTGCGAGTTTGATCTTTCTTTTTCTTTCGGTGCTGATTTCAGGGATATTTTCGAAATAAGAGGCATGCAGCGGAATGTGGCAACCAATAAACCCCAACTGCATTCATCAGGTAACAAAATTACTTTTGATTATTTGGGTTTAGACGGCATTTGGCGGCAGACAGAAATTATTTTTAAAGAAAGAAATGATTACACTATCAGGGGTAATGCAGTGTGGTTTCATGTAAAACTTTCGCCCAACCAAAAACAAAAAATTGAATACGCTATTTATTTTAAAAGCGAAGAACACACCATTAATTCGCAAAGCAATGATGGTGTGCCGCACCTTGGCAATATAAAAGAAAGCATACGACAGGATCTTCAAAAAACAAAATCGCTTTTTGCTTATATCAACACATCGAACGAAGATTTTAATAACTGGCTTACCCGTTCAAGGGCCGACCTGCAATCTTTATTGGCAGAAACGGTTTATGGAAAATATCCTTACGCCGGTGTGCCCTGGTATAATACAGCTTTTGGAAGAGACGGCATTATCACGGCAATGGAAGTGTTGTGGATGGCGCCGCAAATAGGGAGAGATGTTTTACTTTTTTTAGCGGGCACACAAAGCCATGAAATGGATGCAGCCAATGATGCGGAGCCTGGAAAGATAGTGCATGAAATCCGTTCGGGAGAAATGGCCAACACAGGTGAAGTGCCATTCAAAAAATATTATGGAACCATAGATGCCACGCCACTTTTTTTAATGCTGGCAGGCATGTATTACCAACAAACTGCTGATATAGAAACCATAAAAAAAATATGGCCGCAAATTAAAGATGCTGTTCACTGGATTGACAATTATGGTGATATTGACGGCAATGGTTTTGTTGAGTACCAGGTGAAATCGGAAAAAGGCCTGACCAACCAGGGATGGAAAGATTCGCATGATTCTATTATGTATGCTAATGGTGAATTGTGTAAACCGCCTATTGCATTGTGCGAAGTACAAGGCTATGTGTATGCAGCAAAAAAATATGCTTCCATTATTGCAAAGGCAATGGATGAAAAAGAATATGCCGACACGCTGGAAGCAGAAGCCTGCTCATTAAAAAAATTGTTCAATGAAAAATTTTGGGACGAAAATTTAGGCGCTTACGTGTTGGCATTGGATGGCGATAAAAAACCTTGCAGCGTTTTGGCTTCTAATGCTGGACATTGTTTGTTTACGGGCATTGCAGAACCAGAAAAAGCCAAACGGATAGCAAAGCAGTTTGTAGGCAAGGAGATGTTTTCGGGGTGGGGTGTACGTACATTGGCAGCTAAAGAAGCAAGGTATAATCCCATGTCTTACCACAATGGTTCTGTATGGCCGCACGATAATGCCATAATTGCATCAGGTATGGCAAAATATGGTTTGCTAAATGAAACAATGAAAATTTTGCAAGGCCTGTTTGATGCTTCGATGTTTATAGAGATGCGGCGTTTGCCCGAGTTGTTTTGCGGCTTCGACCGCCGGCCCAATGAAGGACCGACGTCTTATCCTGTAGCCTGCTCGCCACAGGCCTGGGCCGTTGGCGCTGTTTTTATGATGTTGCAAGCCTGCCTGCAAATAGAGATCAATGCAATTACCAAATTGATTGTGTTTAATAGGCCGCAGCTTCCTGCTTACATTGAAAAAATTGTTATCAAAAATATCAGGTTAGGAGAGGACTATCTGCACTTTGAATTGTATAAGCATGAATACGATGTGGGCTTTCATATCATTCACAAGCCGAATGATTGGGAATTGATTATTAAAAAATAATACAAACGTTCACGAATGATGCAATTAAGTTATGAATAGGGAGCCTGTAATTGTAAATCTTGTTTTATCGTTTTACAAATCCTTCAACAAGATTTTGCCATTGAATTTTTGAAAAGCTGGAGAGAGCACTGATACCAAGTGCGGTATGACGAATTTGATCGGTGACAGACTCAGCTTCGTCATTCGGCTTTGCGTTTCTGTCGTAGATGCCTGCAATAATGGTGTTATGCTCTCTTGTTACTATAAAAGTGCTTGTTGATTCATTGGAATAAAAATGAGCAACGTTTGCATCTTTATTTAGCGGGTTTGCTGTAGGTCTTACCCGTAAGCCTATGCTCTCCACATCGGGTTTGTTAATTTCTTTCAATTCTTCCACATGCGCCCAGTCATAGCCATCACCGGTTTTGCTGCCGGGGCCCGGTATGTCAATCTTAAAATAATCACCTGCCTCAACGTCTCTTTCAACTTCTTTTCCATTCAAATCTGTCAATTGAAAATGTGCACTGATCATTCCCGCAACATGATGCCAGTTGTTCACATCAAGCAAACGCTTTTTTACAATTTCATATAATGTTTTGGCTTCTTCCGAATTTTTTGTTTCGGCAATTGCTTCTGCATTAATTTGTTTGCCAGATGTATTAACAGGTATTAAGCCCGTATAATTTTTCTCTCTCATAAAGAAAATACGTATAAAGTTCATGCCATAGTAAGCCTGCTTTTACCAATAATAATCTATACATCCTTTGGTTTGTGGTTAATAGGTTACACTTTTAGCTTGTAAAATGACATTTACCGAAATTTTTCTTGTCTTGAAACGCAGATTAGTTAAGTGTTTCATAATTCCTTTTCATTTTTTTCTGTTCACGTTGTATCAAATGTTATTTTGCAAAAAAAATCTTTGCATGAAGAATGGTTTACTCATATTGAACGTGGTATTGCTGATTTTAGTGGGTGTGCTCTTTTACTGGCATTTTTCTTCAAAAGATAAACCGGCTGCAATTTCAAAAGTGCAAACGGCATCAGCCGCTACTGATAATGGTTTCCGCATTGCTTATTTTGAGTTGGATACCATCACCAATTCATTTGCTATGGTAAAGGATATTGAAAAAGAGTTGAACAAAGAAGAAGAGAAAATGAATGCGGAAATGAATCAATGGCAAAAAAGATATACCGACAAATTATCGCAATATCAAAGCCAGGCGCAGCAGATGAACCAGGTGCAGTCTGAAAATGCTAATCGTGATATGTTGCAGCTGCAGGAAACCATCAGAAACAAAAAGCAGGAATTAGACCAACGTTACCAGGATCTGTACATGCGTAAAAAACGAGAAGTAAACAGCAAGATTGAAGAGTTCCTGAAGGAGTACAATAAAACAAAAGGTTACGCTTATATTTTTTCAAACGAAGCTGGCTTTATGTACTACCGAGACACGGTTTACAACATTACCAATGACCTTTTGAAAGGATTAAACGAACAATATGCTAAGAAAAAGTAGGATTCAGCAAACCATACAATTTGAAAAGAGCAGCACCGCTGCTCTTTTTTATTACAGCTATCGCTCAATGAAAACACAGATTTCAAAAAATAAAGGCACTTTCTTTTTAGCTTAATTGGCTGCAAAACATCCTGCAATCACATTCCTCCTGAAATCTGTTTTCAAAAAATCTGTTAATCCGTGATAATAGTTATCTTGGAAAAAATTGCTGTTAATGGACGAACAAGTTTTAACTGCTTCAAAAGCGATAAAGGAAGATAAAGCCTTTAAAAGATCATTAAGTTTATTAGATGCTACCATGATAGTGGCCGGTTCCATGATAGGTTCGGGTATTTTTATTGTGAGTGCCGACATTACAAGACATGTAGGCAGCGCCGGATGGCTGATTGCGGTATGGCTGCTTACAGGTTTTATGACCATTACCGCCGCTTTAAGTTATGGCGAGTTGAGTGGTATGTTTCCCAAGGCAGGTGGGCAGTATGTGTATTTACGTGAAGCCTTTAATCCGTTAGCCGGTTTTTTGTATGGTTGGAGTTCTTTTGCTGTAATACAAACGGCTACCATTGCTGCTGTAGGTGTAGCCTTCAGCCGTTTTACTTCTTATTTGATTCCCCAGGTAGGAGAGGGAAATATTTTGTGGGGGATTGAAAAGGGAATGAATGCGGCAGGAGAAATGCAATACAGCTTTTCAATTAGTGCGGCCCAGTTATTAGCTATCGGTTTAATTGTTTTTCTCACATATACAAATACAAAGGGTGTCAAAGGCGGAAAACTTATACAAACAACCTTCACAAGTACTAAGCTTCTTGCTCTTTTTGGATTAATTATTCTAGGCTTTCTTCTTACAAAGAATAATTTTTGGCATACAAACTGGCAAACGGGTTTTAGTTCACTGCAGGATTTAGGTCTTAATGGAGAAGGAAAAGTACCTGCAGGCTGGCATTCGATTTCAGGGTTTGTATTTATTGGTGCTATAGCTGCGGCAATGACAGGTTCTATTTTCAGTAGCGATGCATGGAACAACGTAACGTTTATTGCAGGTGAAATTAAAAACCCAAAGAAGAATATTGGACTAAGCCTTTTTATGGGGACACTGATTGTGACCATTATTTATGTAGCTGCCAATTTAATGTATGTCTATGTTTTGCCCTTGAATGGAATTGCTTTTGCAAAAAATGACAGAGTAGCTGTAGTTGCAGCAGAGCAGTTCCTGGGCACGAATACAGGTCCTTACGTAATTGCAGTGCTGATTATGATTTCAACTTTTGGCTGCAATAACGGCTTAATATTGGCAGGTGCCAGGGTTTATTATACTATGGCTAACGACGGATTGTTTTTCAAGAAGACCGGAACTTTAAATAAGCATGCAGTTCCTGCTTATGCATTGTGGGCTCAATGCATAGTGGCAAGTATTTTATGTTTAAGCGGCAGGTATGGTGATTTGCTGACAATGATTTCTTTTGTAGTTGTTGTCTTTTATGCTCTAACGATCATTGGAATATTTGTACTACGAAAAAAACGACCTGATATAGAAAGGCCATACAAGGCATTTGGTTATCCTGTGCTACCTATCATTTATATTTTATTGGCAATTGCATTTTGCATTGCGCTGATATACTCTTCGCCAACTTATTCGCTATGGGGGCTATTAATTGTGCTGATAGGAATTCCTATTTATTTCGTTGCTTTGGCACGCAAAAAATCGGAAGTATAATTCATGCAAAACTTTCAACAGCTTTTTCAAAGTTTTTCTTCGCTAAAAATAGGAGTGGTTGGCGATGTGATGTTGGATACTTATATGTGGGGCGATGTGGAACGCATTTCCCCCGAAGCGCCGGTGCCCATCGTGGCAATGAAAAAAAAGGAATACCGTATTGGCGGGGCGGGTAACGTAGCCCTAAATCTTCAGTCGTTAGGCGCCAACGCATTTGTGCTTTCAGTTACAGGCAACGATGACGATGCTGTTAAACTGCATGAATTATTCAAAAGCCAAAAAATTAATACTTCCTATTGCATTGCCAGCAGTAACAGAATTACAACCAACAAAACCCGTGTCATCAGCCGCAACCAGCACATGATGCGCCTTGATGCAGAAATTACAAAAGACCTTGATAGTAAGGATGAACAGCAATTGATCAGGCTCTTTAAAGATTTTGTAAGCAAAGAAAAACCCGATGTTGTCATTTTAGAAGATTATAACAAAGGTGTGCTTACAGAAACGATCATTAGCACCATCATCGCTGTTTGTAAAAAAAATAACATCGTTACAGCAGTTGACCCAAAGCGAAAAAACTTTCTTGAATATAAAGGCGTTGATATTTTCAAGCCCAATTTAAAAGAAGTGAAAGAAGCACTCAACATCTTGTTTGCCGATGTAAATCTTTCTTTGCTGCAGGACATTCATTCAGAATTATTCAACCTGCTGCATCATCATATTTCTTTTATCACACTTTCTGAGAAAGGTGTTTTTTACAATAACAACGAAAGCCCGGCCATTATTCCTTCGCACTTGCGTAATATAGCCGACGTATCTGGTGCCGGCGATACTGTAATTGCAGTAGCATCGTTAGTGTATGCGGCTACAAAAAACGTAAACCTGATGGCTGAAGTTGCCAACATTGCAGGCGGCCTTGTTTGCGAAGAAGTGGGAACAGTGGCCATCAATAAAGAAAGGCTTTTGCATGAATGTGAACTGCTGCTTCCTTCGTTTATTGATGTAGCGTAACAAAAAAAGCCCCTTGCATTATAATCTTATTTTTAAAACCTAAATCAAACGATACATGCAGCAATTGAAAGTAAGTTTTTTCAATCAATCAGATGATTCAATTAAAAGTATAGTAACGGTGCTTGATAGTTTAGAAAAACATATTTTGAATTACACACCATGGTCTTCTTATCCATACAAGCCTGATGTAAAATTTGCCATAGCGCATAACAATAATTTCATTTTTCTGAAATACTATGTAACAGAAAAATCCATCCGTGCGGCAGCGGGCCATATTAATGGCAATGTGTGGGAAGACGCCTGCGTAGAATTTTTTGTAAGCTTTGATAATGAAGGATATTATAATTTGGAGTTTAACTGCATTGGAACAGGATTAATTGGATTTGGAAAAGAAAAGCCAACACGGCAAAGGTTGCCTGATGAAATAATCCGACAGGTAAAATACCAGGCTATTATTAATAACGAAGAGAATGGAATTCATTGGGAGCTAACACTTGTTATTCCCGTCGGTGTTTTTGCACATCATCAATTACATTCTTTAAGCGGAACGGAATGCCGTGCTAATTTCTACAAATGCGGTGACGCCTTGCCCCAAGCGCATTTTGTAGCCTGGTCAAACATCGAAGTGCCGCAACCCAATTTTCATTTGCCCGAATTTTTCGGAACACTGACATTTGAATAATAATCCTGCGAATAAACGTGAAACGACAAATTAATAAGGCGGCAGGTTGATAACCATTTATTACCATTTAACAATTCAAGCCCTTTGTCGCTCATTGGTTTTCCCTAAATTGTGCCAACTGTTATGGATCAAAAGCTTCCCACCATCAAAGAAATTGCCAGGCGGCTGAATGTTTCTGTTTCCACTGTGTCACGGGCATTGAGCGATCATCCGCGTATTGGTTTGCGCACAAAAATGCGTGTGCAACAATTGGCTAAAGAATTGAATTACGAACCCAATCCCAAAGCCATTTCTTTCAAACAAAAAAAGACCTACGTTATTGGTGTTATACTGCCTTACATACGTGAAGAATTTTTTTCAGAAGCGATCAGCGGAATAGAAGCTGCAGCTATCGAACACAATTACACCATTTTATTTGGTCAGAGCTATGATGATCCGGAAAGAGAAAAGAACGTGGTGGAAGCCATGAAAAAACAAAGAGTAGATGGGTTGATCATTTCACTATCGAAGCAAACAAATAAATACGACCACCTGCAAGCGTTAGAAAAGTACGACATACCTATTGTTTATTTCGACCGCGTACCGCCATTTGATAAATTAAATAAAGTGTTTTGCAACTTATTTAAAGGAACGGTGGAAATGGTGGGTTGGCTGATAAGCCGCGGCTACAAGCGTATTGCCCTGATCAACGGGCCCGATAAATTAAGTGCCAGTAAGGAAAGGTTGAATGGTTACATTGAAGGCTTGTCGAAAAAGAAATTGAAAGTGGATATGCAGTTGGTGGAAAAAACCAATCTTTCAAAAGAAGGTACTTACGATGCAATGGAGAATTTACTTGCACTAAAAAATCCACCCAAAGCTATTATTACTTTCAACGACTATGTGCATATGGATGCAGTAAAATATGCACAACAGCAAAATATACAGGTAAATAAAGACATCATTTTTGTGAGCTATGCTAACCTGCCCATTACAGGTTATACAGCTTATCCGCCGCTGGTTTCTATAGAGCAATACCCTTATGGACAGGGCGAAAGAGCTATGGAGATCATGATCAAAATTTTAAATGATAAGTCTGAAAATAAAGATTCCAATACTTGTTATGTTGAAGAAATGCCGGCTACGCTGGTGATGCACCAGAGCTCACGGTAATAGTATAAGACTTATTACGATATGGACTGCAGGTTTTCTTTACTAATGAATTCTTCAGTAGTTGTCCGATTTTTTAATCGTCCTGGTGTTTTAAGGAAAATACCTGCTTTGTACCTACACTACAACAAGCGCAAGCTAAATTTAAAATAAAGGTATCGTCTTTCTTAGTGCAAATTTTTCCAACTTAATACACAACAGCATAAAGAAGAATTGTAAAGAGCTTGTTGCGTAAAACTTCGAATATTTTTCCTATCAAAAAGAACTTACTACTGTAATTCTGCTGTTGAAAAGGCTACGAATAATGTGGATTTCTCTTTTTTGCGCAAACGTTTGTACTGTCAGGACAAACGTTTGCGCAGTTTGCATAAAGTCCTTGTGATTTTTTTGTTAAATCTATTCGTTATACTATCGTGTAGTGATTAGCACATGCTTTACAGTACTTGTTTTTTATTAGAAAAGTGCTTTGTAGGCATACAATTTTAAAAGATCAAATCAACTGACTAATGAGAATACGATTGAACTACCCTTCCATTAATTTTAAGTTTCTACTTGTTGGAACAATAGTTTTTCAGTCTGCAGTTCTTAATGCACAGGATTCTTCTACTACAGAGAAAATAGATACAATCGATGTGATCGTTGCAAACAATGTGAGAACATCGCTTACAGAAAAATATAAAGTGCTGAATGAAGTACCTCTGCAGCATACCAGTTCTCTTCCGTATATTTCTTTGCAGCAACTTTTGAAAGGTAATACTGCAGGAGCGTATATACAGGAACCAAGCGGTGAGCCAGGTACCGAACAGAATATTTTTATTCACGGCATTGCATCACCGCTGCTAAGTAAACGTGATCTTTTCGATAATCAGGCGGCCGTTTTTTTAAATGGAATACCACTTACGCAAGACAATCCTTTTGCCTACGAAGTGCAGAAATACGATTTCAATCGCATAGGGCCGGCCACTAATTTATTGGCAACCATCAATCCTGGTAACATTCAGTCTATTGAAATAATTAAAGACCCGGTAACGCTTGCCTCTCTTGGCCCTATTGCAGCTAACGGCGCAATATGGATCACTACTAAAAATGCGCATTCGGGCTATCGCGAAATAAGCATCAACTCGTACTTCGGCGTAGCACAAAAGCCTGCTGTTACCGCCGTAAACGCAGCTTATGAAAATAGTTTTCGTTTGCCATTTTATGATAGATACGGAACCATTAATGACCGCTTAAATTATCCTCCTTATCTAAGAGATTCTACCAATACCGATTATTACGGTCCGGCCAACTGGACAGACCTGTATTACAAAAATGCTCTCATTTATTCGGGTGATATGAGTTTAACCGGCGGATCGGAAAGAGCCAACTTCCGTTTTTTTGCGGGTGCCACCAAAAATGCTGGCAACGCAGATAACACTTCAATAGATAGGTACACAGGCTCCTTCTTCATTAATGTGGCGTCACTAACATGGCTTAAGGTTTCAAGCATGATCAATTACAGCCGCATGGGAAGAAACCGCAATCGTAATATTCGGGACCGCCTGGCTGAAGAACGCTATATTCCTGACCTTACAAACCCATTGACTCCCAACAAGCCGCTTTATAGCGCTTATTTGAATGAGTTTAATAAAGCCATTGATGATAATACTACCAACGCTATTCAAGGGTATTTAGATATTGGTGCAGACTATAAAAAATTTGCTTATAAAGGCCGCATTGGTTTTGACTATAATGAAGGTACCCGCAATACGTTTTGGCCAACCACTTTACTTGAGGGAAATAATTTTGTCTCTAACTATTTTGGCTATAACCAAAGATTTGTTGTAAGCAATACGCTGGGTTATGAATTTGCAACAGGCGCAGAACAGAAATTATTGCTGCAGGCTGGACAAAGTTTTATGGCTGATGTTTACAAGTACGATTATGCCTATGCATACAACGGGCCAAATGATTTCATAAAGATCAATGTAGTAAACGGAGATCCAAATGCTTCCGATTATTTGGTTCCAACAGGTTTTAAAGTATATTACCTACCTGCTAAAATGCAATCGGCATTGGCTTCTTTCTTCGGTAATGCTGCCTATACTTATCATGACATTTTGAAATTGAGTGCTGTGGTTAGAAGAGATGGGTCTTCTTACATGCAACCCGATAACAGGTGGTTTACCAGTTTTTCAGGAGGTGCAGAGTGGAATATTAAGGGACAATTGTTTGATCAGTCAAAGAAAATAAGCTCTTTGTTTTTCACTACTTCATGGGCACGCATAGGCAAGCTTTTAAGTGATGACAGATTCTCTGCAGGACCTCAGTACCGTGTTGATCTTGGCTGGACCAACGAACCAACGATTGGATCGTACTCGGGTATACCTGGTATTTCAAGACCTTATACCAATGGTTGGGTGGGCTACGGTATTCCATGGGCTTACAGCGATAAGTTAAGTGCAGGTTTTAGAGCCGGCATCTTGAATGACCGTTTGAAATTTGGCGTTGAAGTTTATAATAGAGATGATAAACAAATGTTGCTTGCTGTGCCTGTTCCATCAGAGTGGGGATACACCGGTGCTTATAAAACAGGTTTGGCCGTTAATAACAAAGGCGTTGATCTTTCAATCATAGCAGATATTGTTCCATCAACCAATAAAAACTTTAGCTGGACATTTACTGCTAACGCCAACTACAATAAAAATAAATTAAAAGCCCTTCCTGATGGATTACAGGAGTTGATCATCGGCACTAATAAATTGGTAGTGGGAAAGCCTGTAGACGCTTTTTGGGTATTTGAGAATAAAGGCATTTATAATGCTGATGCAGAAGTGCCGGTAAATCCTCAAACAAACCAGCCTTTAACTTTCCAGGGTGTGTCGTTAAAAGCAGGCGATCCGCGTTGGGTTGATATAAATGGTGATTATGTAATTGATAACAAAGACAAAGTGGTTACAGGAAATTATCTTCCTAAAATTTCCGGTGGCTTTGGCAGTCATCTTCAATACAAAGCATTTTCAACCGACTTTCAATTTTATTTCGTTTTAGGCCGCAAGGTGCTGAATCAATATGCTTCTTCCCGCCTTGACTTTATTAACACAGAGGCCAATAACAACATCAACTCTGTAAAAGAGATCACTTTCTGGGAAAAGAAAATGGACCTGTCTTCTTATCCAATGTATAATCCGTGGAGTGCAGTTGTGCCATACCGTTTAGAGCAGGATTTGTTTTTAGACAATGCATCGTTTCTGAAGCTCCGTTCTCTTTCGTTGAACTACGATATAACGCAGGGGCTTTCTAAAAAAGGAACAGGAGTTTTTAAAAAGTTCGTGGTGTATATAAGTGCAACTAATTTATTTACCATCACGCCATTCAAAGGCGATGATCCTGAATTGGCTAATTACAATGGCATCTATTCCGGATATGGTTTGCCGATTCCCCGCTCAATTGTAGCAGGCTTTAAAATGGATTTATAATAGCAAAAGAATTTCTAATTGTTAGCAAACAATAGTTGTATGACAAAATTTAGTTACCGGTTCTCGGCACTTTCAAAAAACTTATTGATTATAGCAAGCCTGCTTTTGGTTATAAGCTCTTGCAATAAAAAATTAGATATTGATTCCTCCCGCCAGGCAAGTGAAGAAGGACATTGGACGAAATATGAAGATGCCCGGAGTGGCTT
>JBQCJM010000182.1:0-14888 GCA_051952715.1 Flavisolibacter sp.
AAACACAAACAATCTGGCAAAATATCAGAAAGAATAATAGAATAGCATTTTTTTGACGTGTAAAAAGTTTAACTGACCATTGCTGCAATTACGATCTTATTACGGTATAGCTTCCATCGCTGTTCCATTTAATAATTTGCGACGGCTGCGCTGGTGTTTCGTTATCCTGCCGCCATTGCACTATATGAGTGACGTTGGATTTTATTTCTTCAGAAATATTTTTGAAAGCTTGCGGCGACGGCTGGCCACTAATATTGGCCGAGGTAGAAACAATAGGCTTGCGCAAACGCTTAATTAAATACCTGCAAAATTCATCACGTACCAGCCTGATGGCGATAGAGCCATCTTGCGCAATTAAATTAGAGGGCAGGCCAACAGCATTTTCAAATATAATGGTGGTAGGACGGTTTTGTTTTTCAATGAAATCAAAAACGCTTAAATCGGGGGCAGCAACATACTGCAAAATTTCTCTTTCGTCTGCCATTAATATGATCAGGCTTTTAGTGTCTTCTCTTTGCTTGATGTCGTAAATTTTTTTGACAGCTTCAGCATTCGTAGCATCGCAGCCCAATCCCCAAATAGTATCGGTTGGATAAAGAATAATACCTCCATTGCGCAAAACTTCCAGCGCAGTTTCTACTTCAGTCTCAAAAAAACTTTTCATAACACAGATAATTGTTGAAGCATTTTATTGATGATGATATTTGTGTCTAACAACTCTAAACATTGTGGCGTGCTAAATTGCACACAACTATTTTTCTGACAAGGCTCACAGGAAAGTTTTCCCAGGCGAATAACCTTAAGCTTCTCTTTATTATACGGCGCTGTATTGTTTTCATTGCCTGCGCCAAACAACACAATAGTTTGTGTACCTAAAGCATTAGCTAAATGTGCAGGCCCCGAATCAGTTGTCAACATTAGTTTTGCAGAAGCCAGCACTTCTGTTAATTGCAACAGTGATGTTTTGCCTGCAATTGATTCTATTTTGTTTTTATCAGGCAATTGGTTCAATACTTCTTCTACAAAAGTTTTTTCTTTCGGACCACCAATCAAAATAATTTTATGGTCAATGGATTGGCACAAGCAGTTTACTATCTCGATAGCCTTAGTTACAGTCAATCTTCTTGAAGAGGCTTCGGAGTTAATATTCACAACAACATGATCTTGCTTTGGAATGCTGTGATGCAATTGCACATTTATTGGTAAAGCGTTTTGCCCTGTAAAAAGTTCTAACTGTTTTACATACTCTTCTACCCTATGAATGTTGTTTGGCTTATTGTATGTATTGGTTAGTAAAATTTCCCTTAATTCTTTTTTATAACCAATCCTTTTTTTGGCGCCGGTGACATAGCCCATAAAGGCCGAAGAAAATGACTCGGGCAGACAAAAGAAAATATCAAACTTTTCAATTGAACTGATCTCTCTGCCAAATTTCCACAACCCACCCAAACCTTTGTATTCATCTTTACTAAAAATGAATTGATGTTTGGTAGGTGGAAAGTATGGCAGCAATTCATGTATGCCTTTTTTAGCGATCACACTCACTTCAGCACCCGGAAAAAAAAGCGGCAATTGTTTAATAAAAGCAACAGACATCACCATGTCGCCGAGCCAATTTGGTAAACGAACCAGAATTTTCATTTGCAGTAACTATGTCTGCAAAAAATTTTGCGATGAAGTTAAGAGAGTCTATTGAACAAGTATGGCAAAACCGTGAAATGCTTTCGCAGCAAGCTATCCAAGATGATATAAAAGCTGTGATTGAAGAAGTGGATAAGGGCAGGTTGCGTGTAGCCGAACCCACAGAAAATGGCTGGCAGGTAAATGAATGGGTGAAACAAGCCATCTTATTGTATTTTGGCATTCAGCCAATGCAGACGTGGAATGTCGAGCCTTTTGAGTTTTACGATAAAATGTTGCTGAAAAAAAATTATAAAGAATTAGGTGTTCGTGCTGTACCCCATGCTGTTGCCCGCTATGGCGCTTACATTGCTAAGAATGTAGTACTGATGCCTTCTTATGTAAATATTGGCGCCTATGTTGATGAAGGCACCATGGTTGATACATGGGCTACAGTTGGAAGCTGCGCACAAATTGGAAGGCATGTGCATTTGAGCGGTGGTGTTGGTATTGGCGGCGTGCTGGAACCTTTACAGGCAGCTCCGGTAATTATTGAAGATGGTTGCTTTGTTGGTTCAAGATGTATTGTAGTGGAAGGTGTTCGTGTGGAAAAAGAAGCGGTGTTAGGAGCAAACGTAGTGTTAACGCAATCAACAAAAATTATTGACGTTAGTGGCAGCGAACCTGTTGAAATGAAAGGTGTGGTGCCGGCAAGAAGTGTTGTAATTCCTGGAAGCTATAATAAAAAATTTCCGGCAGGCGAATACAATGTTAGTTGTGCCTTGATCATCGGTAAACGTAAATCCAGCACTGATTTGAAAACAAGCCTGAACGATGCCTTAAGAGATTTTAACGTAGCCGTATAGAATATTGTAAAAACTATCAGCAATTTCATTTTAGAATCTATATTTGCAGCCCTGCCCGGGTGGCGAAATTGGTAGACGCACCGTCTTCAGGTGGCGGCGCCGCAAGGTGTGCTGGTTCGAATCCAGTCCCGGGCACAGCTAAAAACCCTTGTTTTACAAGGGTTTTTTATTTTAGGTAAAAGATATGCAAATAAGCCAAGGCGTAAGCAACTATGTGCCTGTAATATGAAATGTATATCTTAATCTATTCCTCTTGCTATACTTCTAAAAGGATTAGGTTTACTTTTTTCTTTCAGCGTCGAATGGTGAAAGCTTTTGTATAGAGAAAGTCATTACCGCCGGCTTCAATTTGAATGTGGTACAAACAGTTCAGCTTTATTATTTTTTCTGAATGAAAGTTTCATCAATATTCATACGTTTAATTCAGCAAAATAGAATGCTGCTACTCCGCTTCGCTTTGTACTTCTATACCACATTTTTCAACAAATTCCGCTACCAGCTTTTCGAGGTTTTGAAAGTCCATTGGCTTTATAACATAAGCTGCTCCCATGCTGGCCGCCAATTGCTGATCTGCTTGATTAATAGAAGTACTGAACATTACAATAGGAATATGTTTATACTGCTCAATGGCTTTGATTTTTTTCAGCGTCTCTCGTCCGTTCATTACCGGCATATTGATGTCAAGAATAATAAGGCAGGGTAAGTTATGCTGCTCCGCCATTTTATGCAGCACTTGCAAGGCATCAAGTCCGTTAGAAGCATGAACGACCTTCAGCGATGCAGTATGTTTTAAAAATGCTTCCGATACAATTAAAAGATCGTCAATATCATCATCCACATACAAAACGGAACTGATTATCATATTACTGGTTTAAGCGAATGGGAGTTCAACAAAAATAAGGGAGTACAACGAGCCGGAAAAGATTTTTTAGCCCATAACCTTTCTTGCCGAAGAGCCTGATTTAATGTTATGCTCAAAAAAAATATTCAACTATGACATGAGTTTATTGACGATTGTATGTTCATTGCCATTAACAGCTGCTTCCACCTCCTGGCGCAGCGGCAGCACCATGATAAATGATGCACCTTCTCCTTCTTTGCTTTTTGCGGTAATGATACCATTGTGCCGTTCTATTATTTTCTTTGTAATGGCTAACCCTATCCCCGTACCATCATATTTATCCCATGTATGAAGCCTTTGGAAAATAGTGAAGATGCGATCGGCATATTGCTGGTTGAAGCCTATACCATTATCAGAAATGGTGATCCTGCAATAAGTGCCCTGCGCATCAAATGAATCTAAAAAAGACAATTCGCTTACTCTTGCTGCATTGATCTTTATGTTAGGCGTAATGCCATTGCGGCAAAACTTAAGAGCATTACTGATAATGTTTTGAAATACCTGTCGCATTTGGCCGGTAATGACCTCTATTTCGGGCAGGGGAGCAACTTCTATTTTTGCTTGTTTTTCGTGAATGGAAAGTTCAAGATCACTCAACACTTCATCAACGATGGTGTTGAGGCTTACAATCTCATAATGGCTACTACCCGAAAGCCTGGTAAAAGAAAGCAGGTCATTGATAAGTTTTGTCATGCGGGCTGAAGCCTTTATGATGCGGTTCATATAATCCTTTGCGTCACTGTTTATTTCATTAAGGTAACGGTCACGCACCAGGTTGCTGAACATGTGTATTTTGCGCAAAGGCTCCTTTAGATCGTGTGAAGCAATTGAGGCAAATTGCAATAATTCACTGTTGCTGGTTTCCAACTCAAGATTTATTTTCTCCAATTCTTCGGTCCTTTCCTTTACGCGTTGTTCGAGGATGTCATTCATCAATTTATGATCGTTGATATCTGTGCAGGTACCAAACCATTTAACAATAACACCTTCCTCATTTTTGAGAGGTACTGCCCTTGTTAAAAACCATCTGTAGTTATTGTCTTTGCCCTTCATCCGGCATTCAGCCTCGAAGCTTTTTCCTGTAGCCAACGAATGCTGCCATGCATTTGTTACTCTTTCATGATCCTGGGGATGTACGACAGAGATCCAGCCATGATCTTTGGCTTTTTGATGCGATAACCCGGTAAAGTCGTACCAACCTTTGTTGTAAAAGTCATGTGTCCCGTCGGGACGGGTGGCCCATACCATTTGAGGCATAAAGTCGGTAACGAAGGTGAACTCCTGGATCAGCTCATTAAGTTCATTGTTCTTTTGTTTTATTTCCTGCTCTGCTTTTTCTGTTTCTGTAATGTCCACCATAGCGCCAACCATCCGGTATGGTATTCCGTCCTGGTCGAGCAAAATTGTTCCTTTATCCCATATTACAGCGTAAGTGCCATCCTTTTTCTGAAAACGAAAACGAGCCGACCAGTTTTTTGCACGGCTGTTGATAGCTTCGAAAATGCCAGCGTTGACTTTTTCACGGTCATCGGGATGAATATGCTCCAGCCAAAAAGTACTCGTCAATTTATGCTCCAGCTTTTCGTAGCCAAAGCGGGTGTAAAAACCCTCGCTCCACCATATACGGTTGTTGACAAGGTCCCAATCCCAAATGGCATCGTTTGTAGCGTTGGCAACGAGGCGGAACCGCTCCTCTGTTTTCGAAAGTTCAAAAGTTCTCTCCTGCACCTTTTCTTCAAGTTCAACACTAAGCCTGCGGTAATTTTCTTTAGCCTTCACCAACTCGTAATAATTTTTTTTGAGTTTTTCTTCAGCCTTCTTTTTATCGCTGATATCGGTAAGGCTGATAACAATACCTTCTGCCATTTGACTGACAATAACATTGTACCAACCGGGCTTTGCTCCTTCTGTCAACTGCAGTTCGGTATGCAGCGGCTGGGCCGATTTCATTACTCTGACACACCGATCTAAAAAATTCTTTTTTAATATTTCCGGAAAAATCTCTTTCAAGGTTTTACCGATGTATTCGGTTTTTGATTTTCCCAACAATTCATCACTAGCGTAGTTGGCGGTTAACCATTTAAAATCAGTTACCTGTTGTTTGTCATCACGCAGTGCTTTAAAAGCCATGATAGCACTTACAGAAGAATTAAATACTGCTTTGATGATGTTGTCGAGTTCTTTAATGTTGGAAATATCAATGAATGTGATGATAACACCATCCACTTTTTTGTCGAGCCGCACATACGGCATAATCCTCATGAGGTTGGGACTGCCGTTGCTTAATACCACTTCTTTTTCAACCTGGTTTCCGGACTCAATTACATAGTGTATATCCTCAATAAAGTTTTTGTTGTTTTTCAGGTTGGTAGAAATATGTTCAATAGGCCTGCCAATGTCTGTCTCAATAAGGTTGATCATTTTAAGTGCTACAGGGTTGAACTTCCGGATGCGCAATTCCCGGTCTACAAACACTTGTGCTATTTCAGTGCTTCTGAAATAATTATCCAGGTCTTCATTCAACTCAACCAGTTCTTTGATGCGTAGCTGGTGTTCAGTATTAAGCGTATGCAATTCTTCATTAAGTGACTGTAGTTCTTCATTAGAGCTTTGCAGTTCTTCATTAGCAGAAAGCAATTCTTCATTAGAGCTTTGCAACTCCTCGTTCGCTGTTTCAAGGCTTTCTACAGCCATTTGCAGATTGAGACGGGTCTCTTTCAGTTCGTCTTCTAATTCCGCCACATAAGCATCATTATGAAAAGTTTGTGCAGTGGCTATATCCATTGAAGGCTTTACTGAATTGTTTTCGTAACCTTCTCCCAGTACAATCATAATATATCCTTCGGTAGAAGAAGGTTTTATGAACAGGTTACAAGTTTTTGTTTCTTCAGTTCCCGGCAGGCGGATATGAGACAGCGTTACATTTTCATTTGTTTTCAGTGCTTTTCTCACCGCACCATTAAGTGCAGTGGCCAGTTGCTGGGGCACCATCTTTAAAATATTGAGATTGAGGATATTGTCGGGGAGAGAAAGGTATTTTTTAAAATTACCAATTGCTTCCCTTATTTCGAAATTCTTGTTGATGTAGATGGCAGCAAAGCCATATTCCTCGATAAGTAAATTTTTAAAATCATCGGACAGTTCTTTGGCTGTTGTATTGGCCCTGAGGCTGCCATATTTTACAGGTTGGCTTTTAGGTGTTTGAATAGCAGGGAAGCGATCGGAGTTATAGCTGTTTTCATTCGATATTTTTTTGAACATTTTCCATTTCCCATTCACTTCTTCAAAGGCGTCTTTAATAGACACAGGAGTTTCGCTGGGCCCGAGAAATAAAATGCCGCCGGTATTCAGCGAGAATTGTAAGGTAGCCAGCACCTTTCTTTGCAAAATAGCGTTCATATAAATGAGCATGTTACGGCAGGTAATCATGTCATTTTTGATGAAAGGCGGGTCTTTCAGAATGTTGTGCTTTGCAAAAATAATTTGCTTGCGCAAACGAGGCAACACGGTAACCATATTGCCCTCACGAATAAAATATTTGTTTACAAGACGCCGGTCAATTTCAGCCACACTATTGGCCGGATAGGTAGCCTTGCCGGCAAATTCAATTGCATCAATATCAACATCACTTGCAAATATCTTCACTTCAAGGATTTTATCCATATCCTGAAGCAGGTCATCGATCAATATGGCTAATGAATAAGCTTCTTCTCCGGTGCTGCAGGCTGTTACCCAGATCTTTAAAATACTATGGTCTTCTTTTGTGTTGATCAGTTCAGGCAAGATGTGATCGTGCAACAGCTGAAAGGCAGTACTATCTCTGAAAAACTTAGTAACACCGATTAAAAACTCCTTACCCAAAAAACGACATTCGTCAGGAGATTCCCGCAATACCTGCAAGTAATCGTTGAATTTTCTGTAACCGAGGATACCCATTCTTCTTTCAATACGCCGGAGAATGGTAGGAGTTTTATAATTATAAAAATCGTGTTGACAGTGTTTTTCAATCAGTTTTAAAACCTCGGGCAAATGTGTCTCGTCTGGCCGTCCTTCTTTTGCCAACCGTACCGGTCTTTCATTAATATGATTAAAGATTTCTTCAGGCATCAACTCCGGCGCCAGAATATAATCTGCAAATCCAGTAGTTATGGCACTGTTCGGCATTCCGTCAAATTTTGCTGTTACGGGGTCCTGTACAAACACTACTCCTCCCCCGTCATGTATGGCCTGTATCCCTTTAGACCCGTCTGTTCCGGTTCCGGATAAAATAACAGCAATAGCCTTTGCGCCCTGGTCTTCAGCCAAAGAATGTAAAAAGAAGTCAATGGCCGTATTCGGCACCCGATCAAAGTTTTTTACACCTAACTGTAAGTGGGCATTTCGGATGGTCAACAACTTATCATTAGGAATAACATAGACACAATTCGGTTCTACCTTCACGTTATGCTGGGCTTCAAACACCTGCATATTCGTATGCTTTGCTACCAGTTCCACCAGCAAGCTTTTATAATCCGGCGACAGGTGCTGGATTATGATAAAAGAAAAATTGCCATTGCCAGGCATGTTATCAAAAAATTCATGAATAGCTTCAAGGCCACCTGCCGAAGCGCCAATTGCAACAACGAAGTGTTGTTGCGATACCTGTTGCTGAGTACTGTTCATGTCGGTTCTAATACCAATCATTTGCCAAAAGAAAAATGTATTTAGAAATCCTTGTTAACACTGTTTAATGTAAACTCTACAATAAAATTGCGGAAGCTTTCTGCTGTTTCAAGCTCGCCTGGGTTCCACGGAATGGCTGTTTGGTTGACCATTTCCTGCCACATATTGAAAGAGGCACGTGGGTGATATTTTTTACCATCAGCTTCAAAATAGACCGTTGCGTCAGGGTTTCCACCCCAGTTTACTTTGCTAACAGCCTCCTTGCGAAAGGCCAGTATATATTCGCCTTTCTCGGCCTGCACAGGCAATACCATTAGCCCGCTGGCTGTTTTTGCATATGACGCACCTTGTTCAAAAACGTATGACAGAGAGGGCTGGTGATACATTTTGTTAATGTTTAACGCCTGCAACCAAAATACAAGCTCTTCCAGTTCCTCTTCATTGGGGACGCTTCCAAAGCTTTCGATGTTTTTTTTAAAAACCAGTGCAATGCCATCAGCACCCAACAACTGCAACAAATCTTCTTTAGATGCAAGCAGCCCAGAAAACAGTTCTCTTCCTTTATATATTCTTTCAATAACAGTTGTTTGCAATTGGTGCATTTGGGTCTTGTAGTTATACCTATCACTGCTTTGAACCGATGCTATTTTAGCTGAAATAACATTTGAGACGAGCTCAAAGAGGGCACAAGCTTCAAAAGACAGGTATTTAGGCGTACGATGATGACAGGCTATAAGTCCCCAAAGCTGATTATTTTCCAGAATGCGGGTAGACATGGATGCCTGCACGTTCATGTTCTGCAAGTATTCCAAATGCACAGCCGCCACGCTTCGAAGGTTACTATCGGAAAGATCGGTAAAAGCCCCTGTAAGTGTATTCACCACGGGGTATAATGGAACAGGTTCGTAATGAATATTAGGAATAAGCCGGTATGGCATCTTCTGGTAAAGTTCCCTTGCTTGGCGTGGAATGTCAGAAGCCGGAAATTTTAATCCCATATAACTATCCATTCCTTCCTCCATTACTTCTGCAATGACATCACCATTCCATGCTTCATCAAATTTATACACCATAATTTTGTCAAAACCAGTGATTCTTTTTAATTCGATAATGGCATTGCTGCAGGCAGCTTCAGTAGTAGGCGCCTGTTCAATGGCAGCCATAGCATACTTGATATCCTGGTATACAGCTATAAAAGAATCTTCGGCATTAGCGGGGCGGCCCTGCTTTTCTATTTCTATGATCACATGGCCATCCTGTGGCTTTATGACGGCCAGGTGCCTCCCCGAGTGGAAATCAAGTAAGAAAGGCAGCCTGCCTGCAACGCCGCTGTTCATTCTTTCTTTTAATTTAGATGTATGCTGTGGAAGTATATAATCGTGCAGGAAGGTATTAACGATTTCCCTTGCGGGTTTTTCTAAAATATCTATGGCGTTTTCGCTTACCTGCGTGATGCGTAAATCTTTTTTTTCTGCAATCAGTAAAACGCCATGCGGCTGTATCAAATTGGTTTGGTGCAGCGGCACCGCACCACAAAACTCAGCATTCTTTTTCGCTTGTATGTTCATGAGGCCAACAAGTATTTATCCAGTTACGAAATAATAAAAAGGTTTCTTTTGCCGTATCAACCAGAAGTTCCTGGCCGAATTGTTGATTAAGTGCCTGCTGAAAAATCTTCCATTTTATACCGGTAGCTTCTTTATAACCATTAAAAAAGCTAAGGTTTTCTTCAGACAGTTGAAGATGACTATTGCGCAGGAGCATTTTGGCAATAATCCTCCCGCCTAACGTGGCTCCTTCCAATACATAAAGGGCACCAAAGGCCTGGGCTGCACTTTTAATTTCGGGCAGCTCGCTGCATAGAGTGATGTGTTGAGAGGGAAAGTTTATGGATTGCAGATCATCAAGGATAAGAGATGCCAGTCTTCTTTCCTCTATATCTTTTAAATGATCGGGACTGATATGAGTTAGTATTTTTTGCTGAACAGGGAAGAAGAATCCATAAAACATTTTTAAAATGGCTGCATAATCAGCTTTGCAACGGATGGCCTCTAATCTTAAAAGCAAGGACTTTTCAGCAAGAGCATGACTGTCAGAAGTATGTGCTTTAATAACCTGGGCAACCGAATCAATAATTAAGGGCATCCGTAAAATTAGGGTTTGGCTGCCTAAAAGGTTTATAAAAAATCGTCATTTTTTCAATAAAAAATTAAATTGATGCAACATAATAAAACTTGTTGCTTAAAAGTAAATGACCTCAGTACCCAATTGCAGGGCGTAAATAGTTGTCCACCCAGTTAATTTCGTTCAACCGGCGCATACCTTCTTTCACAATCGTGCATAGTACAATGACTTTTTGATTTTCTTTAGCTATATTGTCTCGTGCCAGCCACTGTTTATAAAGTTTACGTTATCGAATTATCAAAGCAGGTCTTTACCGAAAACGCAAAGTTCAGGTATGCAAACCCCCAATTTAATGGCGTACTGGAGTGCCTCTATGTCTGTATGACCAGTAAGACGCCACAGGAAAGGCTGAAACAACACAAAACCGGCTTCATCAATAAAAAAGGCCACAAGCTATCTGCCAATATCGTTCAGAAGTATGGCAGCTATTTACGCCCCAGCCTTTACGACCACTTAAATCTTAAACCAATGAACAGGGACCAGGCTTTGGCGATGGAGCAAAAACTGGCATTGGACTTAAGAAGGCAGGGATATGCAGTTTGGTTCAATTGAATGTTGACATACAAAAGCTTGCATTGTCTACCAATCAATTAACATTTGGAATTTTCAATAATATTTTTTTGCTTTACCGATAAGTCTTATTGCTTAGGGTACTGTAAGAATTTGCTTTGCCCAACATTAAGCCGATCCAAATCCTATTGAATGAAAACGATTCTCTCTTTTTTCTTCGTTATTGCCACGCTATATGTGCATGCCACAAATAAGGTTGTTTTAGGCAGTGCAGGCCAGGGCTGGAATAATGCCGCCAATTTTCTTCCATCCGGTGTTCCCAAAAATGGCGATACAGTTACCATTCCTCTTGGAATTTCAATTAGCGTAAAGGGAGCCATCTATTCAAATCTGCCCACTATTACAGTTTTTGTTTACGGCACTCTCGATTTCGATCCATCGGGTAAGCTTGATCTTGGCAATGCCAGCACCATTCAATTATTCACTCTGGGCCGCATCACATCAAATGGCACAAGTTCCGAACTTATAAAAATTGGAGGCGTCGTAAAATATAATGGGCAAAACGATGGCACAATCACCGGGCCTAAGTTTGCAAGCGCTGTTACCGCCTGGAGCGTAGCAGGCACAGCTGGTGGAGGATTTATCATTGGAGTATTGCCTGTTAAGTTGCGCTCTTTTAGTTTGCAGGTAAAAGATGACCTGGTAATATTAAATTGGAGCTTGTTTCCCGGTCCGGTGAAGATCAGTATACTATTCAAAAAGCGATCAACACTTCCTGGCTCGATCTGAAAACCTTTTCGTTCCCCGGTGGTGCATCTTCTTCTGAAGCATTTTTTTCCTACACGGATATCAGTCCTGCAGAGGGAAAGAATTTATATAGGCTGAAGCTGGTAAACCATGAAGGACAAATCTTGTATTCAAATGTACTGGCAGCGGACATAGGAAAAAACGCAAGAACACTCTCTTTGTATCCAAATCCAGTTAGAAATGAAGCAGTGCTGAACTGGAACAAAACGGTTGGCGCCGGTACCATCTTGGTGTTGAATGGAGCAGGGGTAAAAGTTTTCGAAAAACAGATAGAGAATCCCTCCAATGTCATGAACATTGATTTTTCTTCTTTAAAAAACGGTTTGTATTACCTGGTTCTTACTACAACCGATGGGGCGGCAAAAAAAATATCGTTTGTAAAGTTCCACTAAAAAGGTTTGCTCTCCATATCAGGGCCTATATAGCACCGGCTTGAATAATTTCTCCAATCATATTCGGACTTCTTTTCCTGTTTGTAAGTAAAATAATGAAAACACAACAAGGGCAAGCCTATGGCTTGCCCTTTGAAAACTTTACGCATAGGAGCAGATTCTAAAGCCGGCGTTGTAATTTTTTTTACAGCACTTTTTCAGCTCGTACTACGTGATTTAGTTCTTTCTTATTTTTTATAGCTTGCTCCACTGCATGAATGGCCTTTATTGTTTTGATTACGGAATCAGGAGTAACCGATACTGAATCAATTCCCTGCTCCACTAAAAACTGTGCAAAGTCAGGATGATCGGAAGGGCCTTGTCCGCAAATGCCCACCTTCACTCCGAACTCTTTTGCTGTTTGAATGAGTTGAGCAATCATTCTTTTTACCGCAGGATTTCTTTCATCATATAAATGCGCAACCAACGATGAATCCCTGTCCAAGCCCAATGTTAATTGTGTAAGATCATTGGAGCCGATAGAGAAGCCATCAATATGTTCTGCAAATTCAGCCGCCATGATGATGTTCGATGGAATCTCCGCCATCAGGTATAATTCCAAACCTTCTTTGCCGGGAATCAATCCATATTCTGCCATCACTTCTTTTACTTTCAACAATTCCTCTACGGTTCTGCAAAATGGTATCATCACCACTATATTGTCTAATCCCATTTCTTCCCTTGCTTTTTTAATGGCCTTGCATTCCAATCCGAAAGCTGCTTTGTAATCTTCCGAATAATATCTTGAAGCGCCTCTCCAGCCGATCATCGGATTTTCTTCTTTAGGCTCAAAATACTTTCCGCCTAAGAGATTGTAATATTCATTCGACTTAAAATCAGAAAAACGAACGATCACTTTATGCGAATAAAATGCAGATGCAATTTTTGCAATGCCGAAGGACAGTTTCGAAATAAAGAAATCTTCTTCATCTTTAAAGCCGGCGATCTTATTCCGAATAGCAGTTGAAAGTTCTTTGTCATTCAATGCACGATGGGCTAACAATGCCAATGGATGAATACCGATGTAATTATTAATGATGAATTCTTCCCTTGCCAGTCCTACACCCTTACTGGGAATGTGGGAAAAGCGGAATGCCAAAGAGGGTGAAGCTACATTCAACATCAATGCGGTTTCAATGGAAGGCAGATCGTTCAGCTTTGTTTGGATGATCTCAAAATCTAATTTGCCTTCGTAGACAATTCCAGCATCACCTTCTGCACAGGAGATCGTTACTTCATCTTCATCATTTAAAATGCTTGTAGCATTACCACAACCAACAATTGCCGGCACGCCCATTTCTCTAGCCACAATAGCTGCATGGCAAGTTCTTCCTCCCTTATTGGTTACAATAGCCGATGCTTTTTTCATGATCGGTTCCCAGTCAGGATCCGTCATATCCGTAACTAAAACATCACCTTCCTTGAACTCCTGTCCTTCCATCACTCTTTTATCCAGCGAGTACATGATCTTCACTTTGCCGGATGCAATCTTATCCCCCACAGCAATGCCTCTCACCAATTCTTTTGCCTTGTGTGGTTTCATCATATATTCCGTAAGCGTATCATAAGTCTTGCGCGAATGGATGGTTTCGGGCCTCGCCTGCACAATGAACAATTCATTTGTCAATCCGTCTACAGCCCATTCCACATCCATAGGGCACCACTGATTTTTTAGTGCGGAATAATAATTTTCAATATGCATCACCCAACGGGAGAGCTGCAAAATTTTTTCATCGTCCAGGCAAAATTGTTCCTGTGAAGTTTTATCAACACGAATAATTTTTACTCTTTCATCAGGGTCATCTCCATACACCATCATTTGATCTTTCACGCCTAACCTTTTCTCAATGATGGAAGTATAACCCTCTTTCAATGTTGGTTTAAATACAATGAATTCATCCGGCGAAACACTTCCCTGCACTACCATTTCACCCAAACCGTAAGAACCATTAATTACAACAACATCTTTAAACCCGCTTTCAGTGTCCAATGAAAAAGCAACACCGCTTGCGCCCAAATCACTCCGCACCATTTTTTGAATGCATACAGAAAGCCCTACGGCAAAATGATCGTACTTAAAACTTTCACGATAAGAAATAGCTCTGTCTGTAAACAAAGAAGCAAAGCAATTACGAACAGCATCCATCAGTGCGGCAGGACCACGAACATTCAAATAGGTTTCCTGTTGTCCTGCAAATGATGCATCAGGAAGATCTTCTGCAGTGGCTGATGAACGCACGGCTACATCGGTTCCTTCCTGCTCATACTTTTTTGAGAGTTCATAATAACAGTTAATGATCTCTTGCGAAAGTGCGGCAGGAAATCTTCCATTGCGGATTAAATTCCGGATTTGCAATCCTGCTCTGCGCAAAGATTCTACAGAGGCATAATCAATTTGCTTTACCAGACTGCGGATCTTTTCATCGAGGTTGTTATGATGAATAAATTCCTGGTAAGCATTTACCGTGATCACAAATCCACCCGGAATATTTACTCCGAGTTTTGTAAGGTTTTGGAGCATTTCTCCCAATGAGGCATTCTTGCCTCCTACGAGGTCGAGATCTTTCATTCCAACCTCGTGCAGTTGTACAATGTTTAATAGCATAATAGCAATCGTTGAAAAATGAACGCTGTGGTGAATAGCAGGAAAAAATTATGTGGCTGGAAATATTTATGCGGTTACAACTCTTGAGCGGCAAGAGACTTCATCAGCAGTACATAAGTAAAGCGTTTATCGTTGAAGTTTTTTTGTGGATAGTCAGGGCGCATGATTGTAAAATTAGCCAAAGTCCTCTTCATTTGACTTATACCATATATGCAATCCCGATGCCAAGGTCGGTTTATACAGCGTCGCCTTTTATCAAAAATATCCAAGCCTGATGGCTGTAATGGCTACGGTATCATAAG
>JBQCJM010000183.1:0-31217 GCA_051952715.1 Flavisolibacter sp.
AGGATATTTGGATGGAGCCAGCAAAATTTTATTCAGCGCTTTCGGATGGGTAAAGTGATCCCTTACAGCCACATGCCATGGGAATCGTTTGCCCGCATGACTGATACAGAATTGAAAGCCATTTATAATTATCTGCAAACCATAAAGCCTGTAAAGACAGAAGTAAAAAAATAGTTTCACGGACGGTTAAAAACAACAAAAACTCAAGAGCCACCGAAAGGTGGTTTTTTGTTTTTGTGGCAATTTTTTATATCATTCTGGATATTATTAATTTGTGTGAAGGCTAAATAAATAATTTAAACGCTTTTACTTCATGCAAGAAGTAACTGTTGAGCAATATCAAGATGCGATTGTAAATGCTCTTTCTCCCAGACAGATTGAAACGCTTCAAATTTTGTATTATTTCCCCGATGCAAGTGCAACTGCAAAAGAATTAGCTAAAGCGTTAAATTATTCTGGATTTCAAGCGGCAAACAGACAGATTGGCCAAATTGGTAAGGCAATTTCAAAACACACGGGAATAACCCCACCTATTTATTATGGAGATAGGGGAGAACAGCCCGCCTACTATTTTATTGTTGGAGAATATCTCAAAAATACAGGCTGGAACATGTGGACAGAACTTCAGGAGGCTTTGGAAAATTTAAATCTTGTGTCAGCAAGTAGCGATGATTTGATAGAGCGGTTACCAACAGAAACTTTTCAATTTGACGAAAGACAATTTTTTAAAGAGGGGAAGGTTGTACAAGTGTTTGTAAATAGATACGAAAGAAGTCAAAAAGCAAGGCTTGAATGCATTAAAAATTATGGAGACAACTGTCATGCTTGTGGCTTTAATTTTGGGCATTTTATGGTAATATAGCTAAGGGGTTCATTCATGTGCATCATAAGATTCCGCTTGCAAACATTGCTGTGGAATACCAAGTTGACCCGGTTAACGATCTTGTGTTATTATGTGCAAATTGTCATTCTGTAATACATTTGTCAAAGCCCGCATTAACAATTGATGAATTAAAAAAGCTAATAAGAGAGAATAGTTAGTCAGCCAAGGAATGTGAATAGTAATTACTTCAAAAAGTATAGTCAGGTTAATCACAAATCCTAAACAAAAAAGCAGCACAATTCCTTGCACTGCTTTATCTACCGAAAGGATGTTATTACTTCTTTATCTTTTTGTCAACCGACCAGCGATTCTGTGTTGATTGCAAAATTACTTTGCTATCAGCGGTCTCCAGTGTTGCATAATAAGTGGTTTCAAATTGAGTTGACACTTCTACCAGGGCTGAGATCCAATAGCCTTCATAATTTTCTTTGAGGCTCTTTCCTAGCAACAAAGGAAGTTGTGTTGACGAAATGTTTTTTGTCAGCGCCAACAGGCTGCCATCTGCATCGTAGTACGCAGTAATATATTGATCGCTATAAACGAATTCTGCTTTATAAATTTCATTTCCCGCAGACCAGCTTACTTCTTTAGCGGTGCTGAATTTTTTTTGAAAAGAACGCAAAACGTTCGGCGATACCATAGTGTCTGAAGCAAATGTATTCGTTCCGAATACAAGCAACAGCGCCAGTGAAATAAGAAAATGTTTCATAAAAATGTATTTAAAATGATTGAATGTTTATTGCGCCGCAAAGCTATGCCGGGTAAAGGCTGTAGTCAATCTAACATGTAATGAACTGCTGTTTTATGCTAATAAATGGGAATTGTGATTAGCTGAATCGTACTTAATAGCTAACAGGGAATTAATGTGAAGAAAAAAGAAAGCGGTAATGGAAATTACCGCCGAAAACAAAACTAACTGCTAATGAGGATATGTAAGGGTTGATTGATAATGTAAAGTTGATATCGTTTCCCTCTCATTACAAACGCATCATTATCAAGGTGTTCTTTTTGTGCAACGAACAGTATCTTTTTCAACATGAATTGTTTTCTAAGTCCCGTTCCTTATGCGTAAAGGCAGGTTTTGTTTGGTCGCCTCTTTATTTAGTTTAGCTTTCGTTTATAAAATCACCAAAGATGCGCAAACAATTTTTATTGCTGTTGATAACGGCCTTGAGTAGCTTTTACGTTTCTGCTCAAAACACTAAACCTGTTTATGATTCTGTTCTTGCCAAAAAATTAGGAGCCGATAATTATGGCATGAAGCAATATGTAATGGTATTTTTAAAAACCGGCCCAAATAAAAACATAGACTCTGCCGGCAAAATACAACTACTACAAGACCATTTAAAAAATATTGGCCGCCTGGCAAATGAAGGGAAATTGGTTATGGCCGGGCCTTTTCTTGATGGAGGAAACCTCGCTGGTATTTTTATTTTTAACGTTACCACAATAGAGGAAGCTAAAGCTTTAACGGCTACCGATCCTGCCATAAAAGCCGGTATGTTTGAAATAGAACTACACCCATGGTATGGCTCTGCTGCGCTGATGCAGGTGGTGGGCATTCATGCCACGGTGCAAAGGCAAAGTATAACGGACTGAGAAAGTGAATTGGTTGAAGTTGATTCAGTTGAAAGGTTGAAATAAAACCGATAACTGTTTTACTGAATGGCTGATTGAAACAAGGTGACTACAGCTTGAATGACTCCAAACCCAAACTCAAAACTTGGTATCAATTCATCTGTACAAACTCGGGCCTGCGTATAAATTGCTGGTTGAACTTGAAGCGGAGATTAGTGCTTAATTGTATCAAAAAATTATTGTTGAAAAAGTCTTTTCTAGGAAACCACGAACCTCTCAATTCAATAGTGCCGAAGATGAGGCTTTCGTTGCGGGTGCGGATGCCACCACCAATGGCAGTGTATAATTTAGTAGCGTTATAATCTTTTTCGTAGGGATATTGAAATAAGGTGGCGCTGCTAAAAACAAAAGGAGCAAACTTAAAAAAAAACAAACTCCAGGGACTAAAGAAAACAGACTCTCCTTTTACAGTAGCTCTCATGTTTCCGCCAACAAGATTGTTTTTAAATTCCGGCAATCCATAAGTGCTTTCTACAAACAAAGTTTCATCAAGCAGCGGGTTAAACTGGCGGGCAAAGCTGGCATTCAAAAAAGTCCGCTGTTTCCAGCGGGTGCCTAAGCGCTGCAGGCGCCCAAAATAATCTACTGTTGCCAGTAGGTTCACATCTTCCATTTTTTGCTTGTAAACCGAAGTTCCTAAAGACAATGAATAATCTAAATAACGTTCCTTTTTGGTTAAATAATATTGTTCGAAAGATAATGCCATGTAAGGCCGCTTTCTGCCTTCCTTGTTGGTAAAGCCAGTTGTGAAAGAGGCTTCCAGGCCTTCCGGAATATCTTCCTTGCGGCCAAAGCCATAGATATAACCCGTTTTATAATAATTTAATTTGAACACTGAGATGGCGCCCAACAAAGCTTTCATATTGGCGTAAGAATAATGGTAATGGTCAATGTATTGTTCCGGCTTGCTCAAAAATTTTTGATCCAACACTCTTGCGCTTATTAGAAAACGCAGCCGCTCAAACTCATTAGAAGCGCCGATGTTTTTGGCACTTAAATTCCATCCGGCCCAGGCATCGTAAATGCGGTATTTATATTTTATCGCGTTGTGGTAAACAGAATCGGAATTGAACAGGTTGGAAGTAGCATGTACTTCTGCAGAGGCAGCATAGGTCCAACGCATATAAGGATTGACCAGGGGCTTTACAAACTGCAAATAGCCTAAGCTTTCCTCCGACCTTTGACTGCTAAAGGCAGGGTTAAAATTGAGATAGCCGCCGCTGGCAGCAAGAAAGGTTCCCAAAATATTGCGCGTGGTATACTCTGCTCCAAAACCAAAATTTTTGCTTCGTGTTTTATCAAATAAGGTTTGCACTTCCAGCCTGTCGCCCCAACCCATAAAATTATCTTCCCGCAATTCTATTCTGCCGCTTTCCGAATTAGGAATGGCCATGCTGCCGCCAATGGATAAAACATCTTTGGTATAAACAACCACATCAACCGAGTCTTTACTCCCGGCTACCGGATCAACCTGTATATGTGCTTCCTGTAAAAAAGGAAGATCACGCAGGTATCTTTCATTATTACCCAGCAGAAAAGGAGAAAGGCGGTCGCCTTCATGAAAGAAAAGATGGTTTCGTAAAACAAAATTGCGGGTGGTGCTGTGAACGGCATTGGCCAGGTGCGTTAAACCGTTATTAAAACGTTTGGTGGTATCGCCAACCAAAATACCAAATTCCAGCGGTTCAATGGTAATATTCCGGATGACACGATTCCTGTAAGGCTGAAAAGGAACATCGCTTCGTTGCAAATCATTTTTCCCCGACTCTTCGCCGGCCATTAAAGTTTGAGCCAGCGTACCCAACACACCTTTTTGTTTCAATAAAAAGGTGTCAAGCCTGTTTTCTTTTGTGGAATCCTGCGCATGCAGTGAAAAAGCCGTTGTCAAAAGGGCGGTTAAGAAAAATAAGCGTTCTGTATGTCTCCGGTTCAAAAGCATCAATCACGTATAATTTACAAAAGCAATACCACATCCACTGCAGCATACAATTTAGCGGTTTATGGGCAGAGAAAGAACTAGTGACTAATCTTCTTTGCTGTAATTACTTGCTCCTTTTAAATAAAATAATGATTATGTAACCAGCTGCGGTGCTGCTATTGAACTTTTGTTGCGTCGCACACTTCTACCTTCAGAAATTCTATTGAGGAAGCCATAAGGTTTTACTTCGGGTTGCAAGGCCACTGATACTGTTATGGCTTTCTAATCCTGACGCTAAAGCTCATGGCCTGAAGCTTCTATTAACCTGTAATGCATAGCATAAGGAAGCGGCCGGATAGGCTGGTTTTTATGCGCTGCCCACACTTTTGTAAACGCGGCACCGTAATAAAGTATAAGTGAAGAATAGAACACAAAAAGCAACAACAGCACAATGGACGCCGAAGTGCCGTACAGCGTATTAATATTACTATAAGTGAGCAGCCAATGTAGAATAATTTTACCAACTGTAAAAAGAGAAGCGGTAACAAAGGCTCCTGCAAAAGCTATCTTCCAGTGCGGCCGTGCATCGGGCAGGTAGCGGAATACCATTACAAACCAAAGCATCACCATTATAATGGAAACGAGATGATTTAAAAATGTGTTGAAATAAACAGATAGCAGCGGCGAAAATTCAAAAATATAATTGCCGATAATGGTGCGTATGCTTTCTATCATAATGCCAATAACAAACAAAATACCTGCAACCAATATCACCAGCAGCGACTGGCCCCTGGTGCGCAGGTCTTTGTACTTATCTTTTTTTTGTTTTGGCCTTACACTCCACAATTGATTGATCGAACTTTTGATGACCTTAAAAAGCGTGGTAGCCACAAAAAGTAAAAAAATAAAACCCCCTATGGTTACGTACCAGTTCTCCGCAAGTTTGTGCAGGCTTTTTAATACACTTACCAATTGTCTTACGGCTTCGGGCCCAACAATTTCAGATAAATTTTTAAAAAGCTCTACACGGATAGTTCGTGGATCGAGAATGAGTTTTAAGGTTTGGATAAGAATGACCAAAATGGGTGGCAGGGCAAATGTGGTGAAGAAAGCTGTGGCGCCTGCCATGCGCAAGGGATCGTTTTTCAACAATTCTTTTAATGCTTTGCCTAAAAGATTGGCTATGGTAATTAGTTTTTGGCGGATAATTTTTTGCTGTGAAGATAAGCATTGCATTTAGCGGGCAAAGACCTAATAAAAACTTAGCGGTTTGTAAAAATCAGTAAGGCTTGTTGTTCTTAAGAAAATTAGTACCGTGGCAGGCTAACTGCCACAACAGCCTTGTCTAAACTTCTTTTCAACCACTAATCAATTTTTATCTGGATTTTTGATGTGTCTATAATAAATTAATCCCCTGTTTACAGGCGAAATACAGTCTGTTCTATTAAGTAAAATTTAAAACACACATAATGCTTATGAATCACTTTCGTTCAGTGCATGCCCGCAAACTGCTATGGTTGTTGGCGCCGGTCGTGCTTTTAATTTCATGGGATAAAAAACCCAAAAACGGCAAAGGCGATGATCTGCAGGTGCCGGTTACCTATTACAAATTGGCCAACGGATTAAAAGTGGTGTTATCTCCTGACAAAACAGCGCCTACCATTGCTGTGGGTGTTTATTACAACATTGGCTTTCGTATCGAACCAAAGAACCGAACAGGGTTTGCTCACTTATTTGAACACATGATGTTCCAGGGCTCAGAGAATTTGGGTAAAATGGAGTTCATTCAGCTCGTGCAAAAAAACGGCGGTATACTCAATGGCTCTACCCGTTTCGATTTTACCAATTATTTTGAAGTGCTTCCGGCACATAAGCTGGAAACGGCTCTGTGGGCTGAAGCCGACCGTATGAAAGGGTTGAAGATTACACAGGAAAACTTAACTAACCAACAAGGCGTAGTAAAAAACGAGGTAAAAGTAAATGTGCTTAACCAGCCTTACGGTGGCTTTCCATGGCTTGATATGCCGCAGTATGCCAACAAAAACTGGCATAATGCTCACAATTTTTATGGCGATTTAGCCGACCTGGATTCAGCCAAACTGGAGGATGTAGATGCTTTCTTTAAAACGTTTTATGCACCTAACAATGCGGCCCTTGTTGTGTCCGGCGATTTTGAAATTGCCGACGCCAAAAAATGGATCGACCAATATTTCAGTAAAATCCCCGCTGCACAACTTCCAGCCAAGCCCGATCTGTCCGAACCGCCTCAGGAAAAAGAACAACGCTTCACAAAAGAAGATGCGCTGGCAAAGAAACCAGCCGTTGCCATTGCTTATAAAATGCCAGAACGCAACACACCTGAGTACTATGCTATGGGGCTGATCGACCAAATGATGGTGCAAGGCCAGGACAGCCGTTTATACCAGGCATTGGTGCAGCAGAAAGGATATACAAGTAGCGTAAGTGGTGGCATCAATTATCTTGGCAACATGTTCGATTACAACGGCCCTATGTTGTGGATGTCGAATCTTACATACGATGCTACAGTTTCAGCAGATTCTATCATCAATCAATACAATCAGGTTATTGCCGATTTAAAAAATGTATCGCAGGAAGATCTTCAGCTCGCCATTGTAAAAATGCGTTCAGGTTTGTACGATGCCATGGGTGGCACTTTTGGTATTGGCAAAGTAAACCTATTGGCTTGTTTTGCATTATTCGACGATGATCCGGCAAGAATTAATACGCTGGAATCAGAATTTAAAAAAGTAACACCTGCATTGATTCGTGAAACAGCGCAGAAATATTTAAGTCCCAACAACAGAACCATTTTAATTGTTGAACCTAAAGCTTCTAAATAATGAGAACTATAAAAAATTATATCGTTGCTGCCATAAGCCTTGCTTTATTACAGCCGGCTTTGGCGCAAAAACAAACGCCGCCTGCCGGTGGCACCGCCAAAGATTTTAAATTATCCGCGAAACAAGTACAAACTTATCCAAATGGCTTAAAGTCAATGGTAGTGCATTACGGCGAGTTGCCAAAGGCTACTGTCAGCCTGATTATTAAAACGGGTAATGTGCACGAAGGTCCCAACCAAGTTTGGCTGGCCGATTTAACAGGCCGCATGTTAAGGGAAGGGACATCTTCTATGAATTTTGCAGCCCTGTCGAAAAAAGCGGCCATGATGGGCGGCAGTCTGAATGTAAATGTCGGGCCTACACAAACTACTATTTCAGGTGCTGTACTTTCTGAGTATGCGCCGGAGTTTGTTAAGCTCATTTCTGACCTTGTTATCAATCCTGCCTTTCCTGCTTCCGAACTGGACCGCCTGAAAAGCGATCTCAAACGCAGGCTGGCAACGCAAAAAGCCGTACCGCAGGCGCAGGCGCAGGAGCAGTTTTATGCAGCTATTTATAAAGATCATCCTTACGGAAAAATTTTCCCAACCGAAGAAATGCTGAATAGTTATACCACGCAAATGGTTAAAGATTTTTACAACAACAACTTTGGTGCAAAACGTTCAGTACTGTACGTGGTAGGAAAGTTTGATGAAAAAGCGGTGAATGCTGCCATTGCATCTTCATTAACCAAATGGAAAGCCGGACCGGCAGTTTCTTATCCGCCTGTAAATGCTATAGTGGCTAATGATACCTTAGTTGTTGATCGGAAGGGAGCGCCGCAAACAACGGTTATGATAGGGCTTCCTGTCATTACACCAACCAATAAAGATTATGTCCCGATGTTGGTTACTAACTCTTTGCTGGGAGGTTCGTTTGGTTCACGCATTACAAGTAACATTCGTGAGAATAAAGGCTATACATATTCTCCGTTCAGCACCATACTCAATCGCAAAGGAAGCACCTTGTGGTACGAACAGGCTGATGTAACCAGCGAACATACAATAGATGCATTAACCGAAATCGAAAGAGAGATCAAGCGTTTACAAACCGAAGCGCCAACGAAAGAAGAACTATCCGGCATTCAGAATTATGAAGCGGGCATATTTGTACTGCAGAATTCTACACCCAACGGAATCATTGGCCAGCTGAATTTTTTGGACCTCTATGGTTTGGATGATAGTTATCTGAATAACTACGTAAAGAACATTTATAAGGTAACGCCGGAGACGGTTTCGCAAATGATGCGTACTTACATTGATTATAATAAGATGACCAAGGTGATGATAGGCGATAAAGACTCTATAAACAAGCAAGTGGAAAAAGCAAAGGCAACGCCGAGAACATTTTAAGACATTTAAATTAGTTTAAAAACCTCCTTTCTTAACTGAAAAGGAGGTTTTTTGTTTGTAACGGCTTCTGTATAATTATTTGATGGATGTTTTAATAATCATTATATTCAAAGAGTTATTCCCTATCCAAACTCCGTTTATTCCTTTCTGACTGGAGACTACTTAAACTACATTTTAAAACTAAAATTTTTGCTCATGAGAAAGCTTTTATCTGTGCTATGCACAGTTTTGTCGCTGTCCTTATTCGGACAAGGGAACACACTTTTCGGCGTTGAAATGGTTAAACCTAAAATAGGACAGGCATCTGCCTTCGAAACTGCCTGGAAAACGCATATGGCCAGGTTTCACAACGGAGACAATAAAAGAGTTACCTATGAGATATTGAGCGGGCCTCGCACTGGCAGTTATCTGCTTGTAGATGGCCCTTCTTCTTTTGCCGATATGGATAAAGAAAGAGCAGACATGGCAGTTCATGATAAGGATTACGAAACTACCTGTGCCTCAAAAGTGGAAATGGATGGAGGGGACATGATCTATCGCTGGGTAGATACCTTAAGTTATAAAGGTGATGTTCAGGCAGATAAATACATAGTAACAGTTACCCACGTAAAAAATGGAAAGATGGCCGATTACATGACGGAGATGAGAAAAGTAAACCTGCTTGCTATGAAAATGAATCCAAATGTAAGTTTCAACAGGTATGTACAAATGTGGTCTGGGTCTGATCCTATAATGGTAACAGTAAGTAATTTAAAAGATGGTTTTAAAGAATTGGAACAAGGTTACAATGGAATGAAGCCAGATGATTTCAAAAATGCTTTTATTGGAGAATACGGGCAAGGAGAATGGGATCAATATCAAAAAGCTACAGTGGATGAAATAGTAAGCCGCGAAGTTTATATTATGAAGCTGCGAAAAGATTTGAGTTCGAAAAAATAGTTTCTGAATTTGCCCCGTTACCCGCGGGGCTTTTTTGTTTAATAAATGTTTTGATGCGTTAGCAATCAGCCTAATTCAATAACTAACACTACAGCCATGCCCAACACGCCGCCAATTATTGCTGCCACAGCATCCATTACTTCGTAATGTCCATGCCCGGTAATTTTTGAATACAACTCAAACCCATAACTAATGGCAACAACTATGGCAAAGGCAACCACCGTTGCTATTACAATATGCAGAGGCAAAAGCCACCATAATAAAGATTGCAACACCAGGCCCATGGCAATGCCTACAAAGAAATGCTTCCATTTGTCGGGTGCAATCTTCATCAGAATATTTTTTGCAAATTTTCTTTAATTGTAATAATTCCCATCCAACTCATAACTATCACCACTACCCACCCCGCAATTTTCATCCATAGGGGGTGTTGATATTGCCCAATGATTTTTTGTTTGTTGGCAGCCATTAAAATAACGGCCAATGCAACAGGTAAAATCAAACCGTTGATAGCACCGGCTGCAATTAATAATATAACAGGGTTGCCTTTAAGAATAAAAATAATCGTAGAAGCAAGAATAAAAATTGTAGTAATCGAACGTATGTTCTTTTCAATGGCCGGATGAAGCGTTTTGAAAAAAGAAACGGATGTGTAAGAGGCTCCAACCACCGAGGTAATGGCGGCACACCACATCACAAATCCAAAAAAGCGATAACCCACATTGCCGGCGGCAGCCTGGAACACTGAACCTGCAGGATTATCTTTACTTAAATGCACACCATGCCATACGACGCCCAGTGCAGCAAAGAACAATACAAAGCGCATGATGGAAGTAATAATAATACCACTTACCGAGCTTTTAGCTACCTGTTTTAAAGAACTTTGTCCATGAATCCCTGCATCCAGCAAACGATGTGCACCTGCAAAGGAAATATAGCCACCTACTGTGCCACCAACCAATGTTACTATTTTTAGTACATCTATTTTCTCAGGCCAAACTGTTCTGTATAAAGCTTCGGCAACAGGCGGTTGCGAACTAATAGCAATGTACAGTGTAAAAAGAATCATTAGCAGGCCAAGCAACTTTACAAAACTGTCAATCAATAGTCCGGCCTCTTTATACCAAAAAATAGCTAAAGCAACAATGCAACTAATTATTGCACCAACTTTGGTATCCATTCCGGTTAAGGCGTTTAATCCTAAACCGCAGCCTGCAATATTCCCAATGTTAAAAACCAAACCGCCAAAGCCGATCAGGCAGGCCAGTGCTATGCCAAGGCCGGGTATGAGTTTATTGGCTACATCCTGTGCCCGCAAATTGCTTATGGTAATAATTCGCCAGATATTTAACTGGGCACCAATATCAAGCAATAAAGAAATGAGAATAACAAAGCCAAAGCTAGTCAGCAGTTCTTCTGTAAACAGGCTGGTTTGTGTGAGAAAGCCAGGGCCGATGGCTGAAGTGGCCATGAGAAAAGCAGCACCACTTCCAACTCCCAAAGATATTTTTTTGATCATTTTCAATCCATATGGATTATTAAGAGTAAGGTCACTGGTCTGTTTGCTGTAAGTTTTTTATTCTGCCTATATCCTGGTTCAAACGTTTAACAAACTGCACAGCATATTTTCCATCACCATGTATGCAAATGGTTTCTGCAATAATTGGAATAATTTTTCCCGAAACAGTTGTTACGGTTTGCTCACGCACCATTTGTAAAACCTGTTGAATACTTTTTTCTTCATCTTCAATCAATGCATTGCTTTGCGAACGTAGTGTAAGGCTGCCATCATTTTGGTAAGTGCGGTCGGCAAATACTTCACTTGCTGTTTGCAGTCCAATTGCTTTCGCTTCACTTATCAAATAACTTCCACTTAAGCCATAGAGAATCAGATTTTCATTAAAATCTTTTACAGCCTGCGCAATGATTTGAGCCATCTTTGCATTTTTAGCAGCCATATTGTACAAGGCCCCGTGTGGTTTTACATGATGCAACACAGCTCCTTTTTCTTTTGCAACCAGGTCTATTTTTATGAGCTGCTCCATTACAATGGCATAGATTTTATCTGGCGGCAGCTGCATTTCGCTTCGGCCAAAATTTTCTTTATCGCGAAAAGAAGGATGAGCACCTATATGAACATGATGTTGTAAAGCCAGGTCTATTGTGCGGCGAATGCTATCGCCATTGCCTGCATGAAAACCACAGGCAATGTTAGCCGAATTGATAAAAGGCATAATGGCAGCATCATTGCCAATACCTTCTCCCATGTCGCAGTTGATATCTATGTTGTGCAGTATTTTCATACACTTTAAAGTGCTTTGCTACGAACGATTAACTATGAACCATGAACCAAATATTCTTCTATTCTGAATTTACTTGCCATTTGTAATTGCTGCAAATATTTTTGCTGTGCTAACATTTTTGTTTCTGCTGTTTCGAGGTCTGTCATTTTAAATTGAATGACATCATTGGCTTTTTTCTGCGCCAGTATGGGCAGGTGAGCAGAAATAATATGCGCCACTCTTGGATACCCACCTGTAGTTTGATGATCGGCCATTAAAATAATTAATTGGCCATTGGGTAAAAGCTGCACGGAGCCAAAGCTTACAGCTGCAGAAACCAGTTGTTCATTTGTATTCATACACAATTCCGGCCCGGCTAATTTATAGCCCATGCGGTCGGCATCAATCGTTATTTGAAACCAACTGTTTTGAAATGTTTCCTGTGCCTCTTTACTCATCCAATGCCATTCACTGCCAATCAAAAATTGTATCTCGGTTCTTGTATCAACTATTTCCTGCGACTTCCATGGCAGTACCAAAAAATCTTTCTGCTTTAACAGAGATGAAAGCTTTGGTGTTGCCTCAAAGGATATCACATCATTTTTTAAAAGGCTTCTTCCTTGCCAGCCGCCTGCTTTTGCTTTTAAATTGGTGCTATAGCTATTCAGCCATTCGGATATATCCAACGCCTGCCATATCGCTATGTAACACCTTGCTCCATTTTGTGATCTTTCAAATTTTAGCAATGCATTTTTGCCAATCATAACAGGATGGTGCAGTGGAATTTCCTGATCATTTATTGTAGGAGAAAAATGTGCACCTGTTAAACAAATGACGGTTTCTTTTTCAAACTTTATTTGCGGTGAAGGAAAGTGTATTTCAATAACCGGCGACTGCAAATTCTTTCCCAGCAAAGCATTGGCCAGCTGCGCCGAAAAGCGGTCCATAGTGCCATTGGGATTAATGCCCAAATGCTGATAACCCCATCTGCCCATATCCTGTATGGTATCAAGAATGCCTTGCCTGGTAATGCGCAAACTCATCTTCTGTAATTGAATAAAATTTTATTTCGTCACCGGGTTGAAACAATATGGGTTGTTCTCTGTCTTTATCAAATAATTGTAATGGTGTTCGGCCAATAACCTGCCAGCCTCCAGGACAATCAAGCGGGTAGATGCCCGTTTGCACACCGGCAATGCCAACAGTGCCTGCTACAACATTCTGAGGTTCGGGTTTCCTGGGAATTACAATTCTTTCATCTACCTGGCCCATGTAAGCAAAGCCAGGCAAAAAACCAATCATATACACACGATAGGTTTTTGAAGTGTGTATAGCAATGATTTGATCCACGCTGATATTTTTTTGCTGCGCTATATATTGAATATCGGTTGAAAATTTTGGCGCATAACAAACAGGAACTTCAATCAATCTTATTTGTTGGGATGGTGCTTCCTCATTTTTTTCTATGATGGCTTCTATCAGTTCAGCCATGGTTTCAAAAGCAGTTTTGTCATTTTTTTTTTGGCAAACGGCAATAACATTATAGTAGACAGCCAAAGAACTGTAGGCGGGCACAACGTCTGTGATATAAGGATGCGAACTGTTTTTTAATACATGAAAAAGGTGTAGCACCTTTTTGTTGGTTGCTTCGTCAATTATATTTCCAAAGTCGATGATAAGGCCTGCATCGCCAAGAGGAAAAACCGTATATGGATGAAAAGGGTTCATGAATTATATTCAAATTACTGAAATAAAGAAGAAGTGCTACCTGATTTTTACGGTCTGTTTTTTTACAGGGGAAAGCGAGGGTCTAAAGACTTAGATAAAGGAATCAATCAGCGTATTGTCATTAAAATTCAATGGCAGCGCAATAATAGAAATCAGCGTTATTGTAAAAGATGATCTATTCTTTCTAATTGGTAACCTTTTTCTTTCAGCCATTGTATCAATTGCGGCAAGCGATGATAAAATTTATCGGTTCGTTTGGCATCTGTGCCAATGTGCATGAGAAGAATAAAACCATTTAATCCCGATGGATGTTTTCGTTCATAATCAACAATGGATTGGTAGATAATATCGGAGTTACGGTAATTTTTATCAGCCGGCGTAGTGTAATCTGCATTGCTTAAAGTGCCAGGTGTAAAATTTACAAGCTGCAATTCTAATTGATTTGTCCATGCTGCAATAGAATCGTTATACCATTCGTAAGGCGGCAGAAAAAAAGGTGCTTCCGTTTTTGAAATGTTGAACCGGTTCAGCTCTTTATATCCATTATTTAGGTCAGAAATAAATTGCTGCTTTGTCACCAGCAGGCTGTCTCTTTCAGTCCAGTCGCAATACAATAAATGTTCATTGCTATGGCTGCCCAAATAATTGCCACTGCTTTTTAATTGCTGAATTGTTTTTTTGAAAGAAGGATTGCGGTAAAATCTTCCGGTGAAAAAGAAGGATGCCTTTACATTTTCTTTTTTCAGAGTTTGTGCAATAAAGTTTCCGCCGTCGGCAAATTCATCGCCTGTAAAAACAATGGCTAATTTTTTTTGAGAAGAATCGCCCCTGATAATGCCACCATATCGAACGGTGAAATTTTTTTGCTGCAATGATGCAGACAAACAAATGCAGGTGACGATAAATAACAGAGATCGCATGAAGCAATTTACAAATTGTTGACAAGCAGGGAAAATTGAAAAATTGCTAACTAAAGCAAGAGGTATTCTTTAACTGCTATAAATACAAAGGCCTTCCGGAGAAGGCCCTGTATTGAACCTAAAGTACAGCAGCTTAACCAGCAAAAGCCACTGTTAGTATAACCATCATCAAGATCAATGTAGCGGCCCAAACAAAAAAGCCAATGCAATTAACAATCAGGGCAATTATCGGGTTGCCTTTGTAGAGTTGTAGAATAGTTTTCATAGGTCAGCTTTTTTACAATTAATTTGGATTAGCGATTACTGTTACAAAGTAGATCGCAGATTTTAAAACAAAAAGCAAATCGAAGAAAATCATCTGGGCATACAAATAAATCCTTAGTGAAACTTCGCCAAAAAGCATCAGTACGAAACGTATAAGTGCTGGCTATTGAAGAATTTAGTTATTTGAAAATTTGTTTTTGGTTTTCAATTACGATGAAGCCTAACGTACAATAATGTAAATTGCTGTATTTCTCCGTAACTCGCAGTAAGCTAACCACGGATAAGTAGCGAATTAAATGAAGCGTAAAAACTACCTGCTGTTGTTTTCAACACTGATGCTCTTTGCCTCGGTAAATGCCCAATTATGCCAGGGAAGCCTCGGCGACCCGATAGTAAATATCACTTTTGGTGCAGGCAGCAATCCAGGCCCATCGCTTTCTGCGGCGGCCACTACATATCAATACGTTTCTTCGGATTGCCCCGGCGATGGATTTTATACTGTTCGCAATAGTACTGCGGCCTGTTTTTCAAACTCGTGGTACACACTCAGTTCCGATCATACAGGCAATGCTAACGGTTATTTTATGCTGGTGAATGCTTCATACCAACCCGGTGCATTTTATATAGATACTGTAAATGTTCTTTGCAGCAACACTACTTATGAATTTGCAGCATGGGTGATAAATATACTTCGTTCTGGCAGTTGCTCTTTTAGTGGCATTGAACCCAATCTTACTTTTAGTATTGAGAAAACAGATGGTACGGTATTACAAACCTATAACACAGGAAACATACCTACCAGCGGCAGCCAGGCCTGGAAACAGTACGGATTTTTCTTTGCTACACCACCCGATGTAAGCAGGGTAGTAGTACGCATTACCAATAATGCACCCGGTGGTTGTGGCAACGATCTTGCACTTGATGATATAACCTTTCGCCCATGTGGGCCCCTGGTAAGTGCTTCCATTGACGGGGATGGAACTACGCAAAATCTTTGCGAAGGCCAGGCAGCACAATTCAACTTGTCTTGCAATATTTCATCCGGATACACATCGCCTTATTTTCAATGGCAACAAAGCACTGATAAGGGAAATACGTGGACAGATATCCCCGGTGCTAATAGCATAACGTTGCAGAGAAATTTTTTACCCACGACACCTGTTGGCAGTTATCAATACCGGCTGGCAGTTTCAAAAATTGAAAACGCCAATATCGCTGCCTGTAGGGTTAATTCAAATGTGATCACGATTAATGTAAATGGTAATCCACCTCCATTGGCTTTAAGCAACCAGACGGTTTGTGAAGAATCGACAATACAATTATCTGCAACCGGTGGAACACAATATAAGTGGACGGGCCCGAATGGTTTTGCAGCAACAGATGCCATAGTAACCATGAACAATGTACAGCTTTTGCAAAGTGGAACTTATTATGTGGAAATAACAAACGATGTAGGCTGTAAGCGAAACGATTCAACAAAATTGGTTGTAAATCCAAAGCCTGTAGCAACAGCCAGCCCGGGTGTTGTTGCTATTTGTGAAAATGCTTCAGTCAATTTAACGGCGTCAGGCGGTAGCTCCTATCTATGGCAACCATCTGCGCATCTTTCTTCGGCAACCATCGCTGAACCGGCAGCTTCGCCAAAAGATTCTACACAATACATGGTTATTGTGACAAATTCTTTTTCCTGCTCTGACTCTGCTTATGTACAAATAAACGTCAGCAAAAAACCCGTTGCCAATGCAGGCCCTGATAAAAATATCCTTGTAGGGCAAACTACGCAACTGCTGGCATCAGTTTCTGGCACCAATATCAATTATAGCTGGTCACCGCCCTTATTTATTGATGATGTAAATGCGTTGCAGCCTTTTGTTAATCCGCAAGCTGATGCGGTTTACACGTTGCAGACATTGTCGAATGACGGTTGTGGAACAGTAACAGATTCTGTAAAGGTGCATGTGTATAAAGGCATTTATGTACCTAATGCTTTTTCGCCCAATAGCGATGGTTTAAATGATGTATGGAATATCCCTGCTCTAAGCATCTATTCCAATTACCAGGTGCTTGTATTCAACCGGTGGGGCAACGTGGTGTATAGTTCAAAAGACATTAGCCACCCCTGGGATGGTACGTGCAAAGGAAAACCTCAGCCCACTGGTGTGTATCCCTACATTGTTGATATAAAAGAAATAGGTGTAAAGCTAACGGGCTGGGTAATGATCGTCAGGTAAGCGCTGCTTCTTCTATTTCTATAATTGACATTGGGCAACAATAAAAATCTCATTTTTTTCAGGATATTAATTTATTGTTTCCTTTCTCCTAAGCACATAAAAGTTCATGGGCCTGCTAATTTTAAAACCAAGCCGCTGATACATTTCAATGGCCCTGCGGTTGTCTTCGCGTACATGTAAAAAAGGCGTGTGGTTTTGCTGCTGTATCAGCCGCACCTGGTGTTGCACCAACGCAGAGGCATAACCCCTCCCTAAATGATCCGGATGGGTGCATACGGCGCTTATTTCAGTGAACTCTTCCACATGCAGGCGTTGACCAGCCATGGCCACCAACTTTTCATCTTCGAAAACTCCAAAGTAATTTCCGAAATCAATAGTTCGCGGACCAAAAGGACCGGGCTTGGTAAGTGCAGCCAGGTCCATCATCTGCTCAATGTCTTTCTCATCTAAAGAAATGAGATCAAAAGATTTTTCTACAGCTTCACCGATGGAATCAAAGATCAATTGAAGTCCTTTTATGGCATCGAGTAATTCCCATCCCTTATGCTGTTTAACATGCTGAGGCGTAGCATACAGAATAACCCTACCCGGAGGAAGCAGTTTGTAAAGGTCTTCAAATCCTTTATCGTAGTCTTCTTCAAATCCAGCAAATGGAGAAACGCTTTCTTCGAAAAACTTTGCTTTTTCTTTTCCAAAACTCAGGCGCCGGTCTCCGGATATCAAAGCCTGGTAAACCGGGTTGTTCAATAAGTCGTTCACACAGCAAAGCTATCTTCTTGCCTTCAAAAACAAACCACGAGGTGAGATATTGTTAGTTCATGCCGCACATGGCTTTCTTCCACTGCCATTAGAACTACCTTTGCCTGTAAAACCCTTTAGCATGGAATTAGGTATTGGCATGTTTGGCGATCTGCACATCAATAGCAAAGGTGAAATACAACCCGCCGGCCAACGGTTGCAGGAAATAATCGAAGAAATAAAACTGATGGATGAAGTAGGACTTGATTTCTTTGGTATTGGCGAACATCACCGTCCCGATTATGCTGTATCCACTCCCGAAATCATTCTCGCTGCTGCATCAACAGTCACCAGGAATATCAAATTAGGAAGTGCGGTTTCTGTACTCAGCTCTTCCGATCCTGTGCGTTTGTACCAAAGCTTTGCCACTATAGATCTTATTTCTGGCGGACGGGCCGAGGTAATGGTAGGCCGTGGCAGCTTTACCGAGTCTTTCCCCCTATTTGGTTATGACCTGGCAGATTACGATGCCCTGTTCGAGGAAAAGCTGGAGCTGCTATTGCAAATTAATAAAGAGCCTCGGGTAAGCTGGAAAGGCCGTTTCAGGCCCGAGCTGGTAAACCAGGAAGTGTTGCCCCGTGCAGTGAATGATCATTTAGATATCTGGGTAGCAGTTGGAGGTACACCGGAATCGGTACTCAGAGCCGGTAGATTGGGATTACCTGTGATCTTTGCCATCATTGGAGGCAACCCGGCACAATTCAAACCTTTATTCGATTATTACCGCAAGGCCTATACGCATTTTGGTCATAACCTGCAAACCTTTCAGGTTGGGGTGCACATGCATTCTTTTTTTGGTGAGGACAGCCGACGTGTAGCTGATGAATATTATCCTTTGTATGCTGCTCAAATGAACCGCATTGGCCGGCAACGCGGCTGGCCGCCTTATCAAAAGCAACAGTTTGAACAGGGGCGTGGCAAAGGTGGTCACTTATTGATTGGCGATGCCAGTGAAGCGGTTGATAAAATTCTTGAACTGCAGGAACTCTTTGGCCTTACCCGTTTCTCGGCTCACATGGACGTAGGCGGTCCTTCGCATGCATCGCTTTTGAAATCCATTGAGATCTTCGGAACGAAGATAGCTCCAAAGGTGCGGGAGGCGTTGAAGAAATAATTGATCTTGCAACACCTGGCGCATAAAACCAGGCATTGCAAGATTTAAAAAGTTAGTATAAAAGATTGTCAGCCTTTCGCAACCCTTTATTTTTTTACGGTAAATTGGTAAACCGACACTGTATGATAAGTTTTGCCCGGATCTAAAACAATGGAAGGAAAAGAAGGCTGGTTAGGCGCATCGGGAAAGTGTTGTGTTTCCAAAGCAAAGGCAGTACGATAATCATCTTTCGCTCCACTTTTAAAACTGTTTTTGCCCTGCATGAAATTACCTCCATAAAACTGCAATCCCGGTTCTTCTGTATAAATATCCATTTGAATGCCGGATTGATCTCCAATGATAGTTGCTGCATGTTTCATTCCACTGCCATCATTCAAAACAAAGTTGTGATCGTAGCCTTTGCCAAATTGTAATTGTTCATTTTTGTCGTTTACCCTGGCGCCTATTGTTGTTGGTTTTGTAAAATCGAATGGTGTACCGTTAACCGTTTTTATTTTGCCTGTAGGAATTAAGGTAGCATCAACCGGTGTGTATTTATCGGCATTTATTTGTAATACATGGTTGTTGATGGTACCGCTGCCTTCACCGTTCAAATTAAAAAAAGCATGGTTGGTTAAATTGACAACCGTTTTTTTATCTGTAGCCGCTTCGTATTCGCATTTAAAACCGTTGTCTGATGTAAGACAGTAAGTAACCTTTACATCCAGGTTTCCGGGAAAGCCTTCTTCCATATCTTTTGAAAGATAGTGCAACACTAAAGTGGTATCATTAGGTTGGGAAGCATTCCACACCACAGCCTGGAAACCTTTTTTACCCCCGTGTAAAGTATTGGGCCCATTGTTAGTAAAAAGAGTGTACTGCTTGCCGTTTAAAGAAAACTTTCCATTGGCTATGCGGTTGCCCACCCTGCCAATGGTGGCGCCAAAATAAGGTTCGGTGGAGTTAACGTAATCTTTCACATTGCTAAAGCCTACCACCACATCGGTAAGCTTGCCGTTTTTATCAGGCACCAAAAGGCTTACTAACCGTCCACCATAATTGGTAATGGCAGCGGTCATGCCGTTTTCGTTTTTCAGAATGTACAGGTCTGTTTGTTTGCCATCTATGGTGTCCTGAAAATCTTTTTTGTCGGGAAGCATTGTATTTGATTTTGACATGGTATTGTTGGTAGCAGCAGCATTATTTACTGTTGACGAATTGTTGCAGGCAAAAAATGCAAGCGAACAAAATGCCGCAACTGCTGAAAGAAATCTATGCATTGTTATTGATTTAGGGTAAGCGTATATCCATTCAAAACTACTTGCCATTTAATTTTTTGATCAGGTTTACTTCATCCTCTCTATACGGTTTTCCGTTGGCAAAGAAAATATCATGAAACCATTCAGCCGGCTGGCTGCCATCGGGCACCGGCGTGTCCCAGGCATAAATGGTATTGCTTTTACCCGAAACAAAGCCCCAGTTAATAGCGCCTACATTTTGCTTTTTTAGCAAGGGCATAACGTTGGAAAAACGGCTGTTGCGGGTACGGGCCATATATTCGGTGCAAATCAGCGGCCGTCCGTTAACCTTCAATAATTCAATCACTCTTTGATGCCATTGCGGTTCCTCATAATCGTGATAGGTAATTATATCAGAGTTTTGTATTTGGAAGGCATTCAGCTTTTCGAAATCCCAGGCCCATAAACCGGCGCTAATAGGTTGGTCGGGATTGGCTTCCCTGGCCCATTGAAAAATTTTTGAAAGCAGCACAAGTGTTGAATCTCTTTTACCCGAATTGCCAGGCTCGTTGTAAAGGTCCCAAAGCAAAATGCGTTTGTCGTGCCTGAAGGTGGTCAGCACATCTTTTACATATTTTTCAAGGTTGGGAAAAATAGTTGTGTCATTGGAAAGTGGTTGCCCCGGATCTTGCACCCACCCCGAATTGTGTATACCCGGCTTTGGCTCCGGCTGTTTGCCCGCATGTGGAATCTTGTTCCAGCAATCATCAAAAAAAACAAACAGTGGTTGAATGTGGTGCTTATCTGCAATAGATAAAAACTGGTCTACTCTTTTCTTAAATCCTTCAGGGTCCTGCTTCCATGCTAGGCTGTGCAAAAATACCCGCATGGTGTTAAAGCCAATGTCTTCTGCCCAACCTAACTCACGATCAATAGTTGTGGGATCAAAGGTTTCGGCCTGCCACATTTCTAACTGGTTGATGGCGGTGCTGGGTAAAAAATTAGCACCGCTGATCCATTTGTGCTGGCTATACCATTGGTTTGCTTTTGCTACAGACCAAACTTGTGCAGGCGCAGTAGCAACTGTGTTTTTAGAAGATTTGTTTTGAGCGCCTGCCTGCAGTGTTAGTAAAAGCAGAAAAAAGATAAAGCGATTTTTTACAGACATAGTTGAAGAATTGTTTTTTTTAATCAGTTTCAAGTTAAGCCCCGGCTAATGTAAACGTTTTTCAATTCGTGAAATTCGCATTCCAATTCGTGTTATAAAGTTTTACAAATAGTGGTCTTTATGGAGGACGTCCTTTGGTCGCCATTTGGTGAAACTCGGTCAGCTTGCCCTGTCTGCATTTCCGGAAAGTTAGGGACGATCATTTTATAGCAAAATGTTGATGCAAGCAACGATAACATTATTTTCTTACAAAAATGAGTTCCAGCATTTCATTGAGTTCGGGGTGATGTAACCGAAACATTTCGGGTTGTTCAAAAAAATACTCGGCTACCACGGCAAAGCACTCCACCGGGCTTGTAGCGCTGTAGGCATCAATATCCGACTGGCCGCTTCGTACCTGCTGCATTGTATATTGCAGTAACTGCTGCCACCGGCTCACCAACTTTCGGGGGAGTAATATTTCGGGTACGCCATCGAGGGTGCCATCCATTTTATCTATTAAATGCACAAATTCATGAATGGCCGTATTGCGGTTGCTTTGTCCATCGATAAATCCTTGCCGCAGCTGCCACTTGGAAAGGATCATAACGTTTTCCAAAGGGCCGGTGCCCACCATGCCCGATACCAAACGGTCGGTGCCGTGCTGTTCAAACTCCGTATTGAAATTGCCGGGGTAGAGTAACACTTCCCGCAGGTTCACATATTCCCAGTCGGGAATGAAATAAACAGGAATGACGGCGGCTGCCCCAATCAGCACCCGGTCAAGGTCCTCTACCTGGGCACCGGCGCCGGTGATGTTTACTGCCAATAAAAACTTCTCAAATTTTTCTTCAAAAGCTTTCTTTCCTTCTTCATCCAGCCTGGCATAGAACGGTACATAGTCGGCCAGCAGTTCACGGTAATCTTCCGGCCATGCCACTGTTGGTTTGCGCCGGGGCTGAAAAACAAACAGGATGATGAGCAGCACAAATAATAAGGCAAAAAAGATCTGGAGCACTATCACCATAAGAGGTTGAAGTTAAAGCAAGGAAGCTATACATGGCAAAGGGCTGCCCCAAACCCCAAAGGGGCTTGGGGAAAGTGTTGTAGTTACGGTCTTTCTTTTCCAATGCCTTGGCTATCGGCAACGGCAGTTTGATAGTAGCAATTTATCGGTACATTATTATGGACAACTGTAATGCCACAGGTAATGAAGATGGAAGATGGCATAAACAGCGGTGAACTGTTGGTGACTATTGCAGCCGTATTGGGCTCCCGTACATTCGTATATCAATGGACGTTAGACCTGCTAACGGCCGATAGTAAATGGGAAAGCCAGAACGCCACAACCATTAAGGTGCTCCTTTCGGGCTTAGAACCCGGCAAGCGGTACTGGGTACGTGTGGTGGCGTATGGTACCAACGAGCAGGAGGTGTATAGCGATCCTATATTAACGCCGATCATTCGCTAAAATACAATGCGCTTATAACAGAAAGCTGCTTCGGTAAGGAGGCGGCTTTTTTGTTGCTTACTATGTAAAGACGGACTCGTTAAATATGAGCGTAATTGTTGGCGCAAGGTGGTATTGGCGCATTTAACTACAATCAAAAACTATAGCGTTCCTGTTACTTAGTTGCTGTTCTTTTTGCGGATGTGTTTTTTGGCTTCATCGGAGCAGTGTTCGATCAACTGGTCAACTATTTGCTGAATTTGATTGGTATGGAGGGGTTTTGTGAGAAAACCGGCGCTGAAGCTTTTGGCAAATGCCATTTCGGAAGGCAGCGTAGAGGTAGAGAAGAGCACTACGGGCACCTGTTCGAAACGCGGCAGGTTTCTTATTTTTTGAAGGGTTTGTTTACCGTTGAGCCCAGGCATATTAACATCGAGAATGATGAGACAGGGTGCAGGCTGGAAAGGCATTAAACCGGACAGGTAGTTTACCAGGCTGTAACCATCGTCAAATGTCTGTAGCCTCACGGTTTCCGAAAAGTCGTTGAACGCTTCGGAGATCAGTTCCAGATCCTCGGGATCGTCATCGGCATAAACAACCAGTCTTTTTGGCGAAATGGATTTTGTCATAGTGTGTGTAGCTTGCCGTTACAAATATGCACAATCCATTGAACATACAGTAAAATAAATATGAACAGCGGTGGCTATTGGCCTTTGCTTTTATCCTTCAGGTCTTTTACGTGTATTTGATCAAGGTAGGGCTGTAGTATATCGGTGCCTTCGGCGGTAACAATATGGTCTATTACTTTCCTGTATTGTATGTAGTGCACCTCCACGTAAAAAGTATATAGCTGGAAGAGGATCACAATTTGATCATCAACCTTTCTTTTGCCCACATGCACTCCATCGCGGTGCAATACTTCAAACTGCAGGTCAAAAGCCATTTCTTCAAATTCTGCCAATCCAAGCGCCTTTTTAGTCATACCGGGGGCAAAGATGGGGAAGAATCTTGTGTTATACAATGGTTCAGCACGTAGCGACATGTTTTTTTACGGATATTGGCCAGCTAAAGTGCATGATATGACGGTGGGTTAATTGCTAGTTCTATGGCCGTAAGCTGCGATACGTGGTGGAAGAAAAGGGACTTAAAAAGAGAAAGCCCTGGATTTCTCCAAGGCTTTGCTCCCCCTGTTGGACTTGAACCAACGACCCTCTGATTAACAGTCAGATGCTCTAACCAACTGAGCTAAGGAGGAATCCTTCGATCAACCAGGATAATGTTCTTAGACAAGCTTAGAATAAGATCCTTTGTTTTTCGGGACGGCAAAAATAGGAGATTTTACATTTCTGCCAAATAGAAAATGTAGGCATTGCGTTTTTGCTACCCGTTTTTACAAAGCTTTTAAAGTAAATGGCTAAGTGCTTTTGCTTAGCCGGTAAAGATTCCGGGGCCTAATGCTTGCACTTAAGCCCGTCTTTGTGTTTATTTATTTTATAATCCTGTCTATGAATTTCCCGGTATCAAACACCTGCCTGCTATTTTATTGTTTTCACGTTTTTAAACGGCGCGTTTTGCCTGCCTTCTTTCAACCATTTGCGTCATCCTATAAAATCCTATTCTTTTGAAAACAATAGCCCCTAACGAAGAAAGTTACCAATTGCAGCAAGTGATCACTGAAAGCATCATCCCTTGCCGGATACTGGCGTCGAACTATGGCATTGAAATGGAAGTAATTGATGACCTGGCCTCGCTTATCACTGTAAAAGGCGATCTGAAGGTGCAAAAGCAGTTGATACAACTGATTCTAAACAATACCATCCGGCATTCTAAAGCTTCCAAAATCATTTTTACAACAAAGCAATTGCTGCAATCGGACAAGGAAATGCTGATCGAATTTTCTTTGACTGATAACGGTGCGGTGCCAAAGCTGTGTTCAAAAACTTTTGTGTACTTCCGCACACTGATCAGGGCAAAAAGAATTGTTGAATATTTAAACGGCAAAGCGGAACTGATAGCAGTGCCCGGCCTAAGCTCAACGTTAAAAATCATCATCAAATACCATTGGCAGGACGCTGCAGCCATCACTCCACAAAACAGCAAGGCCCTGAATCATTCAGGTAAAAATATTTTGGTGGCAGAGGATAACGAAGTAAATCAAAAGGTGATCAGTAAAATACTTGAGAAAAACAATATGCAGGCAGATTTTGCAGGTAATGGCAAAGAAGCCATTGATCTGTTTGAAAAAAATAGCGATGCCTACGATCTTATTCTAATGGATCTGCAAATGCCTTATATGGATGGATTTCAAACCGCTAATTATATAAGGAAAAAGCTCTGTAACAGCATTCCCATCATTGCATTAACCGTGGGCTCGGCCCATCTTAATTATGCCAAATGCATAGAGGCAGGTATGAATCATTTCATCAAGAAACCCTTTAGCGAAAGAGACTTGCTGGCTGCTATTGAAAGCTTTTCTAAAGTTCAATATCAGAAAGCAGGTTAACGCTATAATAAACCAAACAATTTATTTTTCTCTAACCCTACAAAGACGCCGTTTTCCCGCACCTCTACCGGCCAGTGTTTGAGGTAATAACCTTCGCCGCTAACGTTGCGCCCATTTTTCAAGCAAAATTTGTAACGGTGCACCGGGCATACCACGTTGCCCACAGCATCTACATATCCATCGGCAAAATAACCACCTGCATGAGGGCATTTATAGGCAAAGGCAAACAAACCGCTATCATGCCTGGCGATACAGAGACGTTTGCCATCGGCTTCCACTTCTGTTATGTTATTGTTGTTGAAGTTGAGTTCTTCAACCGCATCAGCAATTTTTATCCATTCGACCTTTTTCTCGCTCATGGGTAACAGGTGATCTAACTATTTACAATCGGGTGATCTCTTATCTTTTGTCTGGCAAAAAGGACGGCCCGGGCTTGTCCTTTGAGGGCTGTGATCAGTAAAAAAACTCTGTTTTGTATGGATAGCGAATACGGTACAACTCTCTTACTTTTTCCAGGATGGTTTTACGCAGTTCATCAATATTGGTACGTTCAAGCGCAGAAATAAAAATAGCATTACCACCTGTTTCGTTTTGCCATCTTGCCTTTAGGTCTTGCAATATCTGTTGTTTGGTGTCTTCATCCAGCCATTCGTCGAACGTATGCTTTATGTACAGGTCCATTTTATTGAACACGGTGATGACGGGTTTTTCAAAAGCACCCAGTTCCTGCAGCGTTTTGTTGACAACACCAATCTGGTCTTCGTAATTAGGATGCGAAATATCTACCACGTGCAATAAAATATCTGCTTCTCTAACTTCATCCAACGTGCTTTTAAAACTCTCCACCAGATGGTGCGGCAATTTCCGGATGAAGCCTACTGTATCGCTTAATAAAAAAGGTGTGTTTTCGTATACCATTTTGCGTGTGGTCGTATCGAGGGTGGCAAACAATTTGTTTTCGGCCAGCACATCGCTTTTGCTCAACAAATTCATAATGGTTGATTTACCTACGTTGGTATAGCCCACCAATGACACACGGATAAATTCGCCCCTGTCTTTGCGCTGCGTAAAAGCCTGCTTGTCTATTTCAGCCAACCGTTTTCGTAACAATGAAATTTTGTCCCGTACAATACGGCGGTCAGTTTCAATTTCGGTTTCACCGGGGCCTCTTGTACCGATACCGCCACCCAATCGTTCCAGGTGCTTCCACATACCTCTTAACCTTGGTAAAATGTATTGGTATTGCGCCAGCTCTACCTGTGCTTTAGCCTGTGCTGTTTTAGCCCTTCGGGCAAATATGTCTAATATCAGGTCGCTGCGGTCGATGGTTTTAATATCCACCTCCTTTTCAATATTGGAGATTTGCGAACCGTTCAGTTCATCATCGAAAATCAAAACATTAATGTCCCTGTCGCGGATGTAGTTTTTAATTTCTTCCAGCTTTCCTTTGCCCACATAAGTTCTGCTATCGGGATGCGCCAATTTTTGAATGAACTTCTTGACAGCTACGGCACCGGCGGTTTCAGCTAAAAAAGCCAGTTCGTCTAAATATTCCAATACTTCCTGTTCGCTTTGGTCTTTGTGGATGACACCTACCAAAACGGCCCTTTCTTCTTTATTAATCTTATTTCTTTTATCCAGCATGATAAAGCTTATTAAAATTAAATAGCGACCCGCTTTCGGCAGATCGCTATTGCAAGTATTATGCAAATCTATTAAAGCCCACTCAAAGTTAAACCAATTGTCAACGGACGAACTGTTGGCGCTACACCTTCTTTAAACGCCGGCGTAATGGCGTAAGAAGTGAAAAGGCTGAATTTACCATAGCCCACTCTGCCCATTACCGACAACCGCGTAGTATTGAAAAAACGTTTGCTTTTTTCTTTTACGGTGTACGACTTGATGGCATTGCCATTTTTGTCTACCAGGTTCTTGCCCTTATCCCATGCGCTTAGTAAGGTGCCCACCTTGGCGCCTAAGGCCACTTTAAAGCTATGCTTGTCATCGGAAGGGTTAGCTGAGTAGCGCAATTCAACCGGCGCTTCCAAAAAAGCCGTTGAAATCTTATATTTTTTGAAATGATTGGTATCGGCTACGTTTCGAAACGCCAGCGTTGTAGCCGGTTCTGCAATGTGTGCTTCTGTGTTGTCAAAAAGAATATGATCTGTGGCAATGCCAGGACCTAAGGCTACACTTAAATGGGGGTTGGTTTTAAAAGGAAAGGCAAACATGAAATAGATATTGAAACTGCGTGACAGTCCTTTGGTTTTAATAGAATCGGGCTTGCCCTGCCACCTTGTAAGTCCCAACTGAATCATCAAATGATCATAACCACCTGTATTAGTGGCAGCCGGCGTAGTGCGTTTTACAACTGTTGTTGTGGTATCCTGTGCAAACAAAACATGAACAGCACAAATAGCCAAAGCGGTAATAACAATTCTTCTCATATAATTGGTTAATTGAACAAATGTATTTTTCAATCGGTTAATGAAAGGTTAAACGAGTTGGCAAAGTAACAGCTATTCCGGCAAGGGCGGCCATTCTGGAATAACAATTTCTTTTTTCTCGGCGCAATTTTTTGCATGCGTGTTCAATGAATTCATGCTCCTCGTGATAACACTAAGTAGCCTGTGATATAAAAAGTACAGTTTCTCTCTTTAAAACACATTTCCTTATTATCTTTCAACTCACTATGAATAGAATGTACAAGCTCCTTATTTTTTGTTTTTTATTTAGCTTAACGGCTTTGTCTTACAAGCCGGCAGATACAGCGTCATGGATACGCATTAACCAGTTAGGTTATCAGCCCAATAGTACAAAAGTGGCTGTGTGGTGCTCAAAAGAAGATAAACCTGTCAAAACTTTTCAACTCATTGATGCCGCCACCAGGCGCATTGCATTCAGCGCTTCGGCAGGCAAGCCTCTTGGCGTTTATGGCCCTTTTGCACAAACCTATCGCCTGAACTTTTCTTCTTTTAAAAAACCCGGTAAATATTATTTGCAGGCGGGTGGTGCCAAGTCGCCTGAATTTGAAATTGGAGCTGATGTATACAAGGGCGCAGCCGATTTTTGCCTGCGTTACATGCGTCAGCAACGCACCGGCTTCAACCCGTTTTTAAAAGACAGTTGCCATACACACGATGGTTACACTTTATACGGCCCTATGAAAGACAGTACACACGTTGACGTAGTGGGTGGCTGGCATGACGCAAGTGATTATTTGCAATATTCCACTACATCGGCTAATGCTACTTATCATTTATTGGCGGCGTACAGAGACTTTCCAAACGTGTTTTCCGATGAAAAAGAGGCGAACGGGCTGGATGGGAAAAATGGAACGGCTGATGTGCTGGACGAAGCCAAATGGGGATTGGATTGGCTGTTAAAAATGCACCCAAGACAAGATTGGCTGTTTAACCAAATTGGCGATGACCGCGACCACCAGGGTATGCGCATTCCCAAAGAAGATTCGTTTTACGGAAAAGGATATGAACGTCCGGTATATTTCATCAACGGTGAGCCGCAGCAAAGGGGCAAGTTCATGAACAATACAACCGGTACTTCTTCTACTGCGGCCAAATTTGCCAGTGCATTTACACTAGGCTCCCAGTTGTACAAGAATATTGATAAAACATATAGTAATCATTTGCTTGAAAAAGCCTCCACTGCATATACTTATGCATTGAAAAAGCCGGGTGTTACACAAACAGTTTCTGTAAAGTCTCCTTACATCTATGCGGAAGATAATTGGGTAGATGATATGGAATTGGCTGCCGCTTTCCAAAAACGTTTGGGTGATGCTTTTAGCTATGCAGCACAGGAGCCCGTCACACCCTGGCTTGGCGCAGATACAGCAAAACATTATCAATGGTATCCCTTTATCAACCTTGGCCATTACGAACTGGCCAAACAATTAAAAGGCAAACAAAAAGATACCATCATCAGTTATTACAAAGAAGGCATACAACGTGTATGGGATAAATCAAAGCAAAATGCTTTTTATCGCGGCATTCCTTTTATCTGGTGCAGCAACAACCTTACAACATCTTTTGCCATTCAATGTTATTGGTACAAACAGTTAACCAATGACAAACAATTTGAAGAATTGGAACAAGCCAATTTTGACTGGCTTTTTGGCTGCAACCCGTGGGGCACCTCAATGGTGTATGGTTTGCCTGCCAATGGCGATACACCGGTTGATCCGCATTCTGCTTTCACGCACTTAGGCCATTATCCTATTGATGGCGGCCTGGTTGATGGTGCTGTTTATACAAGTATTTACAAGGGTTTAATTGGCATTACACTCTATCAGCCGGATGAATATGAAATATTTCAAAGCAACCTTGCTGTTTATCACGATGATTATGGCGACTATAGTACTAACGAGCCTACTATGGATGGCACGGCCTCATTGATTTATTTATTAGCTGCAAAAGAAGCAGGAGGCAAGCAACTTGTTAAAAAGAAATAAATCCTCAACATCATTACTCAAGTAACAGCGCATGTGTGTATTGTCAATAGATCTTGGTGGTACCAAACTGGCAACAGCCATTTTTTCGGAAGATGGTTCTGTTCTTTGCGAGGAACGTCTTCCGCTTGAAAAAAGAAAAGGGGCGGCTGTGGGGTCGCTTATGGCCATGCAGGTAAATAAATTCCTGCAGCTTGCACAGCATGATGGAAATCCTATAAGCAGCATTGGCATTTCCGTACCAGGCATCAGCTATCAAAAAACAGGCATCGTATGGGCACCCAACATTGCAGGATGGGAAGCCTATCCTTTGCTTAAAGAAATACAGGCGACAGCAGCAGGTATTCCGGTTACTATTGACAGCGACAGGGCCTGCTATATTCTAGGAGAAGCATGGAAAGGCGGTGCGCAGGGATGTGATGATGCTATTTTTTTAGCTGTGGGAACAGGCATTGGTGCAGGCATATTGGTAAACGGAGGTGTATTGCGGGGATGGCACGACATTGCCGGCGCTGTGGGATGGATGGCACTTGAAAAGCCTTTTCAAAAAAATTATACTGCTTGCGGATGTTTTGAGAGCAGGGCCTCGGGAGAAGGTATTGCAAAGCTGGCCAAAGAATTATTGTGCGAGGCGAAGGACTATAATGGTGTATTAAAAGAAAAACCAAACGATGCCATTACTGCCTTCGATGTGTTTGAAGCATACGAACAAAACGATCGTATTGCAATGGAAGTAGCAGCGCAGTGTGTGGCATTTTGGGGAATGGCTGTTGCCAACCTGGTAAGCATTTTCAATCCTGAAAAAATTATTCTGGGTGGCGGCGTTTTTGGACCTGCTGTACAATTTATTCCTGCCATTTATGAAGAAGCTATAAAATGGGCGCAGCCTGTCAGCATAAAAGAAGTGGTAATCGAACCTTCTGTGCTGGGTAACAACGCCGGCCTGTACGGTGCAGCACGGCTGGCACTGCAAAACAATCAGAAATAACTTCTTACCATGTATAAAAGAACTCCCGTTTTTTTGGCAGCTTGTTTCGGTATGTTACTTTTTGGTATAAGCCTCATCACGCTGGGTTCTATAACGCCACACCTGAAAACTAAGTTCATGTTGGACGATGTAGCCGCAGGAACGCTTTTCGCCATTTTGCCAATAGGTATCCTTTCGGGTTCATTGTTATTTGGTCCTATTTGCGACCGCTATGGCTATAAATTGCTCTTAATACTGGCTTGCCTCGGTATGTTTGCAGGTTTTGAAGGAATAGCATATGCTTCATCGTTAAGTGTTTTGAAAATATGCATTTTCATTTTTGGTTTGGGCGGTGGCGTTGTTAATGGTGCTACCAATGCAGTAGTGGCCGACATTAGTGATGTAAATAAAGGCGCCAATTTGAGCCTGCTTGGTGTTTTCTTTGGTGTAGGCGCCCTGGGAATGCCGCTTATATTGGGTTTGCTTTCCAAAACATTT
>JBQCJM010000184.1:0-3687 GCA_051952715.1 Flavisolibacter sp.
TTTTTTATCTGCTATATATTTTTCAACAGCGCTGCTGTCTAAGAAAAGGTTGGAGTAAGCGTTAGAGGCATTGATGCTATAATCTCGCTTGCTTACATTTTTTTTAGCTTCGGGTTGGTCGTCATCGCTATTACCATTGTTTACATTATTCTGGCAGGATACAAGAAGGCTGCAAAAGATAGCCGTACAAAAAAATAAACTCTTCATACCGTTGAGTTTGCAAACCACATGCCTCAATTGACAGGTTTAAATTGTGGCGTCTTTAGAATTTTTTTAAGAAAATTTGGGGAATTGAGGAAGAGGAGAAGCTCATAGTTAATGGTTCACTGTTCGTAGCTTAAGCAATCGACATTGGTTTCTTTTGATCGGAAAACTTTAAAAGAAAACAATGCAGATGATTTTTATTGATTAGAGGCGGTGTACTTTTCTTTTCTTTTCAATATAAATTCAAGTAATGGCAATATGTAATTTTTCAATTGACTTTACCGGTTCGGCCCAGGATGTGTTCAACAGGGCAAAAGCGGCTGTTGAAAAGCAAGGTGGTAGTTTTAACGGCGATAGCAACAGTGGTAATTTTGCGATCAATGTTTTTGGCACCATTAGCGGCACTTACACTATTTCGGGACAACAACTGCAAATAAGCATTGAAGAAAAACCGATGATGATTCCGTGTGGTGCCATTGAAAGTGCTTTAAAAGGCCAGATAGGATAAGGGCCAGGAGTGAGACGAGCTTGAATAACGCCTTGTCATTTCTACTGCTTCACCAAAAAGTTAATTCTACGGTTTGCTTCACAATCTTTCATTTCAAATTGGCAAATTAGCGGTGCCCCCTTACCTTTGCAGCCGAAATTGAAAACCGTTCTGTTTTGCAGAATTTTTTCAAGCGGAAAAAATCTTCTTTTAAAAGCTATATATGGCAAAAGTTGGTAAGGTAAAACAAATCATTGGCGCCGTTGTGGACGTACAGTTCGAAGGCAGCCTTCCTGAAATTTACAATGCTTTAGAAATAAAAAGAGACAATGGCGATACGCTGGTACTCGAGGTGCAAAACCACCTGGGCGAGGATAGTGTTCGTACCATAGCTATGGACGGTACTGAGGGCTTAACCCGCGGTGCCGACGTAACGGACACAGGTGCACCTATTACAATGCCTGCATCCGATCAAATCAAAGGCCGCCTCTTTAACGTAACCGGCGATCCGATTGATGGTCTGCCACCAGTACCAAAGGTAAATGGCCGTCCCATTCACGCCAAACCACCGGCTTTTGAAAATCTTTCTACAGCTACAGAAGTTTTATTTACAGGCATCAAAGTAATTGACCTTATTGAACCCTACTCTAAAGGTGGTAAAATTGGTTTGTTTGGTGGCGCCGGTGTAGGTAAAACTGTATTGATCCAGGAATTGATCAACAACATTGCAAAAGCTTATGCCGGTGTATCTGTATTTGCCGGTGTGGGAGAAAGAACCCGTGAAGGAAATGACCTTATGCGTGAAATGATTGAAGCGGGCATCATGAATTATGGCGATGCTTTTAAACATAGCATGGAAGAAGGCGGATGGGATTTGAGTAAAGTAAACATGAACGAACTGGCTGAATCCAAAGCCACTTTCGTGTTCGGACAAATGAACGAACCGCCGGGAGCCCGTGCCCGTGTTGCTCTCTCTGGTTTAACCATTGCTGAATATTACCGGGACGGTGATGGCACTGGTAAAGGCCGCGACATTCTTTTCTTCGTTGATAATATCTTTCGTTTTACCCAGGCCGGTTCAGAAGTATCAGCCTTGTTAGGACGTATGCCTTCGGCGGTGGGTTACCAGCCAACACTGGCTACTGAAATGGGTATTATGCAGGAAAGGATTACTTCTACAAAGAACGGCTCCATTACATCTGTACAGGCAGTTTATGTACCGGCGGATGACTTAACCGATCCGGCTCCGGCAACAACCTTTGCCCACCTGGATGCTACAACCGTATTGAGCCGTAAGATTGCTGACTTAGGAATTTATCCTGCAGTAGACCCCTTGGATTCTACGTCAAGGATTTTAACACCAAAAATTGTAGGCGATCTTCACTACGATTGTGCTAACCGTGTCAAATTGATCTTGCAACGTTACAAGGAATTGCAGGACATTATTGCCATTTTGGGTATGGATGAATTGAGCGATGAAGATAAGTTAACAGTAAGCCGTGCAAGACGTGTTCAGCGTTTCTTGTCACAGCCATTCCACGTGGCGGAAGCTTTCACCGGTTTGAAAGGCGTATTAGTGCCTATTGAAGAAACCATTCGTGGCTTCAACATGATCATGGATGGTGAAGTAGATGAATATCCTGAAGCAGCTTTTAACCTTGTAGGGACCATTGACGATGCTATTGAAAAAGGTAAAAAACTGTTAGCGCAGGCACAGGGATAAGCAGCCCTTATCCTCCTAAAGGGAGGCTTTGGTCAGGAAATTTTCGTTTATTTCAATTAGTTCTTTAATTAAGCGTTGAATATCATGTTACCAGCAACAGAAATTCTATTTAGCTTCTGTTGCGTCGCACACTTCAACGGTAACAATATTATTAAACTGTTTAAATCTAAGTTCCCCTTTAGGGGACAGGGGTATGACTTTAGAAATATTAACTCCGGAACGTAAGTTATTCAGTGGTGAAGTGTTTGGTGTGCAAATGCCAGGCATCAGCGGTTCGTTTGAAGTGCTGGATAAGCATGCGCCATTGGTCAGTGCTTTAAAAGCAGGCCGTGTAAAGGTTTTGCGTGACAAGCAAAATCACACTGCTTCTTATGATATTCAAAGCGGCTTTGTTGAAGTGCTGAATAATAAAGTAACGGTGCTGGTAGAAGGCGCTGCAGCGGTGGAGTAACATCTGAGCCTGGAGTTGGTAGATTAATAAAATTTTCAAAAGGGTCGTTCTGAGAAGAACGGCCCTTTTTATTGTAATGACTTCTATCTACACCTAATCCTATAAATCATGGTTAACATTAGTTCAACTGCGGATCAATTGGGAAATTGATCATCATTTCAAACTCACCACCTAAATGTTTTAGTGAGTCTTTCCAGATTTCTTCGGCATTGGAATGAAAAACCAGTGGACGGATGGCTTCTACTGTAAGCCAGGTCTTTTCAGCTATTTCTGTATCGAGTTGTCCTGAACTCCAGCCGGAATAACCAATATAGAAACGAATTTTTTCCGGGTCCGCATTGCCACTGTTGATGAGATCCACAACGGCATCAAAGTCACCGCCCCAAAAAACGCCTTTCATAACCTCTATGCCACCTGGAATTTCTTTGGGATATCTGTGCAAAAAATGAATGGTATTCATTTGCACAGGCCCACCATAATAAACAGGAAGTTTGTGGCCTTCCACTTCAGGTAAAAGCTCATCCAGCGTGTTTTCGTATTGACGGTTAAGTACAAAGCCAATAGTGCCGTCTTCGCGGTGTTCAGCTAAAAAAACCACCGTTCGCATAAAGTTTGGGTCTTTTAAAAAAGGATCGGCTATGAGTAAAACTCCGGCTGCAGGCTGTACCATAGGCTGTCAATATCTGTTAAATATAATGCATAACAATCTTATGCCATCGCAAATGAGGAGCACAGCAATATTTTTGTAATCCAATTTTTTTACATCATATTGCCGTCTGTGAAACGAATTTTTCCAATCATACTCGTCCTTATCACTTTGTC
>JBQCJM010000185.1:0-2246 GCA_051952715.1 Flavisolibacter sp.
AAGGGATGTCTATCGTATGAGTTTCACTGCCTGATGGCTCTCCTGTTTTCAACAGGCAAGCAGCTACGGAAATGACCAGGGTCACCCTACCGGTACCTGCCGGCGCCGAAATTTCCTGGACCGGGACAAAATCATTGATGCTTATGGCAATGATATTTTGCTGCGGCCGGCTAATGGTAAAAGGCACTTTAAACCTTTCGCGAGCTGGCTGCCCTTTTATAAACGCGAGGTCACTGACAAATGGTACGGCATCTGTTGCCGGCAGAGTATCGATGCCGGACAGGCCCAGCCATTTGGCAATGGCGCCGGAAAACCTGCTTTGCATGCTCCGGTCTGTTGCAAGGGGCATACAAGGCGTTAGCCCGCCACGCAGGGCTTTACCGGCCCTGGCGGGATACCAAAATTCACCGATCTTATTTTTGTGGCGGCAGATTGCTTTACGTGCGAAGCTTTCATCCGGGCGCAGTTGATGCCCATGCGGCGATAAAATACGATATTACCCACGCTGCCATTGATAAACACATCTGCAACTTTTGCCGTGATCTATTGATTGTAATAGTTTGCCTTTTCGCTATACCTCCGGGCTAATCACCTGATACTTCTGCCTTCCCTGGTGCGTTAATTAACGCACAGGTGACGCATATTATTGCCCACATGTAGGGCGAAGGTGGCTGGAAGGTATAGGGCAAAGGGGGGTAGGAGGTTGAGAAAAGGAGGGGTTATTAACCGGGAGGACTTTTTTTTGAGTTATGGGAAATGAGCTGTGTTGATTTTTAGAAGTGTTCTAAATTTAATCATTCATTAGATGACACCTTACTAACTTCGTGTAATGCTGAGTAATGATAACAAGGTTCCTGTTTCAAAAACAGAAAACCTTGTTATTATTTGTTAAGATCATTCTCCTGCATTTCCGTCTTTTCTCCATTTCTTTTTCTTTGGCGGTGTTCCATCCATCTTTACAATTTTAGGCGTAAATTTTCCTACCGCTTTCACTAAATGCAATTGCGATTGCATTACTTCATCTATATTTTTATAAGCAAAGGGCGCTTCATCTAATCCGCCGCCCAACAGCGTTACACCATGCTTATCCAATTCGTTTTTCAACGCATCTTGAGTAATGGAATTTAATGCTGATGTCCTGCTTAGTCTTCTTCCTGCACCATGCGAAGCTGAAGACAGGGAAGAATTTTCGCCTTTACCTTTTACAATATAACCCGGCGCCGTCATAGAGCCAGGAATGATTCCCAATACATTTTCACCGGCAGGCGTAGCGCCTTTGCGATGCACAATCACTTCCCTGCCTTCATACATTTCCTTCCATGCAAAATTGTGATGGTTCTCTACCATTTTTACAGGTTTACGTCCAAGTTGCTTGGCAATTTTTGCATGAATGATGTGGTGATTGGCAGATGCATAATCGCCCGCAAGATTCATTGCCAGCCAGTATTCCATCCCTTCTTCTTCATCCAAACCCAGCCATGCAAGATTCTTTGCCTCGCCGGGCAATTGCCTTTTTTGTTTGGCCAATTGCGTGTAATGGCTGGCAATCGTTGCGCCCAATCCCCTGGAACCTGAATGCGATAACAGCCCTAAATATTTCCCGGGCGCAATTCCCAGGATTTCATCTTCTTCCCTGATCTCTATTTCGCCAAATTCTACAAAATGATTGCCTGAACCGGAAGACCCTAATTGCCTTGCAGCCTTTGCCTGCAAGGGTTTCAGTATCTTTATTTCATCAAATTCTTTTCTGTCGAGCACTTCATGTTTTCCAGCTATTTCAAATTGCCTTCCGCCGCCGAATAAAGTTGCTTCGTTTAATTCTCTTGTAAAAAAAGATTCTATCTGCAACAATTCTTTCGGGTCAATATCAAAAACAGACAAACACATTCTGCAGCCAATATCCACACCTACGCCATAAGGAATGATCGCATTTTCGGTGGCTAATACGCCGCCAATCGGCAATCCATACCCGTGATGCGCATCAGGCATTAATGCACCTGCAACTGCCACGGGTAATTTTGCCGCCTGGTACATCTGGTTAATAGCGCCTTCTTCAATATGTTCTCTTCCAAAAATATAGAATTGTATACCGGTTTGATTTAGTGAGACGGCCTCCCCAGGCCCCTCCAAAGGAGGGGTTTTTGCAGGCACTAATTTTTCTGCAATCAATACCAGCATCGCATCGTTTGCATATTCAATGGGCGATGCAAGCACCGCTTTTAAAAGATCCATCACTTTTTCCTCCT
>JBQCJM010000186.1:0-10845 GCA_051952715.1 Flavisolibacter sp.
AAAAGAATACCTCCGCTTAAAATATTTTGAAGGGCTGAGCTATGAACAAATTGCTGCACGAACAGGCCAGGCGTTGAAAACAATTTACAATACGACCTATGAGGCTATCAAGATATTACGGCAGGAAGTCACCCTGTAAAAAAATACTTTAAAATTTTTCGGGAAATCATTTAAACATCTAACTCTTATATATGATGAGCTATCAACACTATAGTGTAGAAGACTTTTTAGCAGATGAATCTTTTCAACGGTATTGCCTGGGCAGTGATGCTGAAGCCGTCCGGTTTTGGGCTGCGGTACTGCAGGCAGAGCCGGGGCTGGAGCCGAGGTTCCAGGAAGCAGTGCAGTGGTATGGTGTGCTCAGTGCGCAGCAGGGAAATTTACAGCAGCAGACCGAACGGTTGTTGCAGCGGGTTCAAAATGACAGTACCATATCGTTCAGGCCCAGGTCACGCTACAGGCTGTGGTGGGCAGCGGCAGCGATGCTGTTGGTAATGGCAAGCGGCGCCTATTTTTTAATCAACCAAGGTTCGCAAACTAAGATTGCAACAGCAGCCCCGCAACAACCCGCATTGCAAAATGATATGGCGCCAGGAGGCAATAAAGCGATTTTGACCCTGGCTGATGGCAGCAGCGTTGTTTTGGATACGGCTGCCAATGGTGCCCTTGCCCACCAGGGAAGTGTTGTAGTAATGAAACTCAATGGGCAGCTGGCCTATGACAAACAAAACAATGCCGCCCCGGGGGAAGTATTGTATAATACCATCCAAACGCCAAGAGGAGGGCAATACCAGTTAATACTGGCGGATGGCACCAAAGTGTGGCTCAATGCAGAAAGTACGTTACGCTTTCCCACAGCTTTTAAAGGAATGGAAAGGAGGGTGGAACTAAAGGGAGAGGGCTATTTTGAAGTAGCCCACGATGCAGCGATGCCTTTCGTGGTGACCAGGGATGAGACGGCCGTAACGGTGTTGGGTACCCACTTTAACATCATGGCCTATGATGATGAACCTGCAATGAAGATAAGCTTGCTGCAAGGCAGTGTCAGGGTAAGCCGGGGAGGGAAGGAACTGTTGCTAAAGCCAGGGCAACAGGCAGTTGTCGATGGCCGGTCTTCCGGCATTGCTTTACAAGAGGACGTGGATATGGATCATGTTGTTTCGTGGAAAAACGGGTTGTTTGATTTCGACAATGATCCCCTGCCCGTAGTGATGCGCCAGTTATCCAGGTGGTATAATGCGCAGGTAAATTATACCGGCGCGGTGCCCGAAGGCCATTATACCGGTGCCATCAGGCGCCAGGCCAATCTTTCTGAGGTGTTGAAAATGCTGGAACTAGCTGGGGGCGTCCAGTTCTCCATTGAAGGGAAAGCGATTGCCGTGCGTAAAAAAGCTGTCTAGCAAGCAAAAAAAATGTTGGATTTTCTCATGTGTAACCTGAAAAAACCGCTCCGGCTGGTACCCGGAGCGGTATAAAGGTCAGGCAAACATGAAACAAATAGGACTGTTTTATTGTCAACCAAACTTCACAAATTTATGCAAAATGCTACGAACCGCTCCGGCCTTTGCGGGGCACAAATGCTGAAAGTTATGAAGATAACTGCTGTTCTTTTGCTCACCGCCTGTCTGCAGGTGTCGGCCAGTGGTTATGCGCAAAAGGTAACACTGCACATGCAGAATGTCTCGCTGGAAAAGATTTTTAAAGAAATTAAAAAGCAAAGCGGGTATTTATTTCTTTACAAGACAGAAGAATTAAGGAAAGCCGGCAAGGTCAGTGTGCATGTAGTGAACGCTGATATAGACGAAGCCCTTTCGCAAAGTCTTTCTTCAACCGGCTTTACCTACAAAATCATTGACAAAACCATCGTGCTCAATCCCAGTACGGCAGCCGGCGTCCCCGCCCCGGCCTTCATCAATGTGACGGGTAAGGTAACGGACGCCAGCGGCATGCCATTATCCGGTGCGTCGGTGAGGGTGCGCAATAAAAAAATTGGCACGACCACGAACCAGTCAGGAGCGTTTTCGATCAGTGGTGTAGATGAGGATGATGTACTGGAGGTGTCTTTTGTGGGCTATGAGAGCCAAACCGTTGCCCTGAACAATCGAACCACCCTTACCATAGCGCTCTCTGTCTCCAACGACAAGCTGGATGAAGCCGTCGTTATCGGGTATGGAAAAACCTCCAGGCGGCTGAACACCGGCTCTGTCGCCAGTGTCACCAGTGAGGCTATTGCCAGCCAGCCGGTTTCGGACCCCATAGCGGCCTTGCAGGGTAGGGTATCGGGGTTAATGATCCAGTCTTCCAATGGGCTTCCAGGTTCAAGCTTTAAAGTGCGGATCAGGGGGGAGAACTCGTTGTCCCAGGGCAATGAACCATTGTACATTATTGACGGTGTGCCTTTTCTTTCTTCCCCTATGAATTTGTTTGACGGTGCCAACGGCCAGCAAAGCCCTTTAAGCATTATTAACCCCAACGATATTGAGCGCATCGATGTATTAAAAGATGCCGATGCGGCGGCTATTTACGGCTCCAGGGCCGCCAACGGCGTTGTGCTGATCACCACTAAAAAAGGCAAGGCAGGGGAAAGTCGCGTGAATGTCAATGTGTATAGCGGCATCAGTACGGTCTCCCGCCGGCTGAACATGCTCAACACCGAACAATACCTGCAATTGCGCAAAGACGCTTTTCAAAACGATGCGGTGACGCCGGATGCCAGCAATGCGCCCGACCTGGTGGAATGGGATCCAAAGGCCTACACCGATTGGCAGGACCTGTTGATTGGCAACACGGCCCACCTTACCGACGCGCAGCTTTCCTTTTCCGGAGGCAACGCACAGACCCGCTTTTTGGCCAGCGGCAGCTTTAGAAGGGAAACAACAGTTTTGCCGGGGGATATGGCCTACCTGAAAGGCGGCGGTTATGTGAGTGCGGACCATACTTCGAAAGATGGTAAAATGGGTATTTCGGCTTCGTTTAACTATAGCCGTGACAACAATAACAGCATCCCTACCGATGTCACCCAATATTTTTTCATGCCACCCAACTACCCGCTTTACAATGCCGACGGCAGCTCGTACTGGTGGGGTAACCTGCAAAATCCTTTGGGCTATTTGAAAAGAACCTATGAAACCACTACCAGCAACCTGATCGGTAACAGCGTAGTGCGTTATACTTTACTACCGGGGCTGGATGTTAAGGCCAACCTGGGCCTCACGCAAACCAATCTGCGGCAAACCCAGACGCTGCCGGCTGCCGGTTTCAACCCTGCTACCTATAGTGGCAGTTCCAGCCAGTTTGGCAATGCGTCGGTATACTCGTACATTGTCGAACCACAGGCTACCTATTCGGTATATGTCGGGCCGGGCCGTTTAAATCTTTTAGGGGGCATGAGCTGGCAACAAAGCATTTCAGACGGACAGTACCTGCAGGCAACCGGTTATTCCAGTGATGCGCTCCTCAAAGACCTGTCATCTGCAGGCACGATCACCCCCCGAAACTCCTATCGCAGGCAATACAACTACCAGTCAGCGTTTGGAAGGATCAACTATGATATCAACCAGACCTATATCCTCAACCTGACCTTCCGCCGGGATGGCTCATCGCGTTTTGGGCCCAACCGGCAGTTTGGAAATTTCGGGGCCGTGGGTGCTGCCTGGTTGTTTTCCAACGAAGACTTTATCGCCCGGGCCTTGCCATTTGTAAGCTTTGGAAAGCTCAGGGCCAGCTACGGCACGACCGGCAATGACCAAATCGGCGATTACCAATACCTGGATAGCTGGAGCCCGACCTCATTCCCTTATGGTGGCGTGACGGGGCTTTCACCCACTTCTATTTTTAATGCTGATTACAGCTGGGAAACCAATAAAAAGTTTGAAGCAGCCCTGGAATTGGGCTTTTTAAAAGATAAAGTTTTACTCACCGCTAATTACTACAATAACCGTTCTTCCAACCAGTTGGTGGGCTATACCCTTTCGCCGCAGGCGGGTTTTTCGGAGTACATTGCCAATTTCCCGGCCAAGGTGGAAAATTCCGGGTGGGAATTTGATGTCAGCACGACCAATATCGACACCAGAAATTTCAAATGGAACACTTCTTTGAACCTCACCATTCCTAAAAACAAATTATTGGAATATCCCGGGCTGGAAAGTTCATCGGACGCTGCCAGTTACGAGGTGGGGCAATCGATCCGGGTGGTAAAAGGTTTTCATTTTACAGACATTGACCCGCAAACAGGCATACCGCAGTTTTTGGACGTGGACAAGGATGGCAGCATTTCTGACCCCGAAGATTACGTCGCTATTGGCCAGACGATGCCCTCGTATTTTGGGGGGCTATCCAACCAGCTGCATTATAAAAACTGGGCCCTGAGTTTTTTCTTCCAGTTTGTAAAGCAGGAGGCGCCGACGATGGATTATGGCCCGCTGGTAAACGCTTACGGTACAATGAACAACACTGATATTTCTGTGCTGAACCGCTGGAGGGTGCCGGGTGATGTGACCGCTATTCCGGTGGCCACCGCCAACTCTTCCAACGCGGCGAATGCTGCTTTTCGCAACTATTACCGCTATTCCGATGCTGCCTGGGGCGATGCTTCGTACGCCCGGTTGAAAAACCTGGCGTTAAGCTACGACCTTTCTTCAGTAACAAAAAAATGGAAGATAGAAGGCACGAGCCTTTATATACAGGCACAGAACCTTTTAACCTTCACGGGCTATAAGGGACTGGACCCGGAAGTGAACGGCTTCGACAGGAGGAATGTGTATCCTGTAAACCCATTTGGTTCTGTAAAACCGGCTTCCCTGCCTGTGCTCAGAACCATCACTGCCGGCGTCAGGCTGAGCTTGTAATTTGTTTGTATTTGTTATCCTTTAAACTGATTATCATGAAACACATGCTTTTATATTGCCTTATGCTCGCTGGCATCCTTTCTACAGCTGGTTGTAAAAAATATGTTGATGTTCCGCCGCCTGAAAACCAGCTGATATCCAGTGTGGCTTTTTCTGATGATAATACGGCCAATGCTACGGTGGCCGGATTGTACAGTAATTTAAACGCTTACAATTACCAGTTTGCCAACTTCCTGGGCAGTGCCATGCCCGCATTCGGTGCTGACGAGTTCAAGTATGCTTTCAGCTCTACGGGTTTTAATGAATTCAGGGATGATAACCTCACGCCGGGTAATTCCTATATCAGAAGCCTTTGGTCGCCTGTGTACGCCTCTATCTACCAGGCCAATGCCATTATTGAGGGACTCACCCGCAGTACAGCGGTAAGTGAGGCCGCTAAGAAGCAATACATGGGCGAAGCAAAATTTTTGAGGGCATTTTTCTATTTCTATCTGGTCAATTATTTTGGCGATGTTCCTTTGATATTGAATACGGATTACAAAACCAATACGGTGCTGCCCCGCACCAAGGCCGAAGAAGTGTATGCCTCTATTCTTGCTGATTTGAAAGACGCCCAGTCGGATCTCAGTGACAACTATCTGTCTCCTGAACGTACCCGTGTAAACAAAGCGGCGGCCACTGCCTTGCTGGCCAGGACATACCTGTACCGCCAGCAATGGGACCTGGCAGAACAGGAAGCTTCTAAAGTAATTGCCAATGGACAGTACGAGCTGCTGGCGGATCTGAACAAGGTTTTTTTAAAGGGCAGCCGCGAAGCGATCTGGCAAATACAGACCGTGAACAAGTCCACCGCTGGGGTCAATACCTGGGAGGGATTCAATATGGTTCCGGCCAGTGCCGCCGCAAGAGCCTACTATTATGTTTATGATTCTTTTTTAAGTGCCTTTGAGGCCGGTGATAACCGCAGGAACGCATGGATCCATATTGATCCCAATGTCACCGGAACATTTTATTATCCTTACAAATACAAGATTAGGACCGGTACGCCCGTGCAGGAGTACACCATGCCACTCCGCTTTGCAGAGCAATACCTGATCCGGGCAGAAGCCAGGGCGCAGCAGAATAATTTGGCCGGTGCCAAAGCCGATCTCGATACCATTCGCCATCGGGCGGGATTACCTTCCCTGGACGATAACCTTTCCAAAGAGCAATTGCTGCTGGCAGTAGAACAGGAGAGAAGGATCGAACTGTTTGCCGAGTGGGGCCACCGCTGGTTTGACCTGCGCAGAACCGGTCGCGCTCTAACCGTATTAGCACCGCTGAAACCGGATTTAACCGCCACCGACTTATGGTACCCCCTGCCGCTGGAGGCCATCAAGACCAATCCTTTCTTAGTTCAAAACGATGGGTATTAATAAAGGGCCGGGATTCGGAATCGCCTCGACATGAATGTAAAACCGCTAAACGTTTAACTTTTTTGCAATGATGCGCCACTATATTGTATGGTTGATAACCGGCCTGTTTTCATGGGCTGCTCAAGGGCAGGAAAAACTCAAAATCACGCCCGCCTTTCCCGAACGAGGACAGGAAATTACCATCCGTTATGACCCCTCTGCTGCGGAAGCCGCTATAAGCGACACCGCTACAAACCTGGAAATCTTTTTTACCTATTCCAATCTTTATGAATTGCCCGCGAGGATACCGCTAAAGAAAAACGGCGCCTACTGGGAGACTTCGTTTGTGCTGCCCCGGTACGCTACCTACGCGACCTTCTATGTGCAGAGCGGTGCGCAAAAAGACCAGCCGGGCCCTGGCCGGCATTTCGAGATTGCGGTCTACGAGAATGGAAAAAGGGTGAAGGACGGCTATTTGTATGAAGGCTATAGCCTGCCGGCACAAAAAGGGAGAGTGCCCGGCCTGCCAGCCATGCAGGCCTCTTTATTTGAAAAGGAGTTGGAGCAGTACCCCGATAATTATGAAGCAAAACTGCGGCTGCTGAATTACAGGATCGGTGCCAGTTCCGGCGAGTCGGAAAAGGCCGGGTACCGCAAGAAAGCGGAGGCCATCATTGCTGCGAAATTTTATGAAGACCCCGGTAATATGGGATCGCTTAACCGGGTGACGATGGGGTATTTGATTATAGGTGAAAACAGCCGGCTGGATTCGATACGCCAGGTTGTAAAACAAAAATATCCCAATACACAGGCCGGCTACGAACTGCTGATTGGCGATATCACGGAGGGCGGTGACACTGCGCGGATGATCAGGCAGCTGGAGCAATTGGTAAAGACAGAGAATGCATCAAATCGAAAATACCTCGCTGATGACCATCAGGCCCTGATGAAATTGTATGCCGTCCGCAACCAGGCAGCCAAGGCGTTGTATCATTTGAAAAAGTCTGGCGCTGATGACAGCCCCTACCGGCCGCAGACTTTAAAAATGCAGGCGGAGGTGTTGATGCGGGCGGGGATCGGCCTGGATACTGCCTACGCACTGGCGCAACAGGCACTGACGCTTGCTGACCAATTCCCGGCTGGCCTTATCCGTTATTTCCCCGAGACGGGCTATCTGCCAGCGCCTGTACCGGCGGAGAAAAGAGCCGCGACAACACAGCAGGCAAAAGGAAGCGTCTCTTCCCTGCTCGCTTTGATTGAACTAAAAAGGGGCCATGAAAAGGCTGCCTTGCAATGGATGGACAGCGCCCTGCACAGATCTACGGATGTTGAAACACTTTCGAACGCAGGCTTTTTCTACACGAGTACGGGCCTCCCGGACAAAGCGTTTGAAGCCTATAAAAATATCATGCTGCAGGTTCCCGAGGATATGGTGTCTCTGGGTAGAATGAAAGACAGTTACAGCCGGTGGAAGCATGGACTTAGCGGGTGGGAGGAGCAAATGACACTGTTGAATGACCAGTGGCGTGAAGCAATGACAGCACAGCTGAAGACAGAAATGGTCCAGGTGAAAGCACATGATTTCTTCAAAAATATGGTGGACTTACAGGGCAAGCCTGTAAGCGAACAAATCATCAAGAACAAAATTGTCATCATTGATTTTTGGGCAACCTGGTGTGTTCCCTGTATGCACGAGATGCCCTACGTGCAAAAAGCCTTTGAAAAATATGCAGCGGCACCTGATGTTGCTTTTATGATCGTCAATAGCGGTTCCAAAAACACGCTGCAGGATGCACAGGGGTGGTGGGGAAACAAAAAATATACATTCCCGGTTTATTACAATACGGATGAACAGGTAGGTGATAAGTTTGGATTTAATTTTATTCCCGCCGTTTATATCATTGACAAAAATGGCTACATACGCTTTAAGACCATAGGCTTTGAAGGGCCTTCTATTCAGCGCAAAATAGAAGCCGCCATTGAGCTGTTGCAGGAGGGCAAACTGGCGCCCTGAAACAGGCATCTACAACAAATGTAATTGTAAGGCAGCAACTGACCGGCCCTCTTCGGGGGCCAGTTTTTTTTGTAGCACACGGCAGTATTTGCCGGTACTTTACTGGTTGGTTAGCCAAGAAAGCTGTTGCCTGCTTAGCCTTCGTTGCATCCTGTGCTACAGGCCTGCGTGGCCGTCTACATCCTTTGGCATATAGAAGACAAAAATGGGTAAGCTTTCAAACGGATATACGTAAAAATACGATTGATTTTGCGGAAAATACGCAGTACGTTTGCGCTCTAACCGTTACCCCTATGTGCACAATCAGTTATTATAAAGTAGGAAACCAGTGGTTCCTTGATTTTCCCGAGTACCTTGAACAAGGCACTGCGGAAGACCTTGAACGTATTGGCAGTTTTCACGATTTTCTGGAGCTGGCAGCAGCCGGTCAGAGCACGGTCCATTTTAAGATGGCCGTGAAGCCATTTGAGGGTGCTGACCTTTTGATACTGGTGGGATCCAGCGGCGAACAGACCGGTGGCTATTACTATCTCCAAAGCTTCCAGGGCAAGCCTCTGGAGATAGAGTTATGGTACAATGGGGTCATTTATCAGTTCACCCAAAAAGAACTTCCCCAAAAGCTTTATATACAACAGTTAGTCTAAAACCAAAAAGCCCCTCGCAGGTGCCTTTTTGGCTATCCTTTATATCCGTTGCAGTAGGACAAAGGCGTATACTGCAACTTATCAGTGCCCGGCAAAAAGTATTAGTGCAAAAAGGCTTTTCTGTTAACTGTGGACATTATGGGTCGCTGTTCCGGTGGGCAGCGACCGATGAAATGGTTTTTTTAAAGGCATTAATAGGGTTTGATGATTTGTCCCGTGTTCGCTCCGAAAATACTTTTCCTGAACCCAAATTCTAACTGCTTCATGGTTACAGGCATCTCGCCGGGAAAGAAAGGAAAATACTGAGGTGAGTTCTCAATGACAGTAGGACTAACAGCATTGATCCGTATGCCATTTTCCAACTCAATAGCTGCGGCACGAACAAACCCGTCCACGGCCGCATTTGCTGCCGAGGCGTTAGCAAAATTCTTTTGGGGCTCATGCGTCAATGCTCCTGTTATTAATGTGAACGAACCTTTTGGATTAATATAGTGTTGCCCGATCAATACCAAATTGATCTGACCCATCATCTTGCCTTCCACTCCTTTGCGAAATGTCTCCTCATTCAAATTCTTCCAGGGACCAACATACGTTGGGCCAGCGGCACAAATAAGTGCATCGAAAGCACCGATTTGTTGGTACATGTTTTCAATTGACTGGGGTGAAGTAATGTCCACCCGAACATCGGCACTACTGCGATCTACTCTTATAATTTCATTGTCCTTTTCAAATGCTTTTGACAAATAAGTTCCCATGGTGCCCGATGCCCCTACCACTACAATTTTCATTTTTTGATTTTATGGTTGATTAATTATGTGAAGTACGATTTGGTTCTATTAAGCTCTATAAACGTCCGGTTATTGATCTGTTAGCCTTGTTGTCAAGATTTTTTTTCTTGGCAATTTTGGAAACCACCAGACTGATATTGAGCATTCGATTATAACGTTGTACGTCTTTAGAAATATTGACCAATCCATAACCGTAACGGGCATCCAATGTGAGGATCTTTTTCTTGGTGGTGAAGTTGTAACCTGCACCTGCCAGTACGCCAAAGTCCCAACGTTTAAAGTCATTGCCCGAGCTTCCAAAACTCAGCTTTGTTGTCTTTGCAGGGCTCACACTCGTTCCCTCCGTTTTAATGCGGCCACTTAACATATAACCTGTATAGGGCCCGGCATTTAAGTACAATTTATTTACGTCTACACGAGCCAATAAAGGCATCTCTATAGAATAGAGTTTGACTGTCGATTTGTTGACGGTAAGAGGATTATTGTCTTTCAATATGCCACCTTTTCTCGCGAAGTAGATTTCAGGAACGATTGAGAAAGCAGAGGTAACTCCTACTTGATAAGAGAAACCTGCCTGTAATCCCTGGTAATTCTTTTTATAAGATTGAAGGGTACCGTTCGATTTGCCGTAATTGAAGTTGGTTGTCAGAGAATTCAGTGAAATGCCAAACTTACTTGTTTGTGAAAATGATTTAAGAGAAGCTGACGTTAATAGCATGACTACTGCTACTGTTACTGCTGTTTTGATTGTTGATTTAATGATTTTAGTTTTAATTGTTATTAGATCATTTGCTTCGAAATGGCCATAGTTATCCAACCCTTCCTTATGGGAGGTTTAGGCGTTCGTACGTTGTTCAAAAACTTTGGCTGAATATTTCTTTAGGTAGGCATCTTTTTATCGAAATCGATAGAACAAAATTACTTTGGTGAAAGGCCGATTTGGTAGGACGTTTCTTTAGTTGTGTAGTACTTTTTTAAAGTATTGATGCGAGTAAAAGTGGTCAGATTGTTACTGAATTAAGCGATTTTCCTAGAGTGAAAATTATTCAACATGGAATACCTATCTCTAATGAGAATAGGTCGATATATGATTTCTGAGAATTTTTTATTGTAAGATCATTTTGTAAAGGATTCGATCATTGCAGTTTTTACAATAGC
>JBQCJM010000187.1:0-6097 GCA_051952715.1 Flavisolibacter sp.
ATCCTCTTTCCAATATGTTCTTTTTTTATTGTTGGCTAATTCTTTTTCTTCTACCAACAAACCGTTGGAAATAATTTTGTAATGCGAAGGTGCCGTTACAATAAACTCAACTGTTGCTTTATCGGAAGGGACATCGTTGCAGGGAATCCAGTTATGTGCCCGGTTGGGCCAGTTGTCGGCAAAAAAAGTTCGTTCGCCAAATTTATTTTTCGATATGATCAACCCATCTTTTGGCGTACCCATGTAATTAATCTCAAAAGTCCTTATCTCCCCTTTTTTCGCAGGTTTCAGAAGGTTGATAATAACAACATTGTTCCGGTGTATAGCAGTAAGCGATTGAGTCCCTTCCTTTACCACAAAAGCATACATACCTTTTTCATCTTCTCCAGATATCAAATCAAATTTTACAATGGGCGCATCCTCCAGAAACTTCACCGTAATGAGGGCTTTCCCATTAATTGCATCGGACTGATCGGACAGTTCAATTTCAAATTTGTAATGCTGCACATCAATATGCTGTGCGTTTGCATAAAAACAAATAAGAACAAGAAAAAAGCTTGCAAATCGTTTCATAATGGCAATTATCCGTTCAAGATATTAATTCGTGTAGTTTGTGCTTTAAAATCCGTGTTATAATTTTTCCAACATATCCACTACTTTTTCTCTGCGCAAAATAACATAACCAATCCTGTCATTGCTAATGCCTTCTTTCAACTGGTAGCTAAATTCCAATTGGTCTTCATTCACGTTCGTTTCAAAATACTTAAAAGAAATGTTTGAAAACTGTTTCAGTTCCTCTCCTATTTCGTACAAATGCGTGGAGAGAATAAACAATGAGTTCTTTATTTTAATCAGGCCTTTAATCACCGCCAGCGAACATTTCATAGCATCCTGTACATTGGTGCCCTTAAACAATTCATCGATCAGCACCAGCCATTTTTTACCGTCGTTAATTTTATAAATAGTGTTTTTAATTCGCTGCACTTCGTTGAAAAAATAGCTCTCGCCTTTGGCAATATTATCTGCCACATTAATGTTAGTGAGCAAGCCGTCGAACAACGAAAGTTTCATGTGCTTTGCCGGTACGCCCATTCCAATATGCGCCAAAAAAACTGCTGAACCAACTGCTTTTATTAAAGTGCTTTTGCCCGCCATGTTGGCACCGGTTAAAAACAAAAAGTTTTCGTTGGGCTCAAGCACCAAATCATACGCAACCGGGTTTGGTAACATCACATGATATAAACCTACGGCATTGAAATATGGCTCTTCCTGCTCGATAAATTCAGGAAATTCCAAATCAAAACTTTTTACTGCCATAGCCATGGAGTACCAGGCTTCCAGACGGCTAAAAATATCAATCAGCTCAAGCGTATCGGTTTTATAATCTCTCCGGAGAAAGTAAGCGTAATACAAATTTTGCTGTGCTGAAAATCTCTCTGTTCCATTGGTATCAGCTAATTGTTGTAAAGGCTTTTCCTCCAATATTTTCTTAATGCGATTAATATAAAAACTAAGATTGGCAGGCAGTGCTGCTTCGGCTAAAAGATGCAAAATCTTTTTTAGTCCCCTGAAGAAATCAGAAAAATGCTTTACCGAAAATTTGGCCATCGAATAGTCTTGCGGATGGAGCACTTTGTAAGTAAAACTTGTAATCGCTGTTGGATGTTGGGGAACAGGGTCAAGATTATAATCTAAAAATTTATCAATCATGATGACGGTTCCATTGGTGATTTCCTTTGGCCAGTCGTCAATATGATGCAAAAGTGTTTTAATAATGTTTTGTACGCCGACAATACGTTTTAAATCATGGTGCGGCTCCATAAAAAAACGGCGCAGCCATTCTTTACCTCCAACTGTTTTTGTAAAGTTCAGCCGGTGAAAAATGGAAAATTCTTCTTCGGAATGAAAAATGGAAATATCGTTGAACGTGGTTTTGTCTATTTGCATAGGCGTTTATGGTTCATTAGTCAATGGTTCATGATGCAATGAGCCATTAACTATGAACATTTATCTTTCGAAAGTTAATCGTTTTCCTTTTATAGATTCATTCCATGTTCCGTTTCCATAAACTAAATTTCCACTTACGAATGTATGAGTAATGGTAGCAGGAAAAGTTTGTCCTTCAAAAGGACTCCATCCGCATTTAGATAAAATATTTTCTTTGGTAACAGCTGTATTTTGGTTCAGATCTACAATCACCAGGTCGGCATAGTAGCCCTCACGTATGTAGCCCCGATCCTTAATTTGAAAACAATCAGCTACAGCATGACTCATTTTTCTTGCAATGGTTTCCAAAGAAATCTTTCCCTTTTGCCAATAATGTAGCATCAATAGTAATGAATGCTGTACCAGCGGAATACCGGCATGGGCTTTTTCATAAGGCTCATTTTTTTCAGCCCAGGTATGCGGCGCATGATCGGTAGCAATTACATCGAGGCGGTCATCCAGCAAAGCTTCCCACAAGGCTTCTTTATTATGAGGCGCTTTTATGGCCGGATTGCATTTGATCAAATTACCGTATTGTGCATAATCGTTGCTGGTAAAATGCAAATGATGTACACAAACTTCGGCAGTAATTCTTTTGTCTTTTAACGGAAGCATGTTAGTGAATAATTGCAATTCTTTTTCTGTGCTAATATGTAAAATATGCAATCGTGTGCCATGTTTTTTAGCCAGTTGTACGGCTTTAAAAGACGATTCAAAACATTCTTCGGCATCCCGAATTACAGGATGGTCGGATGGTTCAAGAACTGCTTTTTGTGCTTTTAACCTTTTCAAATTTTCCTTGATCAGGCTTTCTTCTTCGCAATGAGTAGAAATAAGCACTTCGCTGTCGCGAAAAATTTTATCTATTGTGAGATAATTATCGACCAATAAATTGCCGGTAGATGAACCCATGAAAATCTTGATCCCACAAACATCATTTTTCTTATCATTTGTTCGCAGCACTTCGTCAGCGTTATCATTAGAGGTACCCATGAAAAAAGAAAAATTCGCCAAAGAAGTATTGGCACCGATAGTATATTTTTCTTCCAGCAAATCTTGTGTAAGTGCCGCCGGTACTGTGTTTGGCATTTCCATGAAAGAAGTAGTACCGCCAGCCACCGCCGCTTTGCTTTCGGTGTAAATAGTGGCCTTATGGGTTAGCCCGGGTTCACGAAAATGCACCTGGTCGTCTATAACGCCGGGCAGTAAATATTTGCCTTCGCCATTAATTTCTATATATGTTCCACTAACCTCAGAGATTTGTTGTGCCATTCGTTCGATGCGTTCATTGGCGATTAAAACATCAAGGGTTTCAATCTTTCCTTCATTAACGACATTAATATTCTTTATCAGGTATTTTTGCATAATTTGAAAAATGATAAACTGTCTGCATGCAATTTAAACAATCACGTCCCAAACCACTTAAGGAGTTTATAAAAACCTTCATTCTTTTTTTGATCTTCCTGCCGTTTAAGGTTTTCTCGCAAACTACTTATTTAGCACAGGGTGCTAAGGAAAACATTTTAATTGAAAGGTTGGAAATAAAAGCGCAGACGGATTCCATATTGAATTTTTCGAAAACAAAACCTTTTAGCCGAAAACAAGTGATTTCAGTGATTGAAAAATATTATGGCGAAGGTTCGTTTATACAATCTGACAATCAAGAAGTACCTCTGACTGCAGAAATTGAAAAGCACACGAATGATAAAGTCGGCAAGTATCTTACAGAAGTGGACTTATACAATGCAGCTACGGCTTTAATGAGCAGTTCCGAATGGTCAACACAAAAATATGCAAGCAAAAAAACATTCTGGAAACATTTTTACAAAACACCTGCTACTTTTTACGAAGTCAATACCAAAGATTTCTTTTTAGCCGTCAATCCTGTTTTTCAATATTATGTTGGCAAGGAAAAAAATAATGACCAGCATATTTTTCTAAACACCCGTGGTATTACTTTGCGTGGCCGTATTGCCGACAAAATTGGTTTTGCTGCCTACATAACCGACAACCAGGAAAGAGATCCACTGTATGTGCAGCAATGGGTAGACGAAAGAAAAGCGGTGCCGGGAGAAGGATTTTATAAAAGCTTTAAAAAAACGGGCTATGATTATTTTGACGCAAGAGGCTACATTACTTTTAATGTTGCGAAATACATTGATGTAGCATTTGGCTACGATAAAAATTTTATTGGTAATGGCTATCGTTCTTTGTTTTTAAGCGATTTTTCGAACAGCGCTTTGTTTTTAAAACTGAATACCCGCATTTGGAAATTCAATTACCAAAACCTGTTTATGGAATTGCAAAATGCGGAACGCTTTGGCGCTGATATTTTGATTCCTAAAAAATATGCTGCATTCCATCATTTGGATATTGACATTACTAAATGGCTGAACGTAGGTGTGTTTGAAGGCGTGGTATTTGGCCGCAAAGACCATTTTGAATTTGGCTACCTGAATCCTGTTATTTTCTATCGTTCTATTGAGCAACAAAACGGCAGCTTCGACAATTCCGTTGCGGGGTTGGACTTTAAAGCTAATGCGGCACACAAATTCCAATTTTACGGGCAGCTGTTGTTGGATGAATTTAAATTGTCAGAAATAAAAGCAGGCAACGGCTGGTGGGGCAATAAATTCGGTTACCAGTTGGGTGCAAAATATATTGACGCTTTCAATGTCAAAAATTTGGACCTGCAAATTGAAAGCAATCGTGTTCGCCCCTTTACCTATTCGCACAGAGATTCGGTAGCTAATTATACGCACTACAATCAACCCCTGGCACATCCATTAGGCGCTAACTTCCAGGAATTTATTGGCATAGCCCGTTATCAGCCTGCACACAAATGGCTGATACAGGCAAAAGCCATTTATTACACGCAGGGAAAAGATACGGGCAATGTAAATTATGGTTCCAATATTTTCCTGCCAAACATTCCTCCTTATCGAGTTAATGATTATGGATACGATGTAGGCTCGGGAGTGAAAAATAAAGTTGCTTATGCTTCGCTATTACTTTCCTATGAAGTAAAGCCTAATTTATTTTTAGAAGTGAATGCTGTTTATCGCAAGCAAAGTGCTTTGAGTGTTTCTGATAATACATCTGTGATTTATGCGGGCATACGATGGAATATGCACAGAAGGGAGTTTGATTTCTAACCGCGACTGGAGACGGAAACACTTAGGTAGTGATCGATTAGCAGGATTGTTAAGCCCAACCACTCTTTCTCATACTATGCTTTGCGAAGTAAGAGAAATGCAATAACGTTAGGCCGCCTGGAACGGCCTGTGTATTATATGGCTTTACTAAAAATTTGCTGAACGGGATGTCTTCTATGCAAATGCAAATCAAAGGCGCTGCAAATATTACGAATGAAATAATGACCTTGTGTGGTTAGCTTCAGTCCTTCCCTGTTCCATTCAATTAAACCATCTTTGGCTAAATCAGTTAACAATGGGAACGTATATTGCTCCAGCATAGGGAAATCTCTTTCATTAAAAACAGTTGCGCCCTTACAGGTAATATCCAAAATGTATTTGCGAAAGGCACTATCTTCTTCATTTAAAAAATACCCTTTTTTAATAGCTAATCTTCCGGAGTTAATAGCTGTATAATAATCGTGCAATGTTTTTTCATTTTGCGCAAAAGCATTGCCTGTCTCACTAATAGATGAAACACCCAAACCCAACAGCAATCCCGCATTTTGCGTGGTGTAGCCCATAAAGTTGCGGTGCAGTTTACCTTCGCTCCGGGCTTTATATAGATCATCGGTAAGCAAAGCAAAATGGTCCATACCAATATCTACATAACCATTTTTCATCAGCAATTCCTTGCCTTTTAGATACAACATAATTTTTTCTTCTGCTGAAGGCAAATGCGATTCATCAAACAAACGTTGCGCCTTGCTTGTCCAGGGTACATGCGCATAACTGTAAAATGCAATGCGGTCTGGCTTCAGCTCAATTACTTTATTAAAGGTTCGTTCGATGCTTTCCAGAGTTTGCAATGGAAGCCCGTATATCAAGTCAAAATTCACTGATTTAAAACCTATGGTTCTTGCGTTTTCAGTAGCCGCTCTTACATTTTCAAATGGTTGAATGCGGTTGATAATACG
>JBQCJM010000188.1:0-13871 GCA_051952715.1 Flavisolibacter sp.
AATCCAGCACCAGCAAGAAGAACCAGTATTAAAAATATCCATAGAAATTTTTTTACACCGCTTCCAACTCTTTTCAATGTTTGCTTGGAATTTTCCATATCCCTAAATTAAGCAGAACAAGCAATGATTACAATCCATATTTATCAACCAAAAAAATTAATGCCGTCATATTTACTGCACCTAATTCCAGCTCCCGTTCATTTACATTTTCAAATACATCGTTTGGTGTGTGATGGTAGTCGAAATAGCGTTGCGAGTCGGGCATAAAGCCGGCAATGGTTGCATGCAGAAAGTCTCTAAGAAGGCCTATGTCAGAACCTCCGCCACCACGTTCTACATCGGTGCCGCCATAAGGTGCCAGCAATTTGCTCCATCCTAAAAATTTTTGATACACGGCATCGGTACCTGTAACATTAAATCCTCTTGGCGTAAATCCGCCTTCATCGCTTTCCAGGGCAAAAATGTGCTGTTCTCCTTTTGCTTTGGCTTCCTCAGCATATTTTTTTCCTCCCCTTGTGCCGTTTTCTTCATTGGCAAATAACACGAAGCGAATGGTTCTTTTAGGTTTGTAGCCCAATACTTTTAATGTACGAAGCACTTCTATTGTTTGTACAATACCGGTACCGTCATCGTGTGCACCTTCTGATGGATCCCATGAATCGAGGTGGCCGCCTACTGTTATGTATTCGTTCGGAAATTCAGCGCCTTTGATTTCTGCGATTACATTATGTCCAATTGTATCCGGAAAAAAGCTGCCGCGGGTGAGCAGGCTAACAGATACTGCTCCTTTTTGTAACTGAGTGCTTAGCCAGTCAGCATCCTGTAAGCCAATAGCTACTGCAGGCAGTTTAGGTAAAGTTTCGTCGTATCGTGTAGAACCTGTATGCGGATAGTTATCTGTGCTATGTGACATGCTTCTTACAATTACACCCACAGCACCATATTTGGCGGCGCGGCTGGGGCCAGCGCCCCTGTATTTTACAGCATCGCCGTAAGCCTCAAAAGTGTGAATGAATTTGGGATTGAATTTGTAGTTATAAAAAACGATTTTACCTTTTAACTGATCTTTCTTCGCTTCTAAATCATCAAAGTTTTCCACTTCAATTACATCGGCCTTTAAAGGTTTCATAGAGCCAACCGAATTGCCCAAAGCAATGACATATAAACTTTTTGTTTGTACTTTTTTATTACCGGTTTTTGAGAAATAAGCTGTTGCCTCGTCCTTGCCACCGCGTACCCAATGTGGTACCATGCACTCCTGCAAATACACATTATCTGCGCCTGCGCCTTGTAAAGTTTTTAATCCCCATTGTTCGGCTTTTACCATTTGCGGCGAACCGGCTAAGCGTCCGCCAATTTGCTTGGTTAACACCCGCAGGTCTTCGTATGATTTTCCGTTGGTCAAAATTTCATCGGCAATGCGACGGATAAAAACAGAATCTTCATTTTGTGCTGAAGCAGAAAGCACAACTAAAACAAAGGATAGGAAAGTTGTAAGTTTCTTCATCTGCTAAAATTAAAATGAAACAGGTTTGCAAATACAATTATTTAACTTATCGCGACGAGGCGAACCCATTTTTGTATTTACCTTAGTCAGCTAAAGTTGAAGTAATGAGAATTGGAATCGTTTGTTATCCCACTTTTGGTGGCAGTGGTGTATTGGCTACAGAATTAGGAAAAGCATTGGCGCAAAATGGCCACCAGGTTCATTTTATAACTTACCAGCAACCGGTACGGTTAAATGGTTTTATTCCCAATATTTTCTACCACGAAGTACAGGTGCCAACCTATCCCCTCTTCGATTATCCGCCTTACGAAACAGCCCTGGCCAGCACTATGGTGGATGTTATTAAAAACAATCATTTGCAATTATTGCATGTGCATTATGCTATTCCGCATGCATCAGCCGCTTACATGGCCAAAAAAATTTTAGAGCAGGATGGCATTCACATTCCGGTAATTACTACACTGCATGGAACAGACATTACTTTGGTAGGACGGGATAAAACTTATGCACCTGTAGTGGCTTTCTCCATCAATCAAAGCGATGCCATAACAGCCGTTTCGCAAAACCTGCGTGATGAAACCTTCACGCATTTTAAAATCGAAAAATCTATTGAGGTTATTCACAATTTTGTAGATGTGCAACGTTTTGCCCGCAAGCCTATTGATGCCTTCAAAAAAGTGATTGCACCTAACGGCGAACGTGTACTACTGCATGCTTCTAACTTCAGAAGAATAAAGAGAGTGCAGGATGTAGTGTTGATTTTTAATAAAGTGAAACAACATATCCCAAGCAAATTATTATTTGTAGGTGATGGCCCCGAACGTGGAACTGCCGAGCAACTTTGCCGTGAGTTAAGTGTTTGCGATGATGTAAGGTTTGTAGGAAAGCAGGAGCAAATGGAAGACATATTGGCTATTGCTGACCTGTTTTTATTGACTTCGGAATATGAAAGTTTTGGATTGGCAGCTTTGGAAGCTATGGCAGCTGGTGTACCCGTGGTTTCAACCAATGCAGGTGGTTTACCGGAAATTATGATACAAGGTGTAACTGGTTATATGGGTGATGTTGGCGACATTCAAACCATGAGCAGGCAGGCCATTGATATTTTGGAAAATGATGATCGCTTACAACAATTTAAAGCTGCCGCATCGCAACAGGCTGAAGCCTTCGATATTAAAAACATTGTACCTCTTTATGAAAAATTATACGAAGAAGTATTGAGCCAGGTGCTGGCGTAAGAAATATCGAACAATGCACAAGGAATAATGAATGACGAGGTACAGGAAGCCTTCATTCAATACTCATCGGTTCTTTATTCCTTGCACCACATTCATTATCTTCTTAGCCAGGGCTGAGGGTTTACATTCTTTGATTCAACCATTAACATAAAGTCAAGCTGTCCGCCACTGCCATCATCGGCTTGTGCCGTGCGGCCAATAGCCTGGCCCGTTCTTACTTCATCACCCCTGCTTACACTGGCGCTGGATAAATTACTATACACTGTAAAATATTTACCATGACGAATCATTACCATCATACCATCACCGGTGTTGGAGACAGCACTTACTTCGCCATCAAAAACCGCTTTAACTGTGGTGCCGGCAGAGGGAGTAGAAATAGTGATGCCGGGATTATCCATTGACAGACCTTCTATTTTACTGGTGCCAAAGGGTATGCTAACGATTCCATTGTCAACCGGCCATGGTAAGCTTCCCCTATTGCTGGCAAAGTTAGCAGCGAGTTTTGCCTGCCCTTCGTTCAATACTAAATAATCTTCTCTCTTTTTTGCCGGTGCGGTTGTCTTTGGAGCTGGTGTTGCAGCACTTGTAGAAACATTGTTTTTATTAGTTTCTGCTTCTTTCTTTTTAGCAGCAGCAATTCTTGCTTCTTCTTCCTTTTTAGCTCTTTCAATTTCACGGCGAACAATAGCCGCAATTTGACCTCTTAAAATATTATCCCGTTTTCTTTTAACAGCCATTTGTTTGGCCAAATCTTTTTCCTGCGATTTCAGCTTGGCCACCACAGCGTCTTTTTCCTTTTTTTGCTCGGCTAAAGCGTTCACTTGTTGCTGCTGATTTTCAAGCGCCGATTTTTTTTGCGATTGCTTACCTAAAAGTTGCTGCTTACGATCCTGAATTAATTTTTGTGTTTCTTTGATGTTAGTAACCTGTTGTTGCCTGTACGCCCTGTACGATTTTAAATATGACACTCTCTTCAACGCATCGTTAAAGCTACTGGCAGAAAAAATGAAATTCAAAAAATCGTAGCTGCTTTTATTCTTGTATGCATAAACCACACTCTTGGCATACTCCGCCTTCAACGTATCTAATTGTCTTTGAAGTCTTGTAATTTCCTGGTTGCTGCTGTAAATATCATTTGAAATTATCCGTATCTCCTTATTAATATTTCCAATTAACCTGTTTTGAAGTTCCAGCTTTTGTTCCAGCATTCTTAACTTGGCCAGGTTGGCTTTTGTCTGTCCTTTTACCTTGCTTAAACTTGATTGCAGTTCCTTTATCTCCTGTTGAATTTCCTGGCGTTCTTTTTCCATATTGGTTTTGTCCTGCGACTGTCCATAACAGAATTGAGCACTAAAAAAAAGGAAGGCGACAATCAGTAATTTTTGCATCGGTGGTCTTTTTAGGAATGTATCTAACGCTTTCAAAAAAAATAAATTTTAATTACGGTCATAATTTTTAGGAATGGAGAAAGGAAAACTCACATCCTGATCAATTTCGTATTGTCTAAAATCTAATTTAATATCTAATCTACCTTTTTCTGTTACCAAGATTCTTCTTTTGGTAGCAAACAAAAAGCCTTTTTTGTTTTCGTAATCGCTGTAGGTTAAATCGGCTGTACGGTTTCTTGCCACATTTACATCATCCAGCTTACTGTATAACAAACTGTTGTTTGTGGCATCAAGTGTAATAAGGTTTTTGAACCATTGCCCTTTGCTTAATAATGAAATAGTACTGGTAGTAGCCGAAAAAGCCACAATGTTTGAATCAACAAATACAGCATTGCCAATAATCAGATCCTGCAGCGTATATAAATCTAACGGTAAAGAAGTTACTTCCTGCAAATAATCAACGCTTCGCGCCGTATAGGTTTTATTCAGCTTATCAAGCAACTTTACAGAATCTTTTGTGATCAATACCCGCATAGCTTCAATGCCTAAAATAGCATTGGCCGAAATCCATATTGCACTATCCTTATACATCCTGATGTTCGCATTAACGTTATAATTTTTCCCATCAGTTCCTTTATAATCTACATTCACCTTTGCATTAAAACTGGTGTACTGTACACGGCCGGCAATAATTTTATTCAATGTGTTCTTAATAAAAATTACTGTATCAGATTTATTACCATCAATGACAACCTTAGCTGATGTATCTTTTTTGGATATGGCTGTTTGAATTTTTTTGGTAGAGCGGCACGATGCCAACACAACGATTGATAACGCTATAAATAAAAATTTTGTCATTAAAATACGGTTAGATTAATCATACAATGTTTATAAGCTATTACACGAATTTCAGGTGCGCTGCGTAGTGTACATTAATTTTTACCGGTTGACCCGAAGCCACCTTCGCTCCTGGCAGTTTGCGATAATGTTTCTGCAGGCTTCCAGGATATTTTTTCAAACTTCTGCACCACCATTTGCGCAATCCTGTCGCCATGATGTATGATCTGCATTTCGCCGGAAAGGTTTATCAACAAAACCTTAAGCTCTCCACGATAATCGCTGTCAACTGTACCGGGGCTATTTAAGCAAGTCAGACCCTGCTTCACTGCAAGGCCGCTGCGTGGCCGCACCTGCGCTTCGTAACCTATTGGCAGCTCAATAAACAATCCGGTTGGAATTAACCTGCGTTCCATAGGTTTGAGTTCAACAGGCTCTGTTAAATTAGCCCTAAGATCAAGTCCTGCCGAGCCTTCCGTTGCATATTCGGGCAGTGCATTGGCAGATGTATTAACGATTTTTACAGCAAGGCTCATTGTTTCAAAGATAAGTTTGCGTATTTCCAAAGATGTTAAATAGTTTCCAATAAAACAGTAGCGTAAGCCATCACACCTTCTTTGCGGCCTACAAAGCCCATCTGCTCTGTAGTGGTTGCTTTTATGGAAACGTCTTTTTCGCTAACACCGGCAATGGCTGCAATAGTTTGTTGCATTTGCTGCACATAAGGCTTGATCTTTGGTTCCTGCAAACACAGTGTGCTGTCAATATTGATCAAACGGTAGTTTTCTTTTTGTATGAGTTGCATGGTATGCTGCAGCAAAATCTTGCTGTCAATGTTTTTGTACTGTTGGTCGGTGTCCGGAAAATGCACACCAATATCACCAAGACAGGCGGCGCCCAGCAAAGCATCGCAAATGGCATGAAGCAAGACATCGGCATCGCTGTGACCCAGTCCACCTTTGTGATGAGGGATTGCTATACCGCCAATCCATAATTCTCTTCCTTCTGCCAGTTGATGAAAATCTACGCCCAATCCGATACGAAGGCCCATAATTTTTTTTGCAAATGTAGCAAGGAGATGAGTAATCAATGATAAGTAATGAGTTCGTGTTATGCGGAATGTTTTACAATAGCAATCATGCCGATTCCATTAGCACACGACTCATTACTAATTATTCAGTACTTATTTAAAATAGAAAACCCTTCGTGACCGAAGGGTTTTCTAATGTTTGGAAAAATATTTTATTGATCAGAACCTGCAGCAGCGCCTTCTCCACTCAAATCAAACACTAAAGAAAAACGTAGCGTGTTAGCCAAAGGATTTTGGTTTACGCCGCTGTTAACAGGTACGAGGTAAGAAAAGTTCAAACCAAAAACATTGTATTTTATACCAACGCCAGTGGTAAAATAACGGCGGTTGCCTTTTGTTTTGTCTTCGTAAAAATATCCGGCACGCAGGGCAAACTGGTTGTTATACCAATACTCGGCGCCAAGTGAAGCCTGGAATTCTTTTACTTCTTCAGAAAAACCACCCGGCGCATCACCGAAAGAACTGAACCAACTTCCCACTACACTTTTGTTGTGATAATTATTAAAATTAACGGTATCCTGCGCTGTTGGATTTTGAGGATCTGCAACTTTCGGTGGCGTAGGTACTAATAATTTATTTAAATCAACGCCGAAAGTTATTTTATTGCTTTCATCAATAACCTTGGTGTAAGTAGTACCAATACCAAAGTTGGCAGGGATATAATCTTTTTGATCGGCATTATCGGTATAAGAAATTTTAGAACCCAGGTTGGTTAACGCTAAGCCGAATGCCCACCCTTGTCCTACATCGTTAAGGCCATGGTAATACAAACCAATATCACCGGCAACGGCGCTTCCAGCTTTGTATGTATTCCCATTTCCGCTAAAGCCACTGGCAAGGTTAGAATAGATATATTTTAATCCTACACCTAAGCCAAAGTTTGGCGTAAGTTTTCTTGAATAGCCCAAATCAAAACCAAACTCGCGAGGGTTAGAAGTATTTAAAGCATTGCCATTATAATCGGTAAACTGGATGCTTCCTAAATTAAAATAACGCAGCGAAGCAGATATGGCTTCGTTCTCGTTCATTTTATAATAACCGGCCAAAGAAGCCAGGTACACATCGTTCACCAATTTTTTAAGCCATGGTGTGTAGGTAACATTTAAGCCCCCTGGAGATTCATTGAAAGAAACTTTACCAAGGTTGAAATAAGATGCGCTGGCATCGGGGCTTGTCGCTAAGGACAATTCGCCCATGGCGCCGGCACGGGCATCGGGGGAAATGCGCAGAAAAGGAACCGCTGTGGTTACCACGTTGATCTCGCTTCCTGTTTGAGCTTTTACAGAGGGTACAAAGGCTGCAATCGTCAATGTAAGGCCAGCAGCCAGTTTTAATGCAGTTGATCTCATAGTTCTTTTTTATAAAGTGCGTGAAATTATACAGTTTTGGTTATATCATTTTAAATTAAGGATCGGTAGACATTACAAAACCACCAAACGTTCCCATTTATCGGCCACTTTACCATCAAATGTCGTCACTCGTAAGCGGTAAATATAAACACCGCGGCCTATTTTAGTTCCATACTCATCCCTGCCATCCCACAGAACCTCATTCGAACGGTTTCCGGCGGTATTTATTGTTTGCGAGATGGTTTTTATCAGCTTTCCGCTTACTGTAAATATTTCAATCTTCGTGTATAAGTCCACGCCGGGATGGTTATGTTCAAACCAAAAAGCTGTTTTAGTGGTGAAAGGATTCGGATAATTCAGCACATGGTCAACCCTTAGCTCAGCATTTTCAACAACTGTAAAGTCCAGGTCGTAATCGTTTGAATTATTCATTACATCCCAAACTTTAATTTGTAGTGAATGATGACCCGGCTTCAATTCAGGCAATTGAAACCTGACGCTTCCTTTCTGAAAATCATCTAAATCGCTTTCGTAAAAATTATTAAGCACATAATAAGTGTTGTTGTCGTTATCAAGCGTAGCAATCATATCATGCCCAATGCCGGAACTTACTGTATTAATGCCCGATGAATCGAACAGTTTTAGAACCAAAACAGGCGTGGTATTGGTAATGCTGCCGTTCACAAATTTCTCATCGTTCAAATAAGCCTTTATCTCGGGTCCTAAATTATCTGTATTGGTTCCGGATGCTATGCTGCCAACAATAACATTGGTAGAGTAGCCGCTGCCGCCTTTGGTTCCATCTTCTGCATACAAACTAATTTTTCCATTACCATATTGATAGTTGATATCTTTCGGGACTTTAAACTCAATGGTAAATTTGCCGTTTTGCGCCGAAGCTTTTCCTTTAAATAAAACACTGCTTTGATCTTTATACCCAACCGGGAAACTGCCAGCATCGTTGCCTAAAGTGGTAACGGTCCTGGCTTTGTCGAAAAGCGTTACATAAACTGTTCCCTTAAAATTGTTTTGTAAAACACCGTTATTATCATTTACCTGCCCTTCTATCATTACTGACTCGGTAGCGCTTAAAGTATCGGCCTGTAAAGCAATATCATGACCATTAATGGTATTGACCTTTACTGCCAACTCAGGAAAGCCAAGCCGCATGGCCGGATCGCCCAACAACGAAAACTTTCTGTTGTTAATGATATCGCCGGAACTTTGATACGTGTAGTTTTTTGCGGCTATCACGGCCTCTCCCAGCGTTTTAAAGTGGCCATTGGCATCGGGCTGCAAAGCGAACCTTAAATAATTATCGTTGATGATGCGGTTACTGTAAGCAAAAACGATCCTGCTTGTTGTCATCAATGCAATGGCGCCGGTTTTCGGCCTTATCAATAAGTTTTCGCCAAGAGAGTTGGTGATGGGATGATCGTAAGGAGCAAAATCGCATGAAGCGGTAATAAAAAGCGGCAAGCGGTATTGATTGCTCCATTTATCAACAACCGACTGGTCAATCACTACTTCTTCCGCCAGGCGCGACGGGCCGCCATGACCGCTGTAGTTCCAGATCAAACAACCATTGTAAATATTATTATTGATCACCGCATTGGCTTGTGGATAACGGCCTCCGGCCGAACCGCTTTCCTGTTGAAAAGCGTCGAGATAAATTTTCTGTTGATTAAATAACGGCGCTGTAGCAGAAGCTGTTGCGGTCAGTGTTTCTGCATCCTGCAAATGAAGATTCTGATCTTCATCATCAGCAATAAAGTCAAGATTATTACGCCAGGGGCCCAAGGAAGTGGCGGAATGGTAATCCAAAACTTTATCTACGAGGTTTTTTGCTTCATCTACGTTTTTAGCAGGCACACGACCAATACCAATATCTAATTGGTTGGACGATGAGGCATTGATATCTTCATTATCATCCAAAAAGCCAAAAAAATCATCGGAAGTATAAGTAGATAATGGATCGAATGAACTGGAACTTTCATAAGCAGGAACCAGGTTGGTATTGCCAGCAATGCGGTTTTTATAATCGAAAGAAGCTTTGCCGAAAAGCAATAGATATTTGCCCGAGCCATTCCAGGTATTTTTGTATTTATCATAATACATTTTTACAAAATCCCTGATAGCGGTTGGGTCAGGAATGCCACCTGAAAATTCATTAAAAACCTGGTCGGTAGTTACAACAATGGTTTTAAGATTGTGATGTTGCTGATGAAACTCAGCAAGACGCTGGGCCTGCTGTAAAAATGGAGGATAGCTAATAATAATAAAGTCGGCTTCGGAAGACGTATGAAGATTTTGGTTGGCTATTTTACCAAAAACCTGCGGCGTTAAATAGTTTGAAAAACAAACATATTCGTGCAGTTGTCGTGCATCATTTGTAAAATGCAACTGGCTACCCGCAAGGCTAGTGCTTATTTTTATAGGACTCAAAGGCTCCGTAACATCCCAAACCTGGGCATTGGCCTCGGTATTTGAAACGATAAATTCTGCAGCGTCGGTGCCTACGCTATTCCAATCACGAAATAATAATTGTTTACCTGATGTTACTGACAGACTTCTGCGACAAAAAAATTCAAACCAGTTTAACCATCCCTGGCTGTTAAAGCTGCCGGGGCTGTAACTAAAAGTGATCACTGGGTTCTCCTGAGAAATAAAATTGTCGGTTTTTTGAGCTTGCTGCGCAAAGAGATCATACATGCCTGTACCTACCTGGCCTATAGTAATTTGCTGCACAGGCTGGTTATTAACTGAAACGGCGAATCCACTTTGTACGCCTACAGATCGTGCAACCACCGCAGAAGTAATAGCAGCCGGCGCCGGCACTATATTGGAAAAGGGCAAATTAAAACTGTGCGCCAAAGTTTTGCCCGGTGCATTGGAAAACTCCTCTCCTAACCATTCTTTTCCACTTGAAAGCAAATTAACTGTATCGAGCTCATGAAAATATCTTTCATCAAAGGATGTAATGGTAATTGAAGCTGCGGGCACTATATTTTGCGGCTGAACTCTTTTACCAGTTCCACCTATGGTTATAAAATAATAAGACTTATCATCAAAAATGTTTTTGTTATGAATAAACCTTCGGTTAACCGAATCTTTCATCCATTTATCGGGCGCCTGCCCGTAAAATAAAACATAGTCGTTGCCATTTAACACGCCATCGCCACCATCTACTACCATAATGGATACTTCTTCAAGGTCATCTGGTCGTTTCTCATTATTGGCCTCCGGCAGCATGCCGCCCCCATTTCCAAAAATTCTTATTTGGGCTGAAGGTATGGAGCCTGAAATGCCTAAAGAAGATAAAAAAGGAAGATCCAGTTTGTAGACACCATCAGTGGTTACACTTATTTTATACCAGTTACCTGCCGCCAATACCGAACCCGATTTATAGGTTCTTTGAGCATCTACCACTAAGATAGAAGCCATCAAAACAATCAAAACCAAAAACTTGCGGCTTAAAAACATGGTGGCGATAATCGTAGAATTTACATGCAAAAAACGTAAAACTCCTTATATACTTTATATCAATCTCTCTATATTCGCACATCTGTCTTAGAAAACTATTTTGGAGTCACAATAATTGCTATTGCATGGCGTTAAAGTTATTCCAAACGTAGGTTAAACCAAGGCAGACACATGAAAAATCCATGTGTTCCTTTAGAAAGACAAAAAAAGCAACCATGCAAGTAAGAAATTTTTTAATCCTCTTATCCTGTGCCGCAGCAATGACCTCCTGTAAAAACGGTCTTTTCGGCAAGAACAAAAAAGACAAATCGGACGTTACCGGTTGGAACTACAATGACAAAAACATGGGTGGTTACCAGGTAGCCAAATCCCAGGAACAAGGCTTAGGACCAGGCCTGGTATTTGTTCAGGGTGGTACCTTCACCATGGGACAAACCGAAGAAGATGTAATGGGCAACTGGGATAACATTCCCCGCCGTGTTACCGTTCCTTCTTTCTACATTGACCGCACTGAAGTAGCCAACGTTCACTACCGTGAATATATTTACTGGCTGGGCAGGGTGTTCAATCCTGAAGACGATCCCAACAATCAAAAAATTATTGATGCTGCTTTACCAGACACTTTGGTGTGGCGCAGCGAATTAAGTTATAACGAGCCTTTGGTGGAATATTATTTCCGTCATCCGGGCTTTAACTACTACCCTGTAGTTGGCGTAAGCTGGCAGCAAGCCCACGATTTTTGCATGTGGAGAAGTGACCGTGTGAATGAAGGTATCCTGATGCAAAAAGGATATGTATCGCCACAAGGCGTTCAGGGCCAGCAGGGGCAAGAGAACTTCACTACAAAATCTTACTTGTTAGGTATGTACCAGGCCCAACCCGGGAAAGGTGCAACATCTAAAAAGAACCCTTTAAAAACACCACAAGGAACACCAAGAACGCAGGTAACTATGGAAGATGGTTTATTATTACCTGACTATCGCCTGCCGTTTGAAGCCGAGTGGGAGTATGCGGCTTATGGTTTAATCAACCAAAATCCACGCCCTTCTACTAAAGAAGGCAAGAGAGGTGAAGAATTGCAATCGAACAAACAAGTATATCCCTGGACACAAAATATGAACTTCAGTGGCCTCCGTGATACAAAGCATGGTAGCTGGCAAGGTCAGTTTCTGGCTAACTTTAAAAGAGGTTCGGGTGATAACGCCGGTGTGGCCGGTGGTTTGAACGACCGTGCAGTATATACTTCCGAGGTCACATCTTTCTTTCCTAATGGTTTTGGAATTTACAACATGGCTGGTAATGTGAGCGAGTGGGTGGCTGACGTATATCGTCCTTTAACAGGAATGGACGTTGCCGGCAACCAGGATGATGTTGCTCCTTACCGTGGTAACAAATACCAAAAATTATATGTAAAAGACCCTACCGCCAGCGATCCTAACGACAGGTATGAAAGAGACAGTACAGGCCGTGTAAAAATGGTGGATGTTACAGATTCTGAAAGCCGCAACCGCCGTAACTATCAGCGTGGTAATGTAATCAATTACCTTGATGGTGACAGCTTATCAAATGCATCTTATGGTTATGGTATTACTACTTTGATCTCTGATAAATCAAGGGTGTACAAAGGTGGTAGCTGGAACGATCGTGCCTATTGGCTTAGCCCCGGCACACGCCGCTATCTTGAAGAAGATCAGGCTATGAGTACATTGGGTTTCCGTTGCGCCATGGACCGCATGGGTAGCCCGGAAGGCAACAAGAGGAAAACGGGTAACTTCTGGAAGACCAAAAAACAAAAAAGATAATTCTGAAAAACTTCTATACAACCTCCCGCTAAACCGGGAGGTTTTTTTATTTCATCATCATTGTTAAAAACAGTTCACTGTTACTTTTGCCAAATGAATATAGAAGCACTCTATAAAATCTATCTCGAACATCCTTCCGTTCAAACAGATACCCGCAAGCTGCAGAAAGGCGATCTTTTTTTTGCTTTGAAAGGACCCAGCTTTAACGGGAACGAGTTTGCCGCTAAAGCCCTTGAAACCGGCGCGGCCTATGCCATAATTGATGACAGCAAATTTGCAATGGGTGATAAAACCATTTTAGTAGACGATGCGCTAACTACGCTCCAACAATTGGCAAAACATCACCGCCAACAGTTTGATATTCCTTTTATTGCTATTACGGGCAGCAATGGCAAAACCACCACCAAAGAATTAGTGCATGCAGTTCTTTCAACAACTTATAAAACCTATACCACAGAGGGGAACCTGAACAACCATATTGGCGTTCCATTAACCATTTTAAAAGTCAGAAAAGATGCTGAAATGGCCGTTATTGAAATGGGTGCCAATCATCAAAAAGAAATTGCTTCTTACTGCGAATACACTTTACCTACGCATGGATTAATTACTAACGTTGGCAAAGCCCACCTGGAAGGCTTTGGCGGCGAAGAAGGCGTTCGTAAAGGAAAAGGTGAATTATATGACTATTTGCGCAGCCATAATGGAACTGCTTTTGTAATGTGGGATTATGAATACCTCCAGCAAATGAGCCACAGCATTTCAACTATTTATACTTATGGGACGAAGGACGCTGAGATTGCAGGAGATGTTTCTCAAACAGATCCTTTTTTAGAGGTTCGTTTTGAAAAAGGCTATGAAGGCATCATTACAACACATTTAGTTGGAAGTTATAATTTACCGAATGTGTTGGCTGCAGTAGCCGTTGGAAAATTTTTTAAAGTAGCAGACGATAAAGTTAAAGAAGCAATAGAAAACTATGTGCCTTCCAACAGCCGTTCTCAATTAATACAAAAAGGAAGTGCCAAAATTATACTGGATGCTTATAATGCCAACCCAAGCAGCATGAAAGCAGCTATTGAAAATTTTGCCAACATCAAAGGCGATAGAAAAATCCTGGCTTTGGGCGCCATGGCAGAGTTAGGAGAAAATAGTGTGCAGGAACATGCAGGCATTA
>JBQCJM010000189.1:0-5598 GCA_051952715.1 Flavisolibacter sp.
TTGAACGCAGCTGTAAAAGTGAAAGGATCAAGTAAAATAAAATAGTTTTGGAAATTGTATATTTCGTTAATTTTTTTAAAATAGCGTCCTGCAACCGGGACGCTTTTTTATTGGAAATAAATCTTTGGTACCTTGCCCTGCAGTTCTTATTTACGATACCTTTGTTTCTTAATTCTTCATTTTATAAATCCATTTTATGGGCCCTTGAGGTTTTAATGAAATCCTGATCATCCTATTGATCGTTTTGTTATTGTTTGGTGGCAAAAAAATTCCTGAACTGATGCGTGGCTTAGGCCGTGGTATGCGTGAATTTAACGATGCCAAAAATAATGTGCGTAGAGAGATCGAAGACGGCATGAATGAAAAAGATCAAAAGACGACTTCTACCACTACTACCCCGTCTTCACAATCTTAATTCATCCTTAACCAAACGTTATCAAGGTTTAAGGTGACTGATTTTTCCTCTATTCCTACTTATCACGCCGACCTGAAAACCGGCAAAACTTCTTGTGTTCAGGCAGTGCAACACTGCCTTTTTTCTATTCAACAACATCAGCACTTAAATTGTTTTCTTGAAGTTTTTGCTGAAGAAGCTTTAGCAAGGGCTGCCAAATTAGATCAGCAAGAGATAAAAGGTAAGCTTCACGGCGTGGTCGTGGGCTTAAAAGATAACATCTGTTACGAAGGACACAAGGTTTCTGCTTCATCAAAAATTCTGGATGGTTTTACCTCACTTTATTCGGCAACGGCCGTTGCACGTTTATTGGCAGAAGGCGCTATCATTATCGGCCGTCAAAACTGTGATGAGTTTGGAATGGGTTCCACTAACGAAAACTCAGCTTATGGTGCAGTGCTGAACCCTAATCATACGGCTTATGTGCCTGGTGGTTCTTCAGGCGGAAGCGCCGCCGCCGTAAAAGCAGGCATGTGTATGGCCTCTTTAGGCAGCGACACAGGCGGCTCGGTTCGTTTACCCGCCGATTTTTGTGGCGTGGTTGGGTTAAAGCCTGGTTATGGCCGTGTTTCTCGTCACGGACTGCTTGCTTATGGATCTTCATTTGATCAGATTGGTGTTCTATCTAACACGGTTTCCGATGCTGCAATTATTTTAGAAGTGATGGCTGGACCGGATGAGTTTGATAGTACTGCCATTATACAAAAGGAAAACTTTACAGACCTCACAACTTCCAGGAAAAAATATAAGATTGCTTATTTCCCTGATTGGATAGAACACCCTTCTATTGATCCGGAGATTTCTTTTCAAATTAAAAATTTTTTAAAACAATTGAAAGCGACAGGCCACCAGGTTGAGCCTGTTCAGTTTCACCTTACAGAATATATCGTTCCCACTTATTACATATTAACTACAGCCGAGGCTTCTTCCAACCTTTCAAGATATGATGGCGTGAGATATGGAAAGCAAGGCAATGAAAGAAAGAATCTCATTGATTTTTATAAGGAAAACAGGTCTCAGGGCTTTGGCAAAGAAGTGAAACGACGCATTATGTTGGGCAGTTTTGTATTAAGTGCCGGTTATTATGATGCCTATTTTACCAAAGCACAACAAGTACGACGGCTTTTACACCAACAAACAGAACATATCTTTAAAGAATTCGACTTTCTTATTTCTCCTAATTCTCCCACTGTAGCTCCTAAACTAGGCGAAAAGAACAAAGACCCTTTGGCCATGTACATGGGAGACATCTTCACCGTTTTTGCCAATTTAACCGGCATACCAGCCATCAGTTTACCAGTTTTTAAACATTCCTCTAACCTTCCTTTTGGACTACAGGTGGCATCAGGTGCCCAAAATGAGGTATCTTTGCTGCGCTTTACGCATCAACTGATGCAACAATAAAGGCGAGTAAGGACACCGTGTGATTTTGGCTTCACCCTTTAAAAAATTGTGATGAACAAACTTTTATTGTTGGCTACAAGCTGCCTCATTTGTATTACCCTGCAAAGCCGTGGCGCTATTCATTACCTGTTGTCGGATGAAAGGACGGCTGTAGCGAACTACAATGATTCTACAATTAAAGAGCAAGGTTTAAGCAATCCTAAAGATGCTTTTAAAAACCTTTTCGAAACCGAAACTTCCGAAGGTATCAATATCACCAAGCTCAATCCCAAAGCTATTTCCTTTGTGCAGGATTATATTGAAGATAATAGTGCCAGACTGACCAGGATGAAATCCTGGGGAAAGCCTTATTTTGATTTGATAGGCGATGTATTTACGCAATATGGATTGCCTGTTGAATTAAAATATCTGTCTGTTATTGAGTCTGATCTGAAATCTTCTGCAGTTTCGTGGGCAGGTGCTGTAGGCCCATGGCAGTTTATGCCACAAACGGCGAGAGATTACGGACTGACTGTTACCAAAAGAACAGATGAACGCCGCGACTACAAAAAAAGCACGAAGGCAGCAGCCCGGTATTTGAATGACCTTTACGATATTTATAACGATTGGTTATTAGTAGTTGCAGCCTATAACTGCGGTGCAGGCAATGTTAATAGTGCGATCCGCAAAAGCGGCAGCCATAATTTTTGGGAGCTGCAATATTATTTACCGGCAGAGTCAAGAAACCATGTGAAGAAATTTATAGCTACGCATTACATTATGGAAGGCGATGGCGGTTTGACAACGCTTACCAAAAAAGAAAGAGAAGGCTTAACAACTGTTACATCAGTTACTGATCCGTCTGTTTCTACTGCCAGCATCAGCGGTAAGTATACTTCAATGGCTATTGCTACTGTTGTTCAAATGAATATTACAGATTTCAATGCGTTAAATCCAAATTTTGACAAGGCCATTGCTTCCAGTGGAAGTTACGACCTGCATTTGCCCGCTGAAAAAATGAATAGTTTCCAAACCAACAAATCACAAATACTGGAACAATCTATACGCATGATGTTGAGCGCAGCGAGATGAGTAGTTAGTAGTTGGTTGTTGATGAATAATAGTTGACAGCAGAGGCTTATGTTTCTGCTGTTTTATTTTCAGGAATATTCAACAATCAACGCACATCAGTAATACCTGATTTGTCAACCGAGAGAACCTAATACTTTCTTTATTGCCTCGCCTTTTAGCAGACATTCTTCCCATTCCTTTTCCGGATCGCTATAAAAAGTAATGCCGGAACCAACCTGGTAAGAGAGATATTTTTTAGTTGCGTTGTACATAATGCTTCTTATCACAACATTAAGGTCAAAATCATTTTCAGGCGAAATATAACCTACCGATCCTGAAAAAATTCCGCGGCGCTGCTCTTCACATTCGTCAATCAGTTGCATTACTCTATATTTCGGTGCCCCGGTCATAGAACCCATTGGAAAAGTGGCTTCCCATATTTTTGAAAGTGATATTTCACCTTGTAGTTCGCCGCTGATAGTAGAGATCATTTGATGCACTTGTGGGTAAGAATAAACACCAAACAGTTCCTCCACTTTTACAGAACCGCCTTTACAAATTTTAGTAAGATCATTCCTCACCAGATCAACTACCATTACATTTTCCGACTGGTCTTTTTTGCTTTGCCTTAATTCCTCTTTTACTTTCTCGTCGTCCGCTGTATTCAACAAATTTCTTTTTGCGGTTCCTTTCATAGGTTGAGAAATGATTTTGCTTCCTGATTTTTGAAGAAACCTTTCGGGGCTTGCGCAAATCAAAAACTTATCAGCCATGCGGTGAAGCGCAGCAAAAGGGCTCGGTGAAATCTCCATCAATTTTTGAAAGACAATAAGAGGATCGACTTCGGCATTTTCACAAAAAAACTCCTGGCAAAAATTGATCTCGTAACAGTCGCCTTTGAGAATATGTTCCTGAAGCAATTTTATTTTTTCAATGTATTGTTGTTGCGTAAGCCTTTGTTGAATGTGTAAATCTAAAACAACGTTTGTCTCGATTATTCGCTGATTTAAAATTGCTTTGTAAATGGCTTTACTGTTTTCTGCAATGATGTTTAGTTCATTATTCTTAATAAAAAGAACAAATTGCGGTACAAAAAAACAGAGCCTGGCAAAACCAATAATATCCTCTTTGCCCGAAGGAAAGTAGATGGAATCTTTTAAATCGTAAGAAAGGTGACCAAACTTCCAGCCCGGGTGTTCTTTTAAAAAGACATCCAGATTTTGCAAATCATCTGATGCTATGATCGCATTGGCCCCTGCACCCAACAAGCATTCATATTTGTGTGGTGCCACATCGTATTGCCGGTTGTCCAGAAAACAAAAAATGTTGAACTGATTGGCCCAGCTCAACATTTTTTTCTTTACCTGAACTACATCGCCAACGGGAAAGATGGAATGTGCCAGTGTTATATAATTTTAGAGAGAATCATTAAAAATCATCGTCGTCATCATCAAAATCATCGCTATCGTTAAAGAGATCCATGTCTTTAAAGTCTTCTTCCTCTTCTACTTTAAAGTCTTCTTCTTCCTCGCCTTTGCTGCTTTTGCCTTTTTTTGATTTAGGTAAATCAAATTCTTCGAAATCAGGGTCCCAGTCATCATCTCCCTCATCTTCTCCATCCATGTCGTCATCGTCATCATCATCGTCGTCACTACCCTTTTTTGCCGGCTTTTTCGGAGCTTCGTCATCATCGTCGTCATCGTCTTCTTCCTTTTTGGGTTTAGACGAACGGCCTTTTGCCTGTGCTACTAAAGTTTCAAACAAAGTTTGGGAGGTTGTTTCCTCAACTGTAATTACTGCCATAAAGAAAATTTGATTAGCGCTGTAAAATTTGGGCTTAGATTTTAATTCGCCAAATTTTGAAAAAATTTTTTTTCCGTGCCAAATTTATTTTTCTTCAACTTTTATAATTTGCTCCCTGCCAGGTCCGTTTGATATATAACAAACATTAGCCTGGAGGTTATTATTGATAAACTCAATATAAGATCTCATCTCATCTGGAAGCTTACCTGCTTCTTTAATTTGTGAAGTTTCCTGCTTCCATCCTTTAAAAATTTGGTATTGCGGCTCTATTTTGCACTGCGTCATTTGAAAAGGAATTTGATCCGTTTCTTTTCCATTCACTTTGTAAGAAGTGCAGATTTGCAACTCTTCAAATGCATCCAGTACGTCAGCCTTTGTCATCACTATCTGCGTTACACCGTTAAGCATGCAGGCATAATTGAGGGCTACTAAATCCATCCAACCGCAACGGCGCGGACGACCGGTAGTGGCACCAAATTCATTCCCAACTTTGCGCAGCTTTTCACCGGTTTCATCTTCCAGTTCGGTAGGGAACGGACCGCCGCCAACTCTTGTGCAATAGGCTTTGCTTACGCCAATCACTTCGCCGATCTTTTGCGGCGCTACGCCTAAGCCGCTGCAAACACCTGCAGAAATGGTGTTGCTTGAGGTAACAAAGGGAAAAGTTCCGAAATCAATATCCAGCATGCTTCCCTGTGCGCCTTCGGCCAATACTTTTTTGCCCCTGGCTAAATATTGATTGATGAAATATTCGCCGTTGACAATGTTGAGCGTTTTTAAAAACTCTATTGCTTCAAAAAACTCTTCTTCCCAGGCGGAAATATCTTCGGTAAAATTGTAATTATCTAAAAGCTTTTGGTGCTTCAGGCGTAGTTTAATGTACGAAG
>JBQCJM010000190.1:0-11941 GCA_051952715.1 Flavisolibacter sp.
GTGTCTCAGTGCCCGTGTGACTGGTCGTGCTCTCACACCAGTTACTGATCGCAGGCTTGGTGGGCCGTTACCCCGCCAACTACCTAATCAGGCGCACGCTCATCCAAAACCGCCGGAGCTATATTAAGATAGTGATGCCACTTCCTTAAGTTACGATGTATTAATCCTCCTTTCGGAGGGCTATTCATCAGTTTTGGGTAGATTGCGTACGTGTTCCGCACCCGTTTGCCGGTCGCCATCAGTTGTATTGCTACAACCATGCTGCCCCTCGACTTGCATGTATTAAGCCTGCCGCTAGCGTTCATCCTGAGCCAGGATCAAACTCTCCATTGTAAATGAGTTTTGATACTGACTATTAAATTCTCAAATTTTGAAAAATTAACGAGTCAATTTCGAATTTTATTCGCTTGACTTACCTAGTTGTTTTAATCATAAAGATTAAAGTTGCTGTTGCTTCCAAACTTTCAAAGATCTTGTTCCATTTTTTCTTATCGAAAAAAAGAACTTTTGTAGATGATAAGGTTATGAACCTCAAGGCCTTTTGCCGCATCTGTACTGTTTAAAGAACTTGTTTTTGTTTTCCCTTTTTCGATTGGGAGTGCAAAAGTACAAGCTTTTTTATTTCTACCAAATTTATTTTTCTGATTTTCAATTTTTTAACAACCAATCAGAAACATTATTTGATGTGATTTTTAACTAAGAAAAGAGCTTGTTATTTTGATTTTTAGGACTGCAAAGATATGTGAGCTTTACAATCCGAACCAAATTTTTTCTGGTTTTTATTTCACAAAAAACTGTGAAGGAAATTCATTGTTTTTTGTGTGTAACCATTCGTTCAAAAAGCGGATGCAAAAGTAAGTAAGTATTTGATAACCAACAAATTATTTTTCATCCCACTCACAAAAAAATGTGAAAGCATATTTACATTTTTATTGTTTATGACCGATTTCAAAAAGCGGACGCAAAGATACGAGGCATTGGTTATTCGCTCCAAATGATTTGGAAAAATAATTGCTAAAAAGCCCTGAAACTCAAGCCGGATAAAGGAAAATAATTTTGAGGAAAGTTTACCTTTTTCAAAAACAACCCTTCGGAAGGTAGTGATAACCCACATTTGACCGGTTGCTCAAACAAGGTTGTAAATTGTTCAATCGACATTTTTTGTCGTCCAACTTTTAATAACGAAGCTGTAAGGAGGCGAACCATACCTCTTAAAAAACGATTTCCTTCAATATTATATACCAGTTCCTCTCCTTCTTCCAGCCATTGGCTTGTAAGAATTTTGCAATTAAAGTTTTTTACCTGAGTGTTTGTTTTTGAAAAAGCAAAGAAGTTGGTTTGTTCTTTTACTATCGCTGCTGCCCGCTGCATTAAATCGACATCTAATTTATAAGGAAAGAAATAGGAGATGTTTTCTAAAAAAGGGTTCTTGAAGCGATGTAAACGATAAGTATACTCCCTGCTCGTAGCATCAAACCTGGAATGTGCTAGTTCCGGCATTGTATAAATGTCCTTAATTACAATGTCACCGGGAAGAATAGCATTCATTTTATAAACGAACTGTGGATTTATTTGAGGCTCATAATCGAAATGAAAAAAATTTTGCAACGCATGTACACCTGCATCGGTTCGGGAAGAACCTGTTAAAGCCACAGGATTTCTATGTAATACTTGAAATGCCTTTTCTACTTCTGATTGAATGGTAATTGCATTTTCCTGGATTTGAAAACCACTGTATCTGGTTCCTTTATACGAAACTTCTAAAAAATAACGGGGCATGCTGTTAGTTTCCAATTAAAGCTTTAAAACGCTTTAAATAATAGTCGTCTTTAATTTCTGTTTGCAAAGAAGCAAATTTTTCCTGATCGGAGACATGCAGATAGGCGGCATCAAAAAACTGGTATTTGCCTGCAGAAGTAAGGAACAAAGCACTTAGGTATTTGATCTGTCCTGTTGTGTAACATTTGTTTTTAAAAAACTTCTTCGCCTCATCTACCATGGCCTCGTCTGTTTCTTTTGCGGCCATGTTTTTACGCAGTTTGAAAAAGTCGTTATCCGTAGCCATATCTGTACAAGTGGTTTGAGGCTTGCTCATGGCTGACGTATTCCCGACTGTGTCTTTTGTTCTATCAGTTTTAACATCTGATGTAATTTCCTTTTTCAAAACCGTTGTATCGGTACTTTTTAAATCTGCTTGCTGAGCAGCATCTTTTTTGACGTCAAGAAATACTCCATCATCTTTCTGCGGTGCGTCATTATCTTTAAAAGCGACTTTTGGATTTGGAATAAGCAGGCGTATGGTATCTACAGATTCTTCGTAATTATCAACGAACACTAAACCAAATCCCTCGGAAGTAGAGCTTTCAGAATATTTTTTTATAGTTGACCTTTTGTATTCTTCTGGCTGCTGAACAACGGCCATACTATCAGAAACATTATTTGATTGCAACGTGTCATTTTTTTTGTCAAGAACTTCGCTTTGCTTGCTGGCATCAGCTATTTCAATTTGTGCAGATTTTGCTGCCGAAGAATCGGTTAAAATTTTATTAGCAGTAACATCTGCCACCAGAGAAGTTGTATCAGTGGTTTTACTTTTTGCTTCATCAACTACTGATTGAACATCTTCGGTTTTTGACCCTGCTTCTTCAACTTTTTTTGTTTCCTGCGGATTTACAACAGCTATTTGTTTGCTGGTTTCTTTTCTGGGTCCTGCCTTCGCAAAAATGGGAATAAACAAAAGACTTGAATCATCAGCTGCTTTTGCCAAAAGAGAAGTAAAAGCATTTGATTGCGGCTGAAACGTTACGTTGCTCTGCGCTAGGTTTTGCAAGGGATCAATAATATCATTAGTTTGAAGGTCTGACAGGCGCAGGTAGCCTGCACTATTTTTTATAATAAATCCCTGATCTGACGCTTTAATATTTATTTGAAACCTGGCTTCCTTAGCCTGATTGGACGGAACACCGACAAACAAAAGGTAACTGCTATCTGTTAAATCGGGCAAAATCAAATAACCTGAGGTGGAAGAACTGTAAACCTTATCTCCCATGCGCACATAAAAAGGCAGATTGTTCTCTGATTCCAAATAAATGAAATAATTTTTTTGTGCCGATACCAGGCCACAGATACTAAATGAAAGAATAAAAAGAAACAATCTCTTCATGGTTCTCAAAATTAATGGAATTCGCCTTAGCAAAAAGTAGACTGAATAAGGGAAAGGTTGCTTTCTTCAACTCTGTTTTAATAACAAAATTGTACCGGGAAGTAAATTGTATTGTTAAGTTTTGAACCGCCTTTTAAAACCTACTGCTAATGAATTTCAACGGAGAAAACAGGCCCGAAAATTTTTATGCTTAATCTAAGAAATAATTTACCAGCTTCCGCCAGCGCCGCCACCACCGCCACTACCACCGCCGAAACCACCGAATCCGCCGCCGCCAAAACCTCCACCACCAAATCCACCGCCGCCGAAACCACCGCTACTTCCTCTGCCCATCATATTCCCTAAAATGAAAGGACCGAGCCAGCTACTTCCTCTTCTGGAAATATAGCCACCGCCACCACTACCACCGCCGCCAAACATGCTGATGACAAGAAAAAGAATAATGATAACAACTATGATCTTTCCCAGTTTGCCACCAGATGATTTACCTCTTTCGGCATAACCTTCAGGAGCCTGGTATTCTCCGGCAGCGGCTTTAAATATAGAGTTGGCCGCAGCATCGAAACCGCGGTAATAATTTTGCTGCCTGAAGTTGGGTAAAACATCATTATCTATGATTGACTGGGCGGTGATATCAGGAATGACACCTTCCATACCATAGCCTGTTGCAATCCAAACTTTACGGTCCTGCACGGCAGCCAGAATAACAATGCCGTTATTTTTTTCTTTATTACCAACGCCCCAATCCCTTAAAATGCCTAATGCTACATCATCAATGGCATAATCGCCTATACTTTGAACGGTGACAACAACAACCTGGTTAGAGGTACTATCATCGTAAGCCACTAACTTGCTTTCTAAAGCATCCTTTTGTTCCGGTGTGAGAACATTGGCAAAATCGTTGACAAGCCTCGGAGGATTTGGCCTTGCGGGAATTATTTTACTTATCTGCGCAAAAGCACAAACAGAAAATAAGAGGAATATAAGGAGTGCTAATTTCTTCATTCTTTATCTGCCAAAAACAATTTCATCAGGCAGCTCATTTTTATCTGTATCTCTATTATAGGGAAAGTAAAATTGCAAGGCTTGTCCCAGGTCCGTAACGGCCTGGCAAATGCCATCGCTCAATTTTTTTTGTCTGAATTGCAAGAGCATTTTTTTTACAACATCTTCCCAATACTGTGCACCTACTTTTTGATGAATGCCCTCATCGCCGAAAACAGCAGCCTGGTGATCTTTAACCGCTACATAAATTAAAGTAGCATTACGCTGCTCTGTTTCATCCATCTCTAACTTAAAAAAGATTTCCCTGGCACGATCCAATGCATCAACGAACCTGCATTTTGACTCGATGAATACACGAATCTCACCGCTTGTTTTTTGCTCGGCCAATTGTATAGCCTGCACAAGCAGCTGCTTTTCTTCTTCGGTGAAGAATTCTTTTTTCTTTTGCCAGGGAAAAATGCTCACTATTTTTTAGTTGTATCAAGATTTACAGATGGTGCAGATGGCGTTGTTTGATTGCCGAAATCAACCGTTGGTGCATGCTCCGATCCGGGATCGGCTGTAAAGCCCTGGCGGGGATGAAAGCCCATGATGCCAGCAAATATATTGGTTGGAAACCTGCGCACTTTGGTGTTATATATTTGAACAGCATCATTAAAGTCATTACGTGCTACAGTGATTCTGTTTTCAGTACCTTCTAATTGCGTTTGTAAGTTCCTGAATGCATCATTAGCTCTCAGATTAGGATACTGTTCAACTGTAACTAATAACCTACTTAATGCGCCTGTAAGTTGCCCTTGTGCTTGTTGGAACTGTTGTATATTTTCAGGAGTTAAATTTTCTGGGTTTACCTGAACTGAGGTAGCCCTTGCCCTTGCATTAATAACATCGTTCAATGTACCTCTTTCAAAATTGGCTTCACCCTTTACAGTGTTTACCAAATTAGGAATCAAATCAGCTCTTCGTTGATATTGGGATTGAACGTTATTCCACGATTTTTTAACTGATTCATCTTGGTTTACAAGACCATTATAGCCTCCACATCCCCAAAAAACAAAAACCAATATAAGACCTAAAACAATCCAAAGTGTTAAGTTTCGAGTTTTCATTACTTTCAATTTAAGTATTGTGAAAATAAAAAAAACTTCCGTTATGTAAGTTTTTTTAAAGTTAGCAATGAACAATTAAGCTTCTAATGGAACATAGGAACAGTCTGCGCCACATGTATAAAGTTCATTTTGCTGAACAGCATTTCTACAATTCGTATCTGCAGATATATTGCAGTCAGATAGCGAACCCTCACAACTTACATTGCTGAAAAAAGTAACTCCACCGGAATAATAACTGTATGCAATCTTGCATGTGACTTGCATTCGGCCTCCTCTAATTTCCCTTTGTTGTTCACGACTAAGAACTTTTAAGCCTTCAATCAATGCGAACTTTTTCATAATTTTTATTTTGAAACTACTGACTTATCCAGAGTTAGACAAGTTATAAATTATAACCACGACAAGTTCGATTAATTAATGAAATTGTTGTAATTACTTCAACGCAGCAATGCCAGGTAACTCTTTCCCCTCAAAATACTCCAGCATAGCGCCGCCACCAGTAGATACATAACTTACTTTATCGGCAAAGCCAAACTGGTTTACGGCTGCCACACTGTCGCCACCGCCAACCAAAGTAAAAGCGCCTTTTTGCGTAGCATCAGCCACGGCCTGTGCTACGCATTTGGTACCATGCTGAAATTTTTCCATTTCAAACACACCCATCGGGCCATTCCACAAAACCGTTTTAGAATCATGAATGACTTTGGTAAACATGTCGCAGGCAAGCGCACCAATGTCCAAACCCATCCAACCATCAGGAATGGTATTGCTTAATGCAGAAGATATTTCGGCATCGGCTGCAAATTTGTCTGCAATGATAGAGTCGGAAGGCAGGTGAATGTTCACACCTTTTTCTTCTGCTTTTTTTAATAACTCAGAAGCTGTTCCAATACGGTCTTCTTCTACCAACGACTTACCCACATGGCCGCCCATAGCTTTATAAAAAGTATAAGCCATACCGCCGCCAATAATAATATCGGTCGCTTTTTCCAGCAGGTTTTCTATGATAAGAATTTTATCTGAAACCTTGGCCCCGCCAATGATAGCGGTGAAAGGCTTTTCGGCGCTATGTAATACCTTTTCAGCGCTGGCCACTTCTCCTTCCATCAATAAGCCAAACATTTTATTTTCGGGAGGGAAGAACTTGGCAATGATAGCCGTTGATGCGTGTGCCCTGTGTGCTGTACCAAAAGCATCGTTCACATATACGTCTCCTAATTTAGAAAGCTTCTCTGCAAAAGCTTCATCGCCTTTTTCTTCCTGTTTGTAAAAGCGAAGATTTTCTAAAAGCAATACTTCTCCCGGTTTCAGGTTATTTGCTTTTTCATACGCTTCTTCCCCAATGCAATCGTTGGCAAATTGAACATTGACGCCAAGCAATTCAATTAAATGTTTTACAAGATGCTTCAACGAATATTTTTCTGTTGGTCCTTCTTTTGGTCTTCCAAGATGCGACATCAGAATAACACTGCCACCATCATTCAATATTTTTTTGATAGTGGGCACTGCTGCCCTCATTCTTGTATCATCGGTAATGTTGTAATGATCGTCGAGTGGTACATTGAAATCTACACGTATCAATGCTTTCTTTCCTGAAAAATTATAATCCTGAAACTTGCTCATGATTCTTTTGGTTTTGAAATATGCTTAAAGGTAAATGCAAAATAGATGGCAATAAAAAAAGCCGGCCTCACTTATTGCGAGGCCGGCTTTAGTCTTATTATTATTATTTCTTTATCAGCTTGGCAAAATAATGCACTGTACGCACCAGTTGCGATACGTAGCTCATCTCATTATCGTACCAGCTAACTGTACGCACCAACTGCGTATCGCCAGCATTTTGCACTTTGGTTTGGGTAGCATCAAACAAGCTACCGTAGGTCATACCAATTACATCGCTGCTTACAATTTCATCTTCTGTATAACCATAGCTTTCGTTAGCTGCAGCTTTCATTAAAGCATTCACTTCTTCAGCGGTTGTCTTTTTATTTAAAATAACTGTCAACTCAGTTAAAGAACCTGTCAGTGTTGGTACACGTTGCGCTGTACCATCTAATTTTCCTTTCAGGCTTGGCAATACCAAACCAATGGCTTTTGCAGCACCGGTACTGTTAGGTACAATGTTTTGCGCTGCAGCTCTTGCTCTTCTCAGGTCGCCTTTTGGATGCGGTGCATCCTGCGTGTTCTGATCATTGGTGTAAGCATGAACCGTAGTCATTAAACCGTTAACAATGCCAAATTTATCTTCCAGTACTTTAGCCATTGGAGCCAAACAGTTAGTAGTACAGGAAGCACAACTAATAATAGTTTCAGAACCATTAAGTATTTCATGGTTTACATTAAAAACAATTGTTTTCAGATCACCGGTAGCAGGTGCGGATATCACCACTTTCTTAGCGCCGGCCTGCAAATGTGCTTCGGCTTTTGTTTTATCAGTGAAGAAACCGGTACACTCCAAAACAACATCTACATTATGCTGACCCCAGGGAATTTGTGCCGGATCTTTCTGTGCATATATTTTAATTTCATTGCCATTTACCACAATTGCATTTTCTGTAGCTTTTACATCCTGGTCAAAACGGCCTTGCGCAGAATCGTATTTCAGCAAATGCGCCAGAACCTTTGGACTTGTAAGATCATTAATGGCTACCACGTCAATTCCTTCCATATTATAAATCTGGCGAAAAACCAGGCGGCCTATCCTTCCAAAACCATTGATGGCGACTTTAACAGTACTCATATTACTCAATTTAAATTTTAAAATGCGGGGCGAAGTTAAAGAAGTTTTAGGTTTTAGTCTTTTAGTTTTAGTTAATGCCAATAGCTCCGCAATTGTAAAAGCCATTGTAAAACAACAGAAACAAAAAATTACAACTGTCTTAATTAAACACTCTTCTTTACCTTAACGCCTCAATTTCTACCATGAACAAACTAGCACCCTTCATTTCTTTTTTATTAATTGTTTCGTGCAGCACTACAAAGAATACACTCAGCTCTCATGCTATCGATCCCTACCATTACACCACTACCAAAAAGACCGTAACCCAAAAAGGCGCTGTTGTTTCGGCGCATCCATTGGCAAGCAAGGTGGGTGTAATGGTGATGAAACAAGGCGGTAATGCAGTAGACGCTGCTATTGCTACCCAACTGGCCTTGGCCGTTGTATATCCCAATGCAGGCAATATTGGCGGTGGTGGTTTTATGGTAGCCAGCCTGGCCAATGGTAAAACAGTGGCCCTCGATTACCGAGAGATGGCGCCATCCGCTGCCAGCCGCGATATGTATTTAGATGCACAGGGCAACGTCGTTGACGGCAAAAGCATCAATGGACATTTGTCAAGCGGCGTACCGGGCACTATTGCCGGGTTATTCGAAAGCCTGCAATACGCAAAGCTGCCATTTAAGCAATTAATTCAACCAGCTATTGAACTGGCCGAGAAAGGTTTTGTGCTTACAGAAAGAGAAGCTGCTTCTTTAAACAGCATTCAGCACGATCTGGAAAAATACAACACCATGCCTTCCGCATTTCAAAAACAAGCAAAATGGAAAACCGGGGATACGTTGGTACAACCCGATCTTGCCAATACTTTAAAACGCATAAGAGATAACGGCGCCAAAGGTTTTTATGAAGGCATAACAGCACAACTGGTAGTAGATGAAATGAAAAGAGGCGGTGGCATCATTACTCTGGATGATATGAAAAACTATAAGGCCAAATGGCGTGAGCCGCATCAATTTACGTATAAAGGTTACACTGTTGTAGGAATGCCCATGCCCAGCAGCGGCGGCGTGTTACTGCATCAAATGATGAAGATGGTGGAAGATAAGCCATTGCCTTCTTATGGCTTTTTGTCGCCGCAGGCTGTACAACTTATGACGGAAGTGGAACGCAGGGCTTATGCCGACAGGGCCGAATACATGGGCGATGCCGATTTTTACAAAGTGCCTGTACAAATGTTGACCAGTGAACAATACCTGCACGACCGTATGAAAGATTATCAGCCGGGCACGGCAGGCAACAGCCAGCAAATAAAACCCGGCGTGTTGCCCATGAAAGAAAGTGAACAGACCACGCACTTAAGTGTAATTGATGCCGAAGGCAACGCCGTATCGGTAACTACTACTTTAAACAACTCTTTTGGCAGCAAAACAGTAATTGGCGGTGCAGGCTTTTTTATTAATGATGAAATGGATGACTTCAGTGCTAAACCCGGTGTTCCCAATTTATATGGTGCTGTTGGCGGCGAAGCCAATGCTATTGCTCCCGGTAAACGCATGTTAAGTTCTATGACGCCAACTGTTGTGCTGCAAAACGGTAAACCTTTTCTTGTAGTAGGCACACCCGGCGGTACTACCATTCCCACTTCTGTATTTCAAACCATTATTGACGTTATTGATTTTAATATGAACACGGAAGATGCCGTGAACAAACCCAAGTTCCATCACCAATGGCTGCCCGACCAAATAGATGTGGAAAGAACTTTTCCGCAGGCTACACGAACAGCGCTGGAGAAAATGGGTTACTCAATCAAAGAACGCGGCAGCATTGGCCGTACAGAAGCAATTAAAGTATTATCTGACGGAAGGTTTGAAGCGGTTGCCGATAACCGCGGCGATGATGGTGCGGAGGGATATTAATGGTTTGAAGTTTTTCGTTTGAGGTTTATTCGATGTAGCTGTCAGTATCCCTAAGATAGTTTTGCTTGTTATATGTAAACCACAAGTTCTATTTCCGTAAACAACAATAAATGAAGCAAGAACATTAACTGCATAATTTTGCAACAACATCATTTATCTAAATGCATCACTTCCACACAATCAAAAACCTAAGCCATGAGCGTAGCTTCTCAATATTTAGACAGTATTATCAAGCGTTTTAAAGAATACAAAGCATTAGGCGATAAAACCTTTGCACAATTAAGCGATGCCGAAATGCTGCATCAACCCAACGAAGCATCGAACAGCATTGCTGTAATTATTCAACACCTGCACGGCAATATGCTAAGCAGGTGGACCAACTTTTTAACCGAAGATGGTGAAAAGGAATGGCGCAAAAGGGACGAAGAGTTTGAAGCACAGCAATTCTCTAAACAACAGTTGGTAGAAAAATGGGAAGAAGGCTGGAAGGTGTTTTTGAATACGCTGGAATCTTTGCAGGAAGACGACCTTTTAAAGACCATCACCATCCGCACACAACCCTTAGTGGTAATTGATGCTATTAACAGGCAGATGGCGCATTACTGCTCGCATGTGGGACAGATCATTTACATAGGCAGGCTGATAAAAGAAGGCCAATGGCAATCATTGTCTATAGCCAGAGGCGCATCGCAGCAGTTTAATAAAAACATGCAACAGTCAAGGCATTAGCTGCACCAATAAGTGTCATTGGTGAACGACGGCATCTTTTACGGCTTTGTTTTCAAGCGTAATAGTATTATCGCCTGCTTCTACCAGCTTAAAAGGCGACTTGACTTCGGCGGGCAGCTTATCCCACAGGTCAGTGGCCTTTCCCTTGAACGATACTTCAAGCAATGCGTTAGATGCTTTGTATTGCATCATTACAGCCTTAACACCTTTTAGCTTCTTTAAATTCTCCTTCAATCCGGCAAGGCTGGCATCATCGTATTCAATATTGGCAATGGCAATAGCTATGGTATCTCTCTTACTGCCAAACAGCGTACTAAATGACGTCTTTACATCATTCATAGATGTCTTAAGGTCTTTGGTGGCCCTTTTTAAAGAGTCGGTACCATCGTTTAAGGTTTTTTGAGGCGACTTGGTTGTTGCCACCGGCGCCTTTGCCTGGTTGCTGGAAGAACTGGACTGCGTAGTGCCTCTTTTTTGAGCCACAACCGATGCGGATAAAAGCATTGCCAATACGGCAACAGACAGGTTATGCATTTTCATACATTTCGATTTAAGTTCTGAAAACAATTTCTCTGTACAGATTAAACGGAAGTAGTAGAAATGCTATCGTGGGGTAGAAATAAGTAGTATAAAGGTAGATGGATTTTGAAAATGGAAGGGGAAATTCTGATGGATGTGCTGCATAAAAACGCCGGATATGACCACCCCTATATACTTTTTGCTTATGGAATTACCGGTGTATTACGTTAATAACAAGAGGCCGTATATTTCAACGGCCTCTTTTATGTAAGCACATTTCACCTCAATAATGTGCAGCCATCTACCTTTTTGCTTTTATTAGTTTGAGTGTTGTTTTTTGATTATTCCGGATCAGTTCTACAAAGTAGAGTCCTGGCTGGTAGTGGTGTCCTATGGTAAGGGTGGCTTTTGCTGGTATGTTGTCTTTTGTTTCCATTACTCTGCCCACTGCATCCAACACCCTTAACTGTGCCTTCCCTTCTGTACTGCCATTGATGACAAGGGTAAAATAGCTGGCCGATGGGTTGGGCATGGCAGTAAGCAGCAGGGCTTGTACCTCTTCTGCTCTATTGCCTGCAGCTCTTTGGGCCAGGGTCATGGTGTTTGTGCTTTGTTCATCTATTTGTCCATTGCAGTTATCATCAATGCCATTGCCCGGTATTTCCTCGGCACCCGGGTGTACAGAGGCATCACCGTCGTTGCAGTCACCATCTCTTGTTACATAGCCCCTGGGAGCAGAACAGGCATAAAAGGCCCTTTGAAATCCATAACCATCACC
>JBQCJM010000191.1:0-4454 GCA_051952715.1 Flavisolibacter sp.
TGATAGGCGGCCCGCTCCCGATGTGCGGATGCATATACATAAGCCTCGATTGAGCCATTTATATCACAAACCAACCATGGCTTTTCATGCATTATTTTTTCAACCCTTCCTTTAATTTCTTTAACGGAAGGCGACTCGCTTTCGAAAGTGCAAAAGCTTTGCTGTACATGTGGTGCATAAATCTTTAAAACACCTTGGGCATCGGAAATTGTGGCTGGCCTTATTTTTACCATTAATGTTTTATGGTAAGGTAAAATTTTAAGCTTGTTAAAGAAGAAAAAAATGATTTCAGTGTAAAGCCCTGAATACTTATTTTTGCAGCCCTCAAGCCGAGGTAGCTCAGCTGGTTAGAGCATCGGATTCATAACCCGAAGGTCGGCAGTTCAAGTCTGCTCCTCGGTACGCTTTAAAGTCTCTGGAAACAGGGGCTTTTTATTTTGTTCTTTCAAAAATTATGGAGTAACCTTCCTATCTTGATGTGTTTCTTATAGAAAGCTTATTTCGAAGAAGTGGTTCTGTTTCTAAAATGCGAATGGCCAGTTTCGCAAGTTCTCCACCTTGGGCTGCACCATTTTCAATGGCATCCCGAAAATGAATACCTCCATATAACCTGCTGATACGGGCTTCTGCAGCCGCGTCGTAAAAGGAATTAAACTTCCGTGGAGGTAATCCTATATAAGTTTCTACTGTGTCGGTAAAAGCAAAATGATCACCTAAAAAATGTGTCAGCACTTCTGCTGCGGCTGTTGACACTACACTATGGCCACTAGGATATTCAGGGAAGGGAGGTGTTTGTAACAGTGGTTGCCATTTTTCATCAATGTAACGGTTGATCACTGTTTCCGGACGAATTCGATTGGTACGGAATTTTTCATTCCAACAGCAAACAAAAGCATCATGTAGGGATAAAGCAATAACTGTATGCAAGAGCAAAGTGTTGGATAAACTCAACCCTGCTTTTTGACAAGCAATGCCTGTAATGCCCATCCAATGACCACCCGGAGAAATCTTTTTCAAACCTACACTCATATGCCCCTGGAACTGCACTGCAAAAGGATTGCAATCCCAAAAGTTAGCGACAAATTTTTGCTCTTTGGTTAATGCCGTGGAAGTATTTTAAACCTCGTTGGCCAGATTGTAAAATGAAGAAGCAATATTTTTATCAAACGGCAACATGGTTTTGAGTGCACACTGTTGTGGAGAATCGAGGAAGAAAGTGCGAATGGTTTTCCAATTCGGTTCTACTGCAGCCATATATTCAGGTGGCGTAGGCTGCCAGTAACCTTCGCCTTCCAATGGCTTATAACGGCTTAAAGTGCTTAATTTAAAATAGCCATCTATTTTTGAATATTGAACAATTTTTTGCGAAACTGTTTTGGCAAAGGCAATAGTAGTTTCCACTTCGTCAGTTGTAAGTTTAGAAAAATCGTTTAACAAATCCTGCTGTTTTTCCTCTAACAAATAACCTGATGGAATTATATTTTTCCCCGTTTCTAAAATACCGTATAATGCTGCCAGTTCCTTATTGATTTTATTTTGATTGGAAGGAGGAACAAATACAGGATAAGCTTTTAATTTTTTTTGAAATGCAGGAACGGTACTGTCCAATTCAGAAATAATTTCATAGCCTGTTAATACAGCGTAAGAATAAAAACGTGCAGCTGCCGGTGGATTTACAACATCATGAAACATCACCTCTGTAAGTGACCATACCTGTTGTTGTACATCAGGCATTTGCCTTTGTGCAAAAGCAGTATTAGTGAAAATAAAAAGCACAAAACAAAATCGTTTCATTGATTCAGTTTAAAATTCATCAGATCAGCATTGTTAATGGCTGCAAGCAGGTATGGTAATCCATTCACTGAAATAATTGCAGCATCTTTTACGTCGCCGGAAATAAATAACCCATTATCCCTGTTATTTGAACATTGAAAATTACCATGGCCATCATTCAGTAAAAGTGTTCCGAAATTAGCATCCATCTTTCCCAATTTCAATCGTGGATAATCATTATTGCCTAAAAGTAAAAGGTCTGGAAAATGATCACCATTAAAATCATGCACCAACATTTTATACACAGGTGAAAACTGCGCCTGCACTGGTAAATTGTGCTCATAAAACTTTCCATTCCGGTTTTCGAAATAAGTGGTAGCCAGACAGGTTGCTGTAAGTTGCTGCGCATTGCGCAATTCATCTTCCGAAAATATGTCGGTCATGGTTGCATCGGCATAGCTTGCATAGGTTGTAAACCTTTTTCGGAGTGGATAAATTTCATCTAACAGTTCGTCTCTTGAAATATAAGGATAAGACTTGTCATTTATAAAGCAGCAAAGGAAGGGATCAATAGAACCGTTGTTGTCAAAATCCTTGTAGATCATGGCCAGCGGTTCCGACGGCGAAGATTTTAGTTGTGAATTTACCCCCCAGTTGCCCAATACAATATCCGTATCGCCATCATTATCCAAATCGGCCAGTTCTATGGTGTTCCACCAACCGGTATAGGTTTGAGGTTTGAAGTTTGAGGTTTGAAATTCGTTTGCAGTTGGAGAAGAAAACCAATAGTTCACAGTATCAATTTGAAAATGTTTTCCATCATTTATAAAAATTGTGGGACGCATCCATTCTCCAACAACTAACAAATCTTCTTTTCCGTCTTTATTGAAATCAAACCATTTAGCATCGGTGATCATTCCTGCAAATTGTAATGGCGGCGCCACGGCAATAGTAACATCAGTAAAATTTCCTTTGCCATCGTTTTGCAATAAATAGCTTCGCGGTGCTTGCGGATACATGCCCGGCACTACTCTACCGCCGACAAAAAGATCAAGGTCACCGTCATTGTCATAATCATTAGCAACCACTACTGACTTGCTATTGACCATGACAGGAAGCGCATTTTTGCTTAATGAAAAATTTCCTTTGCCGTCATTTATAAACAACCTGTCTTCAAGGCGTGCATCATTCTCCGTAAAGTCGTTGTATCCACCGCTTGTACAATAAATATCCATATCACCATCGCCATCTGCGTCAAAAAAAATAACTGAAGATGTTGCCGAAAGACTGTCTGCTAAAAAAGCTGTTTGTTGAGAAAGAATAAAACCTGATGGCGTTTGCAAATAAAGCTGGCTGCTTTGCCCCTGTGAGCTGCCAATGAAAACATCCTCTCTTCCATCTTCGTTCACATCGGCCTTAGCCAACCGTGGTCCGCATTGCGAAAGCATTACCGGCATCAATGGCTGTCGCTTGAAATCATTATATTCCAATTGCACATGCGAAAAAGGAATCAAAGCCTTTTGCAAGGCAAAAAGCTTTTGGGGAGCAACAGCCGGACTAACACTGTTATATTTTGCATTTTTTTGCTCCAGCGTAATGGTTTGATCTGATTTAAGCTGACGCACCACCTGTTCTTTGCTATCGGGCCAAATAATTTTTACAGAATCTATTTCGGCATTTTTTCCAACGCCAAAATGCAACACTTCGCTTACCGAGGATTGATAACCCCGCGTTGGCATTTGTTCTATCAACTGCCTGGAACTACTCGTATAACAAAACAATTTTGCACCTAACCCAAAGCTATTTTTACCCGTTCCTTTTAAATGAATATTGAGATAATGATTCGAACTGCTTTCATTCCGGAAAATAAAAGCAGGTTCGTTGATATTATTTACAATAAGATCAAGATCGCCGTCATTATCCAGATCCGCATAAGCGGCACCATTGGAAAGTGAAAATTGTTTTAGTCCCCAATCCTCAGAAACATTTTTATAAGTTAGATCGCCATTGTTTTTAAAAGCATAATTGGCAACGTTGGTGGAAGGCATCTTTTTCACGATATCGAAATAATTGACACTGTCATGATTCACTGCCTGCTTTACCAAATACTCGCCCCAGAACTTTAAAAAATCTTTGTTGGTATAATCTCGCATATACCCATTGGTAATGAACAGATCTTTATTTCCATCGTTATCAAAATCAGCAATCAAAGGGCTCCAGCTCCAATCTGTATTAGATATACCGGATAGTTGTCCTATCTCGCTAAATGTGCCATTGCCATTATTTAGTTGCAGCATATTGCGCATAAACTGGTAATGGAATCCATTGAGAGACATATCCTGGTACAACTCATAATTTTCCTGCCCTTGCAATAGCTTTTGCCGGCGGTTGTCTTCGGGCAACATATCCAATGTCAGTATGTCAACCAGGCCGTCGTTATTAATGTCTGCAATTTGATTACCCATAGAAAACTCTGACATATGGCTGAATGCATAGAGTTCTTTTTGGGTAAACGTTCCATTTTTGTTGTTGATATATAGATAATCCTGTTCTGCATAATCGTTGCTTACATATATATCGGGCCAACCATCATTATTAATATCAGAAACAGCTACGCCCAAGCCAAAGCTGATAGGATTGCCGCTAATGCCCGACTGCCTGCTTACATCGGTAAAATGGCC
>JBQCJM010000192.1:0-18872 GCA_051952715.1 Flavisolibacter sp.
ATTGATCTTAAAAATAAACAAAGAAGTCAGTGCCGAATCGCTGAGCTGACGTTGCAGACGTAATGGCTCTTTCACGCAAAAGATAGGCTGGCAATATGTTGTCAATTCTTGTTGCTGTGCTTTTGCGTGATTATTTAAAGAGTAATACCACAATTCACCCACTCTCCATCAAAACTGGCATTGTATTTTTTATAAAAATTAATACCCGGTTCGTTCCATTCCAGCACTTGCCAGGCAATGCCATGAAAATTGTTTCGTTTGGCCTCTTCTATCAATTCATCAAACAATAGCTTGCCAAGTCCTTTTCCACGCATAGTTTCTGTTACATAAAAATCTTCAAGGTACATTCGTTGTCCTTTCCATGTGCTGAAACGGATATACCAAAGAGCAAAGCCCTGTACGGTTCCATTTACTTCAGCTACCAAAGCCCACCAGACAGGACTTTTTCCAAAACCACTTTCTTCAAAATGTTCGATTGTAATGGTTACTTCATTAGGTGCTTTTTCATATGCGGCGAGTTCTTGCACCAACTCTAATATTCTTTTGCAATCTTCTTTAACTGCTTTCCTAATCTTTATATTCATAATATGAATTACACGATTTTTTGAGACAAATTTTTGCAATAAGACGAATGCTAATAGTTATTCGCTTAACAAACATCTTCAAATTAGGATATTAACTTAGTGCCTGCTCCAGGTCAGCTAAAATATCCTGCACATTTTCAATGCCTACATTCATCCTGATCAACCCATCACTGATGCCATACCTTTCTCTCTGTTCTTTAGGAACGCTGTAATGCGTCATGGAAGCAGGATGCGACAGTAATGTATCTACTGTTCCTAAAGAAACCGTGCGAATGCACATTTTTAATTTATTCATAAAATCAATACCGGCCTGCATGCCGTTTTTCAGTTCAAAGCTTAGCATGCCACCTGCATGCTTCATTTGCTTCATGGCTATTGCATGATCAGCATGAGAAGAAAGTCCTGCATAATTTACTTTCGCAACCGCATCATGTTGTTGTAAATAATTGGCTACCTGCATGGCGTTGCTGCAATGCCTTTCCATTCTTATTTCTAAAGTTTTGATGCCCTGCGTTAGCAAAAATGCATCAAAGCCATTCGAGTTGCCACCCATCAGGCGATGTACTTTAGTGACTTTTGTTTTCATAAACTCAACATCCCTTCCCAACAAAATACCACCGATGGCTGTTCCATGCCCGTTTAAAAATTTTGTGGTGGAGTGTACAATGAAATCAACATCGTATTTAAAAGGTTGTTGTAAGAATGGTGTAGCAAATGTGTTATCACAGGCTACAATAAGGTTATTGCGTTTGGCGATCTTGCTTAATGCTTCTATATCCACACACTGAATAGTTGGGTTGGCCGGCGTTTCGATGTAAAGCAGTTTAATGGCACTGTCACTTTTAATAATATCTTCTACTTTGTTCAACTGTCGCAAATCAGCAATTACAGGTTGCACACCAAAATCAGGCAAAACTTTGTGCATGATTTCGTCGGTGCCGCCGTACAACGAAAAATGCGAGAGAACTTTGTCGCCGGCTTTTAGTGTAGAAAAAAGCAGCGTTGAAATGGCGGCCATTCCTGAAGCATGTAATATCCCTTTTGCCTGTTTATTTAAATCAAATGTTTCGAGTGCTGCAATTTTTTCTTCGGCTTCGGTAATGGTAGGATTGCCCCAGCGGGCATAAATATAACCTTCTTCCTGTCCGCTAAAGCGCCGCATGCCTTGTTCGGCTGTATCGTAAACATAAGTGCTGGAAGCATAAATAGGCGTTTGATGGGCATAGCGGGGATCCTGTTCGTGCCCTGCATGAATGGCTGCAGAGCCAAAACCATTGAGTGAAAAATTTTTATCCATGAGGTGTTGTTGAATGTTGTTAATTCGTGTTGCCAAAAGTATTTAGAATTTAATTGACGATTCAAAAGTTCACCATCTTCATAATCTCATGTTGCAATGAAAGAAACTTTCTTCCAGCTTTCTGCTTATAATATCTGGGCAAATCAGCTATTGTTAGATGTAGTTAATCAATTGCCTGGGGAAAAACAAACACAAACTGTAGTAAGCAGTTTTGATAGCTTATTGAAAACCGTTTTGCATGTATGGGACGCTGAATCTATTTGGTGGCAACGCATGAAGCTGAGCGAAAAGATTATAAGGCCCAGCGAAAATTTTAACGGAACAATGAAGGAAGCAATCAAAGGTTTGCTCGAACAAAATAAAATGTGGAATGAATGGGTGGCGGCGGCACAGGAACACATGCTGCAACACGTATTTATTTATCAAAACACAAAGAAAGAACAGTTTAAGCAGCCCGTTTATCAAATGCTGTTGCATGTGTTTAACCACGGCACCTATCATCGTGGACAGTTGGTTACAATGCTGCGGCAATTGGGCGTAGAGAAGATACCTGCAACGGATTTTATTGTATGGAGCAGGAAAAAGTAACGGATATTGAATAATCCCTTACAGGAGAAGATACTATACAGGTAAGTAAAAAATAAAACTATTCTTCCGGTGGTGGTACTAATTCCGGCGCATCATCGTGTGTGAGTTCTTCCATATTTCTGTCGTTGGCAATTTTGCCGGTTTCTTCCAGCATGCGCATGTCTTTGGCATCACGTAAAAACTCAGAGGCAAAAATGAATTCGTTAAGACGCTGGTTTTTGCTGAAAATAATTTCTTTGTTATTACCCTCCCATTCCTTTTGCCCCTGGTACATGTAAATAATATGGTCGCCGATTTCCATCACACTGTTCATGTCGTGTGTGTTAATGACAGTAGTAATCTTGTATTCTTCTGTAATTTCTTTAATCAACTGGTCTATTAAACCTGAGGTTTGCGGATCAAGGCCTGAGTTGGGCTCATCTACAAATAAATATTTTGGATTTAGTACAATGGCCCGTGCAATACCTACACGCTTCATCATACCACCGCTTATTTCCGCAGGGAATTTTTTGTTGGCGCCTTCAAGGTTCACACGTTTCAACACTTCATTTACACGATCCAGCTTTTGCTTTCGTGTGTCTCTTGTAAACATGTCCAGGGGAAAGATGATGTTTTCTTCAACCGTCATGCTGCTGAATAAGGCTGAGCCCTGAAACAGCATACCTATTTGTTTGCGAATTTCCTTTTTTTGTTCTACCGTCATACGGGTAAAATTCTGACCATCATAAAGCACATCGCCGCTATCAGGATGAAACAAGCCTACCAGGCATTTCATGAAAACCGTTTTGCCGCTGCCACTGGATCCAATAATTAAATTGCACTGGCCAGGCCTCATTTGCGCAGTTACGTCATTCAAAATGATTTTACCACCAAAGCCTTTCTTTAAATTTTTAACTTCTATCATTTCAACAATATTGCGGCTAAGAAATAGTCTGCAAATAAAACGGCCACGCAGGTCACTACTACAGCCTTAGTGCTGGCTCTTCCAATTTCCAATGCACCTCCTTTTACATTATAACCATAATACGCAGGTATGCTCGAAATTAAAAACGCAAAAGTGTAAGCCTTGGCCATGGCAAAGAAAACATTGTAAGGAAGAAAACCATCCAATAACCCCTTATTGAATTCATCGCTTGAAATAATGCCTGACATGGTACCTGCTAATTTGCCGCCCCAAATGCCTAGCATAGCTGCCAGCACAACCAGCATCGGTATCACTACCAAAGCTGCTATAATTTTCGGCATGACTAAATACGCTTTGGTATTAATGCCCATAATTTCCAATGCGTCTATTTGTTCTGATACCCGCATGTTGCCCAATTCGCCTGCGATCTTACTGCCAACAACGCCTGCTAAAACAATAGATACAAGGGTAGGCGCAAATTCAAGAATTACAGTATCACGAACTACTTGAGCAATGGTGTATTTGGGAATGAGTGGATTGGTAAGCTGATAGGCTGTTTGCACTGTAGACACAGCACCCATAAAAACCGAAATGATGACAACGATCCACAAAGAGCCCATGCCTATTTCAGAGCACTGGTGCATGAATTCTTTCCAGTACATCTTCCAGTTCTCCGGTTTGGAAAACATGCCCTTGATCATCAATAAATATTTCCCGATCTCGTTGAAAAATGACATAGGTTTTATTTTAATCTTCCATTGTCAATGCACCTGATAACAGTTAGTAGATGGCAGATGACGTCATGCCAACTTAAAACTTAAAAGCCAGAACTCAAAAAGAGTTGTTAGATGATTGCTGACAGATGACGGTAAATAACAAACTAGATTTCATCAACTTTTCAACTTACTCAACCAATCAACTTTTTTTCAGCCGCTTCCACCATGGCGAACGGCGGATCATTTCTTCCGTTTCGGCCTGGCTTTTTAACTGCGCATCTACAACAGCAATCATGGCCATGTTCACAATATTTCTTACCGAGCTTCCTAATTGTAAAATATGCACAGGCTTTTTTAATCCTAATAAAATCGGGCCAATGGCATCAGCAGCACCAACTTCTTTTAATAAGTTGTAAGCAACATTTCCAGCGGCCAGGTTCGGAAAGATCAAAGTGTTTACATCTTTGTCTACCAGCTCACTAAAGGGATAATTTTCTTTTAAAATGCTATTATTAAACGCCACGCTTGCCTGCATTTCTCCATCTACTATCAGGTGCGGCATTTGCTGCTTAATAAGATCTCTTGCTTTGGCTACCAGCTTTGCTTCCGGCGAATTACTGCTTCCAAAATTCGAATAACTAAGCATGGCAATGCGGGGGATAATATTGAAATGACGTACTTCTTTTGCCACCATTAATGTGATCTCTGCCAACTCTTCTGCTGTTGGATTAAAGTTCACTGTGGTATCGGCCAAAAAAAGAGGGCCTCTTTTTGTCAACATTAAATACATGCCTGCAATGCGATTGGTACCCTGTTCTGTTCCAATGCAATGTAGTGCCGGGCGAATTGTATCGGGATAATTTTTTGAAAGACCAGAGATCATTGCATCGGCATCGCCTGTTTCCACCATCATACAGCCAAAATAATTGCGGTCCTTCATTACCTTTTTCGATTCGTAATAATTGAAACCTTTGCGTTGCCGTTTTTTGAAAAAAAGTTCGGCATACTGGTTTCTTTTTTGTTCCATTGCATCACTACGCGGATCGTAAATAGGCAATCCTTGTATGTCAATTCCATTGGCTTGCGCAATCACACGAATTTTATTTTCATCGCCCAATAAAATTGGATAGCCTATGCCCTCATCAATAACAATTTGTGCAGCTTTTAAAATTTTTACATTGTCGGCTTCGGCAAATACAATGCGTCTTGGATCACGGCGGGCCTTATTACCAAGAATACGCATCACCTGGTTATCTAATCCTAATCTGCGGTTTAAATCACTTACATAAGATTCCCAATCATGAATTGGTTTCTGAGCCACTCCACTTTCAATGGCGGCTTTAGCAACAGCAGGTGCCACAGTTGCCAGCAAACGTGGATCAAGCGGTTTAGGAATAATATAATCAGGACCGAAAGTGATGGTCTTTTCGTTATATGCCAGGTTTACAATATCGGGTACCGGCGATTGTGCCAACTCGGCCAAAGCCTTTACTGCAGCCAGCTTCATGGCTTCGTTGATTTGCGTAGCTCTTACGTCCAAAGCTCCACGAAAAATATATGGGAAGCCCAATACATTATTTACCTGGTTTGGATAATCGCTTCGGCCCGTAGCCATGATCACATCTTTTCTTGCATTGGTTGCTTCTTCCCAACCGATCTCCGGATCAGGATTGGCCATGGCAAAAACAATAGGGTTTTTAGCCATGCTTTTTACCATGTCGGCAGTAACTACGTTGCCCACACTTAGACCCACAAATACATCAGCATCTTTTAAAGCTTTATCGAGTGTGAGGTCTTCTTTTGCGTTGGCAAATTTCACTTTGAATTCTTCCAGGTCGGTTCTTCCCTTATGCAAAGGGCCTTTTACGTCAAACACACAAAAGTTTTCAGGCTTTGCACCCAATGACACGTACAATTGAATGCAAGCCATAGCAGCAGCACCGGCGCCATTTATTACAAAGCGAACTTTGTCAATTTTCTTTTTTTGTAATTGCAAAGCATTTAGTAAGGCGGCTGAACTGATGATTGCGGTTCCGTGCTGGTCGTCGTGCATGACAGGTATGCTCAATTGTTCACGCAATGCCTTTTCAATAATAAAACATTCAGGTGCTTTAATGTCTTCTAAATTAATGCCGCCAAATGTTGGCTCAAGAGCTTTTACAATTTGTACAAATTTTTCAGGGTCCGTTTCATTTACCTCAATATCAAAAACATCAATGTCGGCAAATATTTTAAACAATACGCCCTTGCCTTCCATTACAGGTTTGCTGGCTTCAGGACCAATATCGCCTAAGCCTAACACCGCAGTACCATTACTGATAACCGCTACTAAATTTCCTTTTGCTGTATATAGATAAACGTTCTCTTTGTTAGCCGCAATTTCTTTGCATGGTTCTGCAACGCCTGGAGAGTAAGCCAGAGAAAGATCTCTTTGTGTTTTAGCTTCTTTTGTAGGAACAACCTCTATTTTTCCGGGTTTTCCTTTCGAATGATATCTTAATGCGTCCTGTTTTCTTAAGTCTTTTTGCATGCAATCATTTTAGGGCTAAGAGATTAGAGAGAAGAAAGTAATGGTCAAGTTTGTATTGTCTCTTTTATCTTCTGCTGATTAATCTTTTAGCTATTTTTTGTACCGGGCAACATCACTACTATGTGGCTTCTGTTGCGTCGCACTCTTATACGTTCTATAATTCTATTCAACTTTCCTCATCACGGCAGTCGCATTCAAAACCTTGCGCTTCATGTGATTCAACTCCGCAAAAATAAATATACAATCATTAACCTTTAAAGGAAGCTGTGGCGCCCAACGTTGCCATAATGCCCATTCCAATTTCTATGGCATTTTCATCAATATTAAATTTGGGTGTGTGTACGCCGGCTGTAATACCTTCTGCTTTATTAGCTGTACCTAGCCTAAAGAAGCACCCGGGAATTTGTTGAGAATAATAGCCAAAGTCTTCTGCGCCCATGCGCATTTCAGTTTCCTCTACATTTTTTCCGTTCATAAATTCCAGTGCAATTTCTTTTATAGTGGTATTCAGGGCTTCATTATTATAAACAGTAGGATAGCCTACATCAATATGCAGGTCAATTTCGGCACCCATAGAATGTACCAGTTCGGTTGATAATTTACGGATGATGTCATGTGCTTTAAAACGCCATGCTTCATCCATAGCTCTGAAAGTGCCCATCAGCTTTACTTCTGAAGGAATAACATTTGTGGTAAATCCGCCCTGGAAAGAAGTGATTGAAAGAACAGAAGGAGAAAAAGGTTCTTTATTCCTGCTCACTACCTGCTGCAAAGCCACAATTAAGTGCGAAGCAATTAAAATGGTATCTGCCGTTAAATGCGGTGCTGCAGCATGGCCACCTTTGCTTTTTATAGTGATGTAAATTTCATCGGCACTCGCCATTACTTTGCCTGCTCTGAAACTTAGATTTCCGACCTCTAACTGGGGGTTTACATGCAATGCTACAATGCATTCAGGCTTAGGATTCTCTAAAACACCTTCCTTAATTAAGAGGCTGGCGCCACCAGGGTTTTTTTCTTCGCCCGGTTGAAAAATTAGTTTCACGCTGCCTTGCCATTCATCTTTTGTTTGTGATAAAATTTTTGCCGCACCCAACAGGCAGGTTGTATGCACATCATGTCCGCAGGCGTGCATCACACCTGTTTTTGTCGATTTATAGTCAACGTTATTTTCTTCGGCAATTGGTAGCGCATCCATATCTGCACGAAGGGCTACAATTCTTGATTTTGGATTTTTCCCTTCAATTATCCCCACAACACCGGTAGTGGCTTTTACTTCAAATGGAATATTGTATTCAGAGAGTTTGCTTTGTACAAATTTTGAAGTTTCAAATTCCTGGTAGCTCAATTCAGGATGCGCATGCAAATAATGCCGGATCTCAATAAATTCAGGTGCATATTGCCTGGCTATTTCTTTGATCTTTTGTAGTAGCATAGATCAAAAATAGCAAATAGTGAGTGGTAAGTAACGAGGGGAAATTTAAAGACGGAAATGGTTTAAATACCTTGAAATCGGTAAATGCAAATAACTTACCGATTACCGAACTTAATGTGCAAGTTAATTATTGCAAGTCCTCATTGTCCTTTTCAGGGGTTATTTCAATAGTATCGTTGATAATGAACACACCTTTAGGGAAAAAAGTATTCATGTCCTTCCTGTACTTTTCTGCTTCGTCTCTTGTTTTAAAATTGCCGGCTTTTAATTTAAAATAAGGTGTTTGATAAATAAGATATGCTTTAAGATCCGGGAAGTAAGTATAGATTTTTGTTTTTGCATCTATGGCTTCGTTACGTTTGTTTGTATTAATAACAAGCAGCCGATAGCCTTTCATACTGCGGGCCGAAGCTTTTTTAATGGCTGCATTTACCGAAGCCTGTTTTTTTAAAAGCGAATCTATTCTTACATCTTTATGCACAAGCACCGCAGCCGATTCTGCTTCCTGTGCAAATCCGGTTTTTAGAATAAATAATGTTATTAGTAAAAAAAAATGTTTCATCCGGTAGTGTTTGTAAGTGATTACCAAAAATAATTCCAAGTTTGTTTTTGTATTGTTAATAGCCATCTACTGCGCCCGGCTGCCCTTTTACTATGGCTACGCCGGCACTGCAACCCAGGCGGGTAGCACCAGCGTCGATCAATTGCTTTGCAAATTCGTAAGTTTTGATGCCGCCGCTTGCTTTTATTTGAATATGCGGTGGTAAATGTTTTCTCATAACCTGTACTGCTTCTAAAGCAGCGCCTTTCTCCGCATAGCCTGTTGAAGTTTTTAAAAATTGAACCGGAAAATGTTGGTATAAGTCGCAGCACTTAATGATCTCTTCTTCGGACAGGATTCCGCTTTCAATAATAACTTTCAACACTACATTGGCCGATGCCGTAATATCCGACACTTCCTTTATTTCACTTTCTAAATAGGCCATATCATTGCTTTTAAACGCTGCCAGGTTTATCACCATATCTATTTCATCAGCGCCATCTTTTAACGCTTGTTCGGTTTCTGCAAGTTTTGCTTTGTAATCACTATATCCGAAAGGGAAGCCAACCACAGTTGCTAATTTTATTTTGCTTTCAACCGTCATCTGCCTGGCATCACTGACATAGTATGGTGGTATGCAAATGGCAGCAAACTCATATTGGACAGCTTCTTCATAAACTTTTTCTATATCTGCCAATGTAGTTGTGGGTTTCAGTATTGTGTGATCTATAAATTGTGCGATGTTCATGTAAAAGTCTTTATTTTTAGAACCGCTGGAAAATTTTCATAACAAAGTAATTCAAAATTAAACCACATGAGAAAAGCAAACTGCTTTATGTTGGCTTGCAGCTTGTTGCTTGCAATAGTGCTACAGGCCCAATCAACTTTTCCGGTGAATGGTGTTGCCGACGAACGAACCGGCTCCTATGCATTTACCAACGCTACTATTGTTAAAGATGCAGCTACTACTTTAACCAATGCTACCATGATTATTAAGAACGGGAAGATCGTAGCAGTGGGTACAGATGTGAAAGTGCCACAAAGCACTGTAACCATTGATTGCAAAGGAAAATACATTTACCCTTCTTTTATTGATATTTATTCGGATTATGGTATGCCTGCACCGCAACCGCGGCAGGGGGGATTTAATTTTTTCGGGCCTTCACAATTAAATTCTGCTACAAAAGGCGCCTATGGATGGAACCAGGCCGTTAAAAGTGAAGTGGATGCTTACCGTGTTTTTGCTGCAGATGATGAGAAAGCAAAAGGCTTAAGAGATTTGGGCTTTGGGACTGTATTGACACACGTTAAAGATGGAATTGCCCGTGGCACAGGCGCCGTAGTAACACTTGCCGATGACAAAGAAAATTTTACGTTAATAAAAGAGAAAGCCTCCGCTCATTATTCTTTCAACAAAGGAACCTCTACGCAAAGTTATCCCAACTCTATGATGGGCATGATCGCTTTGCTGCGTCAAACTTATTTAGATGCACAATGGTACAAAAGCAAACCTGCTACAGAGGGCTTGAATTTAAGCTTACAGGCATGGAACGATAATCAGTCATTGCCACAAATTTTTGAAGCCAATGACAAATGGAACGATTTGCGTGCCGACAGGATAGGTGATGAATTTAGTGTACAGTATATTATTAAAGGTGGTGGTAATGAATATCAACGCATCAAAGAAATGAAGGCCACCAATGCTACTTTCATTATCTCTTTAAACTTTCCTCAGGCAATGGATGTTGAAGATCCAAACGATGCCCGCTTTGTTTCTTTAACAGACATGAAGCATTGGGAAATGGCGCCAACCAATCCAGCCGCCCTTGAAAAAGCAGGCATTTCTTTTTGTTTAACAACCGCTGACCTTAGAGATGCAAAACAGTTTACCGCTAATCTCCGACAGGCATTTCAATATGGTTTGACAGAAGCCACAGCTTTTAATGCATTAACTAAGGTGCCGGCAACTGTGTTGGGCGTTTACGATAAAGTAGGAAGTTTAGATGCTGGCAAACTGGCCAACTTTTTAATTACTTCCGGCCCCATTTTTAATGATAAAACAACTATTGTTCAAAACTGGATCGAAGGAAAGAAATATAGTGTGAAGGATGATGTTTCCGCAGAAATGTTTGGGAAGTACAAGATTGTATTAAATACAGCTTCGGGCACCGTTAATTACACGCTGGATTTCAAATCACCTTCATCTGCAAGCTTAATCGGGAAAGACACAATTACTTCCAAATTTTATTACGATGGCCGCCAGGTGCGCATCAATGTTGCACCAGAACGGAGACATGAAAATAATTTACGCTTAAGCGGTATGGTTAGCGGCAACACGTGGACAGGTTTCGGTGAAGACAGTGTTGGCAACAGCTTTACATGGACGGCTACCTATGCTGAACCTTTACAACAAAAAACGGACAGCGTTCGTAAAAAACGCGTTGGTCCTATTGGGAAAGTTATTTATCCATGGGAACCATTTGGTTGGGAAGAAGGGCAAGCGCCAAAGCAAGAAACCATTTTAATTAAAAACGCCACTGTTTGGACCAATGAGAAGGAAGGCGTTTTACAAAATGCCGATGTGCTCATTAAAAATGGAAAGATTGCAGGCGTTGGCAAAAACCTTTCTGCAGATGGTGCAAGAGTAATTGATGGAACAGGCAAGCATGTTACGCCAGGCATTATTGATGAACACTCACACATTGCTGCAGCTTCTATTAATGAAGGTGGCCAGAGTGTAACTTCAGAAGTGCGCATTGCCGACAACCTCAATCCGGATGACATTAATATCTATCGCCAGTTGAGCGGAGGTGTTACTACATCCCATATTCTGCATGGCTCTGCTAACACTATTGGCGGGCAAACACAGCTAATTAAATTACGTTGGGGCGCCGATGATGATGAATTGAAGTTCAAAGGTTCGGCTCCGTTCATCAAATTTGCGTTGGGTGAAAACGTAAAGCGTTCTCCTGCTATTGCAGGCCAGCAAAATCGCTATCCTGATACAAGAATGGGAGTGGAGGAAGTGTTGACTGATGCATTCACCCGTGCAAAGGATTATGAAAAAGCCTGGAAGGAGTATGATGCTAATAAAAATAAAAAAGGCGTGGTGGCTCCAAGAAGAGATTTAGAATTAGATGCTTTGGTGGAAATATTAAACAATAAACGTTTTATTACCTGTCACTCTTATGTGCAAAGCGAAATATTAAGTTCAATTGATGTGGCCAATAAATTAGGTTATCACTACAATACGTTCACGCATATTTTGGAAGGTTATAAAGTAGCAAAGGAAATGCTGGCGCACGGCGCTAACGCTTCTACATTTTCTGATTGGTGGGCTTATAAAATGGAAGTACAGGATGCTATTCCTTATAACGCTGCAATCATGCACCGCGTAGGTTTAAATGTTGCTATTAACTCGGATGATGCTGAAATGGCTCGGCGTTTGAACCAGGAGGCCGCAAAGATTGTAAAGTATGGTGGTGTCAGCGAAGAAGAAGCCTTGAAGATGGTAACGCTGAATCCTGCAAAGATGCTTCACGTAGAGGATAAAGTAGGAAGTCTTAAAGTTGGTAAAGATGGAGACGTGGTATTGTGGAGCGATAATCCGTTGAGTATTTATGCAAAGTCGTTATATACTATTGTTGATGGTACAATTTATTTTGATAGAGCGAAAGACGAACAAATGCAAAAACAGGTGGATGCGGAAAGAAGCCGGCTGGTGAAAAAAATGATTGGTGAAAAAAGGAGCGGTGCGCCGGTACAGCCTGCACAGCCTTCTTATCAAATTATGCAAACCTGCTCAGAGCACATGCACAGCCACGGATTGCTAACTATTGATGCAGATCAAGTTGATAACTATTAAACCTCCATCATGAAAAAAATATTTTTAAGTATAATTTCTTTTAGCTTGTTTGTTGCAGCAAACGCACAAGAAACGGTTTACCCTGCTCCCAAGCAAGTTGGTTCCACTGTCATTACCAACGCAACTGTGCATGTTGGCAATGGCCAGGTTTTAAATAACGCTTCGGTAGTTATTACTGATGGCAAAATTGCATCAGTAGGGACAAACGTAGCTATCCCGCCAGGTTCTACTCAAATTAATGCGCAGGGCAAACATGTGTACCCCGGGTTAATTCTGCCTACAAGTAGTTTGGGTCTTGTTGAAATTGGTGCTGTTAGAGCATCAACCGATGTACGGGAAATTGGTGACATGAATCCGGATATACATTCAATTGTGGCGTACAATACCGATTCCAAAGTGATCAATACGCTTCGTTCCAATGGAATTTTATTAGCTAATATTGTTCCTGAAGGCAGCTTTGTAGCAGGTCAGTCTTCTGTTGTACAATTAGATGCCTGGAGCTACCAGGATGCAGCTTATAAAACCGATGAAGGGCTACATGTATATATGCCTTCGTTATTGCCCCGCCCTCGTTTTGGACGTTTTCGTGGCCCGCAACAAGCGAATGCAGATCCGGTAAAAGAAGGACTGGAAAAAATGGACGAACTAAAAAGTTTTTTTCGTGAAGCAAAAGCTTATTTCGCCGAGGGCTCGCATGCTACCACCAATTTAAAGTTTGAAGCAGTGAAAGGCTTGTTTGACAAAAAACAAAAGCTATACATGCACGCCAACACTGTTAAGCAAATGCTGGTAGCGTTGGATTTTGTAAAAGAATTTGATTTTGATATGGTCATTGTTGGCGGAAGCGATAGCTGGCAAATTGCCGATTTGCTGAAACAATATAATGTGTCGGTTGTGTTAAGCCAGCCACATAGCTTGCCAACATTAGAGGACGACGATGTGGACCAGCCTTACAAAACTGCTGCAGCCTTGCAAAAGGCCGGCGTATTATTTTCTATTACCGACGATGACGGACAAACCCGCGGCCGCAACCTTCCTTTTAATGCCGGTACAGCTTCGGCCTATGGATTAACAAAAGAACAGGCTTTGCAGGCCATTACGTTGAATGCTGCTAAGATCTTAGGCGTTGCTGACAAAACGGGAAGTATTGAAGTAGGTAAAGATGCTAATGTTATTATCAGCGATGGCGATATCCTGGATATGCGTACAAGCCAGGTGACTGATGCTTTTATACAAGGCCGTAAAGTTGATTTGACAGACAAGCAAAAACAATTGAACGAACGGTATAAACATAAATACGGTTTGAAAGATTTTTAATAAAAAAACGCCTCACGAAAGTGGGGCGTTTCTATTGAATTTACATTTCTGATTCAAATACTTTCTGTTTCTTACTTTCACTAAAGCCAAGCTTCAAATAAAACTTATGTGCTTCTGTTCTTTTTATATTATCTGACCTTTAATGAATTAATACCCTGGGCAATACACCATTCTTTGACTTTGTTTACTAGCATTTTTCCTACCCCTTTGCCTCTATTATCTTCGTCAACTACCAATCCACCTATTTCAATAAATGTTTTTGTCTCAAGCCGTATAGTTTTAAAAGCATGTATCCATCCAATAACTTTATAGTTGCATACAGCAACAAAAGCGCAGTTATCTTCACTTGTAATGATTTCTTCAATTTGATCAGATGTTTCTGGCGGCGAAAAATAATAGCCTAATTGGTGCGAAAGCCGGCTAACGGTTTCAGCATCTTCTTTACGAACCTCCCTGTTTTTTATATCCACTTGAAAATTTTTTATCTAAAAAATAGCTGTTCCTACAAAAGTAAAAGTCCTGCAACAGCAGGACTTTTACTTATTACATCGCTACTTTATTATGCCTCCTTCCCGTGGCAGTTCTTGAATTTTTTTCCGCTGCCGCAAGGACAAGGATCATTGCGGCCAATCTTTGGCCCTACTTTAATGGGTTCCTGCTTTACCGCCACATCGCCTGAAGGATCGTAATAATCTCGTTCATTAGCGGCGTAATCTTGTCCAGCTGTGTCAATTGCTTCTTTATTAGCCTTCATCTTGCTCATATCTGTTTTTTGCTGGCGGCCTTCACGCAGGTTTGGCGCCTCTTCCTGCACCGGCAATTGTGCATGGCACAAGAAAGAAACAATATCCCTGTTCACTTCACTACTCATGCGTTTGAACAGGTTATATGCTTCTACTTTATAAATGACCAAAGGATCTTTTTGTTCTAAATAAACGGTCTGCACACTTTGTTTCAAATCATCCATGGCACGCAGGTGTTCTTTCCATGCATCATCAATAATAGCAAGAGTGATGTTGCGTTCCATGGCATTGCACAATTCTTCGCCATCGGTTGACACTGTTTTGTCCAGGTTGACCAGAACATTGATTCCCTTTTTGCCATCGGTAAAAGGCACCACCACATTTTCAATATGCTGTCCCTGTGTTTGGCGAATATTTTTAAAAACAGGAACGGCTGCTTTTCTAACACCTTCCTTATGTACCTGGTAAGCTTCAATGGCTTCGTTGTATAAACGATCTACCAGGCTATTTACTGGATTGCTTTTGAATTCTTCAGAAGTAATTTTTGTGTCAATGCCAAAGTTAACAATGCAGGAAAGCTTGAAACCTTCGAAATCTTCCTGCTCACGATTGCTGCTTACCAAATCTTCCGCAGTTACAGAAAATGCATTATCGATATCCAATGCCAGGCGATCACCAAACAAAGCGTGGTTGCGTCTTTCGTAAATGGCATTCCGCTGCATGTTCATCACATCATCGTATTCCAACAATCTTTTACGGATACCGAAGTTGTTTTCTTCCACTTTTCTCTGTGCTCTTTCAATAGATTTTGTGATCATGCTGTGTTGTATCACTTCACCTTCTTTATAGCCAAAGCGATCCATTAACCCAGCAATACGTTCGCTACCAAACATACGCATCAGGTCGTCCTCCAAAGAAACGTAGAACTGTGAAGTACCCGGATCTCCCTGGCGACCGGCACGGCCACGCAACTGCCTGTCTACTCGGCGGCTTTCGTGACGCTCTGTACCAACAATTGCCAATCCACCTGCTTCTTTTACACCCGGTCCAAGCTTAATATCGGTACCGCGGCCTGCCATGTTTGTAGCGATAGTTATGGCGCCTGCTAAACCTGCTTCAGCTACCACTTGTGCTTCACGGGCATGTTGTTTTGCGTTCAATACATTGTGCGGAATTTTTTTAACGGTCAGCATCCTGCTCAATAATTCGCTTACTTCAACTGAAGTAGTACCAACAAGAACGGGTCGGCCTGCGTTTCTTAATTCTTCAATTTCGTCAATAACCGCTTTGAACTTTTCTCTCTTTGTTTTATATACCAAATCCTGCTGGTCTTTGCGAATAACAGGAATGTTGGTGGGAACGTTAACTACGTCCAACTTATAAATGCTCCACAACTCTGCGGCTTCCGTTTCGGCTGTACCTGTCATACCGGCCAGTTTGTGATACATACGGAAGTAGTTTTGCAACGTCACTGTTGCATAGGTTTGCGTAGCGGCTTCAATCTTTACATTTTCTTTTGCTTCAATGGCCTGGTGTAAACCATCGCTATAGCGGCGGCCTTCCATGATACGGCCCGTTTGTTCGTCTACAATTTTTACCTGGCCTTCAATTACCACATATTCCACGTCTTTGTCAAACAATGCATACGATTTCAACAATTGCTGAACAGAGTGAATGCGGTCTGCTTTCTGCGAATATTCATTCAGCACTGCTTCTTTCTGATGCAGTTTTTCTTCGGTAGACGCATTGCTTTCTTCAATATCATTTAAGCGAACGCCAATATCTGGTAACACAAAAAACTCAGGATCTTCACCTGCTTTAGTGATCATCGTGATACCTTTGTCTGTAAGATCAACCGATTTATTTTTTTCGTCAATGTGAAAAAGCAAATCTTCATCTACAATGTGCATGTTGCGTTCCTGGTCGGCGAGATAAAAGTTTTCGGCCTTTTGCATTTTTACTTTAATGCCCGGCTCACTTAAAAACTTGATCAGCGGCCCATATTTTGGTAAACCACGATAAGCCCTGTACAAATACAAACCGCCACTTTTAGGATCATCATCGCCTTCGGCAAATTTTTTTCTTGCGTCGTTCAAATTCTGGCGCACAATTCTTTCCTGGGCTTCCACCAGTTGCTGCACCCGTGGTTTTAGAATATGGTATTGCTGGTCATCGCCTTTGGGTATGGGCCCCGAAATGATCAAAGGTGTTCTTGCATCATCAATCAATACGCTATCCACCTCATCTACCATAGCATAATGGTGTTTGCGTTGTACCATTTCTTCTGGTGTATGCACCATATTATCACGCAGGTAGTCAAAACCAAATTCATTATTAGTGCCGTAAGTGATATCGGCAAAATAAGCACGGCGCCGTTCTTCGCTGTTAGGTTGATGCTTATCAATACAATCTACTTTTAATCCAAGCCACTCGAAAATGGGACCATTCCACTCACTATCGCGACGAGCCAGGTAATCGTTCACTGTAACAATGTGAACACCTTCGCCGGCCAAAGCGTTTAAGTAAGCAGGTAGCGTAGATACCAGTGTTTTACCTTCGCCGGTTGCCATCTCGGCAATTTTTCCGGAATGTAAAACGGCGCCACCAATTAACTGTACATCGTAGTGAACCATGTTCCAGGTAATTTGTCCGCCACCTGCAGTCCACGAATTTTTATAAACAGCATTATCGCCGTTGATAGTTATATAGTCTTTAACGACACTTAGATCCCTGTCAAGATCGGTAGCTTTAGAAACGATCTCTGTACTTTCTTTAAACCGGCGGGCCGTTTCTTTCACCACGGCAAAAGCTTCAGGAAGTAATTCTTTAAGAACATCTTCTATCTTTTGGTCCCTGTCTTTTTTTAATTTATCAACCTGCTGATAAATGGCGTCTTTGCCCACCAGGTCATTAAAAGGAAGTTCTTCCGCTTTTCGGTTGGTTTCGACAATTTGATCGTCAATATCTTTCAAATAATCTTTAATGCGCTTGCGAAACTCCTGTGTTTTATTTCTAAGCTCATCGTTGCTAAGCGATGCATAGCTTTTAAAATGCTCGTTGATTTTAGCGACTTGTGGAAGAATGGCTTTTACGTCTTTTTCAGATTTACTGCCGCCAAACATTTTTGATAGAAAACCGACCATAAATTAGTATTCGTAGAATTGTATTAATAATTAAATTTTTAAATCGCTTTAAACGATTTACGATGTCAAAAAAAGTGCTAATATAATTTAGAAGCCAATTTGACAGAGCCGTCAAAGATAAATCAAATTTGCAGTGCTCTTATAGGTGCATAAAACTTAACAAAGCAAAATGTTTTATAGTTTGTTTTAACGTACTTTCCCGGCTGCCGCGAAACCAATTTGTATTTACATGACGAATGTTTTTAAAACGCTTTGTTTATTTTTTATGACGGCCATTATGGCTGCATGCAACAATGAGGATAAGACAAGGCCGGGGAACACCCAGAATAAACTTTTTTGCGATTATAAAATAATAGGAGAGGAAGGGCACGAACTTGTGAACTGCCTTTTCTTATTTAAGCAAGGCGGTTCCGAAGGAAGGCCTGTTTTGCTAAAAGACCCGGCAAAAATTACATTGGATGGAGAAATGATTTATCCCGACAGCGCAGGATTATCGGGAGTGATATATGATATGACAAAATCACTGTCAGAGTTTTCCGGGAAGCATAATATTGTTTTTACAGATATCGAAGGAAAGGCACATGCTGAAAGTTTCGGGTTTGTCCCTTTTAGCCTTGCTGAAGAAATTCCGGCAAAAGTGAAAAAAACTTCCTTCTCTATAAAATTAAATAATCTGGAAAAAACTAAAGGCTCAATGCGCCTGGTGCTGGCCGATACAGCTTTTGCCACCAACGACATCAATGAAATTGTAGATGTTGATAATGGCAACTTACTCATAACCGATTCCATGCTTCAAAGGCTGAAAGCCGGCCCTGTTTTCTTTGAAATTGTTAAAGAAGAAGAAAGAAGGCTTCAAAATATCAGAGGCCGGATAACAACAAGCTACGGGTTAAAAAGAGAATTTGAGCTTGTTGAATAAGAATAGGCCGCCAGGCAACTGCAAGTTTTAAACAGAAAACGCAGATTTTACTTTTAACTTTAACCGCTGCTTTAAATTATTGCAGTTTTATGGAATTTCTCCTTCCAGCACGTACTTTTGCGGGCCGAAAGAAGAGTAATCAGTTCACGGTTGGTGCCTGAAAATAACCTGTGGACTTATAAACTCGCAAACTTGTAAACTTTTATAGAATGGCTGGTCAGTTAAAAGAAGTACGTAACCGCATCAAATCAGTACAAAGCACACAGCAAATTGCCAAGGCAATGAAAATG
>JBQCJM010000193.1:0-12847 GCA_051952715.1 Flavisolibacter sp.
AATCGATAGAAAGGGTGTTGGATGCTGTAGGTCTTTTGCAAACCATCAACCAAATGCCTTCGGAGCTTTCGGGTGGACAGCGCAAACGCATTGGCATTGCCCGTACACTCATTATGCGGCCGCAAATTATGCTGTACGATGAGCCCACGGCAGGACTGGACCCTATTACCAGCACAGAGATCAACAACCTGATAGTGGAAGTGCAAAGAAGGTTCCATACGTCTTCTATCATTATCACCCACGATCTTACCTGTGCCAAAACCACAGGCGACCGCATAGCCATGCTGCTCGACGGGCAATTTGTAAGGAAGGGTTCTTTTGATGAAATATTTGAAGCTGAAGATGAGCGGATCAGAAGTTTTTATGATTATAATTTTATACAGTAAGCAATGAAATCGACTAAAAATACAAGAGCAGTGCTGGTGGGAATTTTTATTTTCCTGGCCCTGGTAATATTTATTGTAGGGGTACTAACGCTGGGCGGCCAGCGCAAAACATTTGCCGACACCATTGATGTAAGCGCCACGTTCGACGATGTGAACGGCCTGCAGCGTGGCAGCAATATCTGGTATGCCGGCGTAAAGATCGGCACTATAAAAAGCTTAGGTTTTGATAAGAATGGCGGTGTAGATGTAAAGATGAGCATTGAAGAAGCATCGCAGCAATACATTCATAAAGACACCAAAGCCAAGGTGGGCACTGACGGATTGATCGGTAATAAGATCATTGTGCTGTATGGCGGCAGCCAGCAGGCGCCTGTAATTGCAGATGGCGATGTGTTGACGGTGGAAAAAAGTGCAGGCATGGATGAAATGATGAACACCTTGCAAACCAACAATAAAAACATTCTCGACATCACCAACGATTTTAAAGTGATCAGCCATCGGCTGGCTAACGGTGAGGGCACCGTGGGCAAGCTTTTAAAAGAAGAAACCTTAGCAAATGATCTGAACGCTACGCTGGCGGCATTGAACAGGGCCACACAAAATGCCGAAAGGCTTACCAACCAGCTGGCCTCTTATGCTGCTAACCTGCAAAAGCCCGGTACTTTAACCAATGATTTAATAACCGATACCGTTATTTTTTCCAAGCTGCGCTCCAGTGTTTCGCAAATAGAAGAAGTGACAACAAAAGCCAATGCGGTAATGAGCACCATGCAAACGGCCAGCACTAACCTGAGTGCTGATCTCAATAAAAGCACCACACCGGCAGGCGTGTTGCTGCGGGATGAAGAAGCAGGCGCTAACCTGAAAGCGGCCATTAAAAATTTACAAACCAGCACCAAAAAGCTTGATGACAACATGGAAGCTTTGCAACACAATTTTTTGCTGAGAGGCTTTTTTAAAAAGAAGGCAAAAGATACGTTGTAAGAAAATCGGGAATTTAAATTTTGTCTTACCTGCTGTTGATATTATTCCTTGCCATTGGTGGCCTTCTTAGTGTGTGGACAGGTAAGTTAACTGTAGCCGGGGCGTTGACAGGCGTTGTGCTTGCTTTGTTGCTTTATGGTGGCGCCGGTTGGACGGGCATTGCATTGATGGCTGTCTTTTTTATTTTGGGCACAGTGGCTACTTCGTGGAGGCGAAGTAAAAAAGAAAAGTTAGGCATAGCCGAAAAAGATAAAGGCCGCAGAAAAGCCAGCCAGGTTGTTGCCAACGGTGGCGTAGGTACTTTGCTGGCTTTGCTGTCGTACATCTATCCGCAGCAAAAAGATATTTTCCTTACAATGATCGCTGCTGCTTTTTCTGCTGCCACTGCCGATACTTTGTCTTCGGAGTTAGGAACTGTGTATGGCAGAAAGTTTTATAACATCCTTTCTTTCAAAAAAGATACAAGAGGACTGGATGGTGTAGTTAGTGTAGAAGGAACTGTATGTGGTATTGCCGGAAGCTGCATCATTGCTGGCGTGTATGCAATTGGTTGTGGATGGAGCCTCAATTTTTTATGGATCGTCATTGCCGGAACCATTGGCAATGTTTCCGATTCTTTGTTAGGCGCTTCAGCAGAACGGCGCCATGTTTTACATAATGACGCCGTTAACTTTTTAAATACGCTGATCGCTGCATTGACCATCCTCGTTTTTATATGATGCGGTTAATCAGCCGTTCTTCCATGCGAACGGTCCATCTGTTTTTCTTTTGCTTTGCGCAGCATGCCCTGCAATTTATTTACGGCAGCATCTACCGACTGTTCAAATTCGGTGCTGCTTTCTTTTATAAAAAGATCATTGCCCGGCACTTCCAAACGAATTTCGCAATAGTCGCTGGGTGTAGCCCTGTCGGGGCCTAAATACAGTGTAACGTTGGCCCGTACAATATGTTCATTGGGTGTTAGCTTTTGCAGTTTTTGTTCTATGTACGATTCTAATGCTTCACCTGCTTTAAATCCTAATGATTGTATGATGACATCCATAGTTTTTGTTTTGTTCAACAAATACCATTATCATACCACGTTGCAGGTTTTTTGTTCAGTTTGGTGAATAAATGATGCTGCTTGAATGTATATGAGGAAGAATTGCCCTAACGCCGGAAAGAACTGCCTTTTGCTACGTAAAGAACCATTGGCTGAAGTGTGCGACGCAAGTAAAGCCCGATAGTAGCAAAAAGTTGGGTACAAAATATATTTACGAATTGATAACTGGTTTGTAATTTTCGTGCTATTCAATAGTTGCTTATGACAAAAGGAAGACTGGAAGCCTTTAGCGATGGCGTGCTGGCCATTATTATTACCATTATGGTTTTGGAAATGAAGGTGCCGCACGGCGAAACTTTAGAATCGTTGAAGCCTTTGGTGCCTGTGTTTTTTAGCTATGTGCTTAGTTTTGTTTACATTGGCATTTACTGGAACAATCACCACCACATGATGCATGCGGCACACAAGGTAAGCGGGCCGGTGTTATGGACCAATTTGCATTTGCTTTTCTGGCTTTCGTTAGTGCCTTTTGTTACAGCGTGGATGGGAGAGAATCATTTTGCCAAGTGGCCCGTGGCCCTGTATGGCATTGTGCTGATGATGGCGGGTGTAGCTTATTATTTTTTGGCGCATTGTCTTACCACTTTGCATGGAAAGGATTCAGCCTTTACAAGATCTTTAGGCAGTGATTGGAAAGGCAAAGCCTCAGTAATTATTTATGCGGTGGGCATAGTGCTTTGCTTTGTGCATCCCTACATTGGTTGTGTTTTATATGTGGTGGTGGCTGCATTGTGGTTTATACCCGATAAACGTTTTGAGAAAACTGTGGAGAGGGAAGAAAATATCCTCAGCACTAACGTGAAGTTTTAATATGCTTTTCTATGATTTCATGGTATCAAATACATAATGCATGGCATTGGCATTAGCGTGTTAATTTGCCATTTTAATTTTTGCGATGACTGATGTGAATACAATGAAAGTGTTTGCTGTTTGTGGCAGCACAAGAACGCATTCGGCCAATCTCCGGCTTTTACAGGCGATTGCCAAACTGGCCGCTGCCGAAATGGAAACAGAGATCTATAATGATCTGGCACAATTGCCTCATTTCAATCCTGACCTTGATAAAGAAAATGATGAAGCCCCCGCTGTAGTGCAATGGTTGCGCAATAAAATAAAAGAGGCCGATGGTGTTTTAATTTGTACGCCGGAATATGTTTTTAGCCTGCCCGGCAGCCTGAAGAACTTTATTGAGTGGATGGTATCTACAACCGTTTTTTCCGAAAAGCCCGTGGCCTTCATTACAGCATCGGCATCAGGTGTAAAGGCCCATGCCGACCTGCAGCTGATCATGAAAACCATTTATGCCGATTTGCACCGCAATCGCAATTATTAATAAGCGGTGCAAAAGCTAAAATGGACAGCCATGGCGACATTACCGATGAAGCTACCTTGCAAAAAATAAAAGAACTGGTTGCCTGCTTTGCGATGCAAATGAAAAAGAATAACCATTTGGCATAAGAATGCAAATATGTTTTCAAGCAGTAACCAACTAAATCACAGGCAAAAACAAATTTGTTAAATAAGGATCAAACGAAGCGAAAGCTCTGAACAATTTTAATATTTATGTACATTCATTTCTCATGAACCCATTAAAGAAAACTGAGTTCGAAATGTTCTCGCTTCTTGAACTAACTCCCGACCTGGTTTGTATAGCCGACAGAGCAGGCTATTTTAAAAAAGTTAACCAGTCTGTTATCGATACCCTGGAATATTCGGAAGAAGAATTATTTGCCAGCCCCATTGCTACATTCATTCACCCCGAAGATAAAAATCTTACACGCCGCAAAAGAGCAAGACTGCTGCAGGGAGAAGCATTGGTCAATTTTGAAAACAGGTACATTGCCAAAAGCGGTAAAGTAGTGTGGCTGCATTGGACATCCATTTATTTTCCTGATAAAGAAGTAGTGTTGGCCATTGCCAAAAATGTTACTGAAAAAAAGAAAGCAGAAAAAGAGATCGAAGAAAAGTATAACAAGTTTAAAAGTCTTGCTACGCATTTTAAAAGCAGCCTGGAAAAAGACAGGAAATACCTTGCCATTGAATTGCACGAAGAACTGGCGCAACTGGCTTCGGTAGTTAAAATGGATATCAATTGGATACAGGATAATTCACCGGACCTGCCCGATGCATCAAAAAGCAGGATCGATCATGCACTGGCTGTTTCCGACTTGCTGATCAATGCCATGCGAAGAATATCGTTTTCCATGAGCCCGAATATGCTGGAAGACCTTGGCCTGAACGAAACGCTGGAATGGCTTTGCAAGGAATTCGCCATTTTAAACGGCATTCCCTGTGTGTTTGAAAGCAGGTGCGATGAAGAGCTTTTATCCTACGAAACGCAGTTGGATTTTTTTAGAATTTGCCAGGAAGCGTTGAAGAATATTATGACCCACGCAGAAGCCACTGCGGTAAAAGTATGCGTTGAATTGACGAACGATAAGATCTGTCTTTCTGTTACCGATGATGGTAAAGGATTTGAATTGAAAGAAAATGTGGACGCACCGGGTTTAACAAACATGCGGGAAAGGGCTGCCTCTATAAACGGCCAGTTAGATATTAAGACAGAAGCGGGAAAGGGTACACGCATTTGCATAACCGTTGCACAATAACATCTCTCGGAAATTCTTTTGTTATTTGTAAATATACACCTGTGGCGAAGCAGGGTTAATCATTTGCAAGGTATCGCTGTTCAGTTGATAGGATAGCACCTGGTTTACACAATTACACGCCAGGTCATGGCCCCCTTCTTTTGTCTCCCGCACTTCAAAAATATTTCGAATGCTATCTCTTCTATCAATGGAAGGCAGGTACACAATGTAATTGAAATAGCTTACCATTTTTGCCTTCGCGGTATCTGAACTGATGGAAAGTGTATCAACGTTGAAATGAAAATCTGCATTCTGTGCCGTTAAAACAGTTGAATCTAAAAGACCATTGAAGTTTGAGCCTTTTGGATAACGGAAAAGAATGACGGTGTCTGTTTCCGAACTGTCGAAAGCAACAAAAGAATAATTGACGATAGCCGTATCGCAATAGCATGTTTTGCTGCAGGAACCAAAAACCAGTACACAAATAACCGTAGCTATCAACAGGGCTGCTTTCATGAAAAGGATTTTTGTAGCGTTTGTTTCATTCCAAAAATGGTTGGTGTAAAATTAGGGAGTTTGCATGAGGAGAAAAGACACACGACATAGGTTGTTCTTGTTTGCAGATAGTGCAATGCTTTTTACAATTAATACCGGTCTTTTTACAATTCACTCTTTTTTGATGGAATATTAAAATCACCTGCTGATAATTTCGCCGCACAACAGGTCGCTACTGTTTGTTGTAATGAATTCATTATGTCAATGCCGGGGAGAAGTTCTTCCTGCCGACAGTTTCCTTTATCCATTTTTAATTGTTGTCATCTGCAATGCAGGTGTGTAACCCTTATTTTTCACCTTAACCAACTTTATGAAGAAAAATTTTATTCTTTTTGTTTTATTGTTTTTGATCGGCAATGTTGTTTTTGCAGCAGCGCCTACCGTGCCTTCCAGCAATTTATCTTTCAGCAGTCTTGATGGTTCACAATTCTCTGTTGGTTATACAACAGGCAATGGAACAAGCCGCATTGCAGTGATGAAGGAAGGTTCTCCTGTTACCGGTGTACCGGTAAATGGAACAGACTACACCGTTAATTCGGTTTTTGGAACCGCAGCGTCGAAGTTTACGGCCGATGGAGAATATGTTGTAGCCAAAACTTCGTGGAATAGTTTTTCTGTAACCAACTTAAAGCCTGGTACCACTTACTACGTAGCCATTTTTGAATACAATGGATCCGGAGCCAGCACACAATATTTAATGTTGCCGCTAACCGGCAGCCAATCAACGGTAGTGGCACCTACTACGCAAACTTATGCTATAGCCACAACAGCTACTACGGGCAACACCATTACACTCAACTGGTCGAAAGGAAATGGCAGCGGTAGGTTAATCATTGCAAGAAAAGGCAGTGCCGTAAGTGCCACGCCAACCGATCTGGCAAACTATTATGCAGCTGATAATGTTTTTGGTAATGGTACTAAGCTGGCAACGGATAATTATGTAGTGTACAAGAGCACCGGCACCACCACTACCATTAAAGGTTTAGAGCCCAATACCACCTATTACTTTTCCTTCTTTGAATATAACGGTATCACTTACCCCGTGCATTTATTGCCCGGCGCTGCGTATTCGGCTGTTACTTACGCAGGCCCAACTGTTGCACCCATCTCTCCTGGTTTTAATTACATAGAAGGTAACCGCATGACCATTGCTGTTACACAGGGCAATGGTACGCACCGCCTCTTTATTGCAAAAAAGAATGACCCTGTTACAGCCGTGCCGGTGAATGGCGTTACCTATACAGCCAATGCAGCTTTTGGAACAGCGGGAGCAGAGATAGCACCTGGAGAATTTGTGGTAGCAACTACTACCGGCAACAGTATAAATGTTACGAACCTCGAACCGAATACGGTGTATCATTTCAGAGTGTATGAATATGATGTGGACAATGCCGGCAATACTTACTATCTCACCAGTAGCTATGCTGCAAAAAGTGGCAGCACAGCTACTACGCCTACTACCATTGCTTCTGATTTTAAAACACTAAGCTTAACCGGTAGCAGCGCCACCATCGGTTTTACTCCGGGCAATGGTAATTATAGAATGGTGCTTATGAAAGCCGGGACCCCCGTTGATGCATCGCCGGCTGATCTTGTGAAATACATCGGTAACAGCAACTTTGGCAGTGGCACCCAACTGGGTACAGGCAATTATGTTGTGAACTGGGGAATGAATGGTGCGCAAACTACTTTGAACAATCTTCAGCCAGGCGTTACTTATTACATGTCGGTTTATGAATTCAGGGGCTATGATTATCCTGTGTACTCTGCATCGGGTGGCACTCATAGTTTTACCATACCGCTTGAGCCGACTGCTGCTTCTACAAGTCCCTGGACAGCTTTTGTTGACGGCGCTTCTTTCCGTCTTGTATGGAACAGCGGCAACGGTTCACGCCGCATTGTAGTAGCAAAAAAAGGAAGTGCTGTAACCGGTAAACCGGTTGATGGAACCACCTACACAGCCAACGGTGCCTTTGGTACAGCCGGAACCGAAATGGCACCGGGAGAATTTGTAGTGTATGATGGTAATTATTACAGTTGCGATCTTGCGAACCTTGAAATAGGCGCCACCTATTATTTTGCGGTTTACGAATACAATGTTGGCGTTAGCGGCCCCGATTATCTTACTACATCGTGGCTGGCGGCCAGTGGCGCTACTTCCACATGGCCAACTGCGCCAACTGCCATCAGCAGCGTTAGCGGCTTGCAGGCAACACAGGCTACCATCAATTATACGAAAGGCAATGGTGCCAATTGCATTTTTATAATGAAGCAGGGCAGCGCTGTCAACGTTACACCGCAGGATATGGTAAAGTATACTGCCAATACTTCGTTTGGCACCAGCTCAACACAAATCAGCGATGGTAATTATGTGGTAGCAAGCACTGGCGGTGGATGGCCTTTCACGGTAACCAATTTGCGGCCTAATACAACGTATTACATCAGTGCTTTTGAATATAATGGTTCGGTGCAGCCGGCTTACCTGCTAAGTTCTCCGGGAACCTACAGTTTTACTACACCTGACGTGCCGGGAGCTACTGTGCCAACTACTGCTGCAAGCAGTGCACTCATTAACAATGTTGATGGCAACAAATTCACTTTTAAGTGGACGAATGGCAATGGAGAAAAACGTATTGTTGTAATGAAGCAGGGAAGCGCTGTTAGCTTTGTTCCTGCCAATACAATCAGTTATACAGCCAACGCAAGCTTTGGCAGCGGAACAGATCTAGGCGGCGGACAATATGTGGTGTACAATGGAACAGGAAGCAGTGTTGACCTTACCAATTTATTACCTTCCGCTACTTACCATTTTGCTGTTTATGAGTACAACGGAACAGGCACATTGATACGCTATCTTACTGCTACGTTTTTAAATGCTAATGGTAGTACGGCAGCAGCTCCTTCTGCGCCTGTTACAACTGTCAATGCAGTAGCGGCCAAGGGCCAGGTTAATTTAAGTTGGAACAACGGCAATGGTAGCGGCAGGCTTGTGGTAATGAAGGAAGGCAGCGCTGTAACTGCAGTTCCTGCTGATGTAAGTGTGTATCCTGCAAACAGTGTTTTCAAAAACGGATCGCAGATAGCAGCAGGTGAATATGTAGTGTATGCAGGCAATAGTAATATGGTAACTGTTACCAACCTTGAAAATAAAACGTATTACTTCAGCATTTATGAATACAATGGCAGCGCAGCGCCGGTGTATAACAGCAACAGCTTTGCTTCTGGTTCGGTTGTGGTTTCGTCTGTGTTGCCGGTAAAGCTTTTGTACTTTAAGGCACAAACAAACAATAGTAAAGTTGTATTGAACTGGGCCACGGCGCAGGAAATTAATAACGAAGGATTCGTTGTTGAACGCAGCATGGATGGTTTGCAATACCTGTCAATTGCAACCATTGCCAGCAAAGGCAACAGCAGCAATACTTCTTACTACACGTATACCGACGATGCTGTTGTTGCAGCAAAAGTTTTTTATCGCTTAAAGCAGGTAGATGCAGATGGTAAATTCACTTATTCTACCGTGGTGGCAGTAAGCCTGTCAACTGAAGCAAAGCAAATCAGCATTTATCCTAACCCGGTAAGAGATCAATTCAAAATATCGCTGCCGCAAACTGTAAACGATGGCATAATGAATGTATACGACAGCAAAGGCACTGTTGTGTTAAAACAGAAAGTGGTTAACGGGCAATACATTAACAGCAGCCGGTTAACAAGCGGTGTTTATTTTGTGAATGTGGAAGCAAAAGGAGCCGTGTATAAAACTACCATCATAAAATAATGACGTATTGCATTTTTCAGAAGGTTCTTGTTGTAAAAACAAGAACCTTTTCTTTTTGATTAAGTTGCAGTTTCTAAAAAATTGCACATGGATATTTCTGCGTTCATGGAAAGTCTTGTTAATGACCATCTTCCTTCGTCGTTATCAGTTTACCTGCAGGCATTGTGGTTTGATGGCAAAGGAAATTGGCAGGAAGCCCACCGGCTGATACAAGATGTTGGTGACGAAAAAGCGGCGTGGATACATGCTTACCTGCACCGCAAAGAAGGTGACGTATGGAATGCCGATTATTGGTACAGTAAGGCGGGGAAGATCCGCCCTTCCATATCGTTAGATGACGAATGGCACAACTTAGTGTGTTCATTTATGTGAAGACCGGCTCAGCCTGCTTATGCTATTGCGGCACATTTATAGTAAGGCTAAGTTTATGGATGTGAAAACCAAAAGTGAGATCAACGAAGAAGCCGATAAGCATACCAGCAAAGGCAGGCACAAAGCCTATATCGTCAGTTATATCATCATAGCTGTTATTTGCATTGCTGTTTATTTTCTATTGCAATTCCGTGTGTTCGGACTTTTAGGAACTTACCGTACGCTGTTGCAGCGCCTTTCTCTTGCCGGATTTGTGGTGTTCATTGTTTTTATCATTACAAGAGGAATTGAAGTTGTTATTGCAAAAAGATCTCACACCAAAAAAGTAGAGTACAATCTTATACGGCTTATCAGGTTGCTAAGTGTTTTGCTTGCCTTATTTATTGTAGCCACATTTTTATTTGCCAAATGGTACACGGCGGCTGTGTCGCTGGGGCTGGTGTCGTTGATCCTTGGCTTTGCTTTACAAACGCCTATCTCTTCTCTTATCGGGTGGTTCTATATTATCATTCGCACACCTTACCGCATCGGCGACCGCATACAGGTGGGAGATTTTACAGGCGATGTAGTAGAGATCAGTTACCTCGATACAACGCTTTGGGAATTTCACGGCGATTATCTTTCCAACGATGTACCCAGCGGTAGATTGATCCGTTTTCCCAATACATTGGTACTGCAATCAGAAGTGTATAATTATTCGTGGAGAAAATTTCCTTTTATATGGAATGAGATTCCTTTTCACATTGCTTACGAAAGCGATTTTGAATACGTGGAAAAAACCATTAAGCAGGTAGCTACAAAAGAATTAGGCGATGGTATGAACGATGCCATTGACAGGTTCAAGGAACTGGTGAAGCAAACGCCGGTGGATGAACTGGAAATAAAAGAATATCCTTTCGTAGTTTTCAGGGTCAATGCCAATACCTGGGTGGAAGTTTCGGTTACCTATCTGGTGCCTCCTAAAAAAGCATCTGCCATAAGAAGTCGTTTGATAAAATCTATTATCAAAGAATTATTGAAAGAACCCGGCAGGGTAATGTTCCCGAATGGCAATGCAAGATGAGGATGCAAAAGCTATTGCTTAAAACGTTCGGGATTTATGCAGCTATAGCAAACCTCTTTGTTACATCAGGCTTGCGCATAAATTGTTTCAACCGGTGTTCCTTTGTTGATGGTTTGATACACCACGCAATATCTTTCTGTCAGCTTGATCAATGTTTTCATTTGCTCTTCGGTTGCCGTTGACTGTAAATTAAAATACAGGCGTATGGCAACGAAGCCCACAGGCACTTCTTTTGAAACACCCAGTGTGCCACGAAAATCAAGGTCTCCTTCTGCCCTGATATGACCATCGGTGAGCTCAACTTCTATTGCCGTAGCTACGGCACTTAAGGTAACACCCGCACAGGCCACCAACGCTTCCAGAAGCAGGTCGCCGGAACAGGCCAGTAAGCCAGTGCCACCGGTGGCAGGGTGCAGTCCGGCCTCTACCAATGCACGGCCTGTATCTACTTTGCATGAGATGCCGTCACTTATTTTGCCTTCGGCTTTTAAAGTGATCAGGGCAGTAGCAGCATCGTTCCTGTACTTTTCTTTTAACGGGGCCTGCAGGTCTTTTAATTCTTTAGAATCCATATAGCAGATGGGTTTTGTAATTAAAGATAAACGAATGAGGGCAACAGCTATAAAAGGTATTTGGTAACGATAAAAAAATCTGTCCCGGCATTGCCGGGACAGATTTAAATGATGCGCAATTTTTGTTTTGCTAATCTCCCTCCACGGTTGGATTGGTCCAGCTAAACACGCCGTCAGGATTGTATTTCCAAACCCAGGCATGTACCAGCCAGAAAGGAAAGCCTGTTTCTTCCCTGGTTTTCCAAACGTCGGCGGAGCCGGTAAATCCCTCAGGACGGGTTGTAATGTTGCCGTTGGCGTCAGTGTAGTTGGTTGCGTATTCTACAGCCACCAACTCAGGGTTTCCTTCATCAATTCCGCTGTACACCAATATCTCCGGGTGCCTCACATCGAATGTGCCGTCCACTAAGTCCGTTTTCATGAAATGGTGGCCCATGTTAGGTACATCCACATTGATATTAGAATAGCCGTCTTTAATGGCATTTTTAATGTCGCGGTAACGGGCCGTAGCGGCACGTACCTGCTGCAGCTCCCACATGGTTTTTTTGCTAAGGCCTGTATACTCATTTACCACATTGCCTTCGGCGGCTACGCGGCTGTTGATGCCATCCATTTCACTGGTCTTTGTAGCTGCCACCTCTTTTTTACAACCGGTGAACAACACCGACATTAAGGCTAAGGCACAAAGGGCTAATGTAGTATCGAGAATAACACCCATCCATAGATTGCGTACAGCAAAAGATTTCCCGTTACAGCGTATAACGCTGTTAGATGAACTTTTCATTTTTCTTGTTTTTGTAGTTAGAAAAAAGTGCGTATCAACACAGGGAAGGAAAGCAGTAAATAGCCCGCAATGATTATTGCGCTGTTGCGGGGCTAATTACTGATGAAACTTCAACAATAGAGTTGGCAGGGAATCCGCCTTTTTTTGCATGTTCCCTGATGAGGTCTGCATTCTGTGCTTTGTAAATGCAATAGATCTTATTGCCGGTTACATAGCTGTGAATCCACTGAATGTCGGGCCCCATTTCTTTCAATACATTGCAGGACTTTTGCGAGATGCCTTTCAACTGTTCGGCAGTTAGCTTGCCTGCATCCGGAATTTCTCTTTCGATGACAAAGGTTTTCATTTCTGTTGTGTTTGAAGTTTTTGAATTGCCTGTTGCTGGCTTTTGTGCCATAGAGGCGAGACCGGCAAACAAGAGGAAAGCAAGTAACATGCATTTGTTGGTAATCGGTTTCATAACTTTTTTTTTGAGGTTATAAGATGATGTAAAGGTAGAAGCAACAAATGCCGGTACTATGTAACAAATCGTTCAATAAATGGTAAGCCACCTGATAGAAATCGTTCAATAAATGGTAAAAATGATTCGGGATGTTTGATGTTTGATGTTTGATGTTTGATGTTTGATGTTTGATGTTTGATGTTTGATGTTTGATGTTTGATGTT
>JBQCJM010000194.1:0-20153 GCA_051952715.1 Flavisolibacter sp.
ACTTCCCGTCCGGAAAGGGTTATAGGCATGCACTTTATGAACCCGGTGCCTGTAATGAAGCTGGTTGAAATCATAAATGGTTATGCTACATCAAAAGAAACGACTGATTCCATTGAAGATTTGAGCAAGCAGTTAGGCAAAGTGCCTTGCGTGGTAAATGATTATCCCGGCTTTATTGCCAACCGCATTTTAATGCCGATGATCAACGAAGCTATTTACAGTTTATATGAAGGTGTTGCAGGCGTTGAAGAAATTGATACTGTAATGAAATTAGGCATGGCACATCCAATGGGGCCATTGCAATTGGCCGATTTCATTGGATTAGATGTTTGCCTAAGCATTTTAAATGTTTTGTACCAGGGCTTCGGCAATCAAAAATATGCGCCTTGTCCTTTATTGGTAAACATGGTAACAGCAAAAAAATTAGGTGTGAAAACCGGTGAAGGATTTTATACCTACGCCGCCGGAAGCAAGGAACTTATTGTAAGTTCAAGATTCAGATAATGAATGATGAGTAATCAGTAATGGAGTTGGCACTGTATTAAAAAAACTTTCATTGCAACCACTCCGATACCATTATTAGACCAATCATTACTGGTTACTCATCATTCATTCGTACAATATTATTCTACCGCTTTTAACTCGGTTTGTTTCTTTGACCCAATAACCCCCGCAATACCAAGACTTGTCATAAAATGATAGTTGTTGGTTTCTGTAGTAACCGGCACCCGGTATTGAGATGAAATTAATATGGCCGCTTCGTCAAACAAATTGACCTTAAAGCCCAGGCCCAATGGTATAAATGCACCATAATAGTTTTTGTATTTACTACCGCCTACACCGGCTATTGCATATGGTGTAACCCAATAATTTTCCGGAAGCAATTTAAAATTGAAAGAAGCATCGGCTTCCAAAAGAGCCGCATCGGTGGCAGTGCTATTAGGTTTGTCTGGAAGCGGTATAGTGGGAAAGGAAACAGCAAGCGTTCCTGCAAAATCAATATATTTTTGCACGCCATTAAAATAAGTTAAGGCTGCGCCAGGCGACATGTCGCGAAATTTGGCCCATTGATGGTCCCGCAAAGTTGCTGATAAAGAACCTGTGCGAATGCGCTGTGGGGTTGTAAAATCATTGAAAAAGAAACTAACACCAATGGCTGGAGGACGGATGGCATCATCCTGTGCCAATGCTACCTGACAGAAAAATAAAACCGTAAAGAAAGAAGCAAGCAATTTCTTCATAATAGTTATTTTGGTTTTAAGCGAAACAAAAATAAAGGCCGTTTCTCTAAAAATAGCAAAATTATTTTAGTCAAAAAATGACCTAATCTTTTTCAATTACCTCCACCTTTACCTGCGTTAATCCCCTGCCTGTATAAGCCAACTTTTCTGCAGCAGACCTGCTTAAATCGACGATCCTTTTCATACGGGGATGCAGGCGATCGTTTGTTTTAACAATCACCGATTTGTTGTTTTTTAAATTGGTCACACGTATCCATGTGCCAAGAGGAAGAATATTGCAGGCCGCTGTCAACTTTTTATGATCATATATTTCGCCGTTGGCAGTTGGCCTTCCATTAAATTTATCGGCATAATAACTGGCAATGCCATAATAAACTTTAGATTTTGGATGAGGGTCAGCATTGGTGATCATTGCGCCGTTCATTGTTTTTAATCCTACATCAAAAACAAAAAAAACAGGAATGATCCAATGAAGTAGAAAAGGGTATCGCATAGGCATTATTTGTCTGAAAAAATTTGTTCTCTGATTCTGCTGTCCTCACCATACACATCATCATAAAACAAAACCTTGTCATCTTTTCCTTCGCAGGTAAAATACCGAATGAACAAGGGTATTTTTTTTCGAACGGGAACCACGTGTTTCTCTTTCAACGCCAACCAATTGTTTACACTGTCAACAGGTACAGCTTTTACACTGTAGGCACTATCATTACGTAAAATAAAATTGGTTAACTCCTGCCAGGCCTGCACCCGCACACAACCATGACTTAAAGCACGACTACTTTTACTGAATAAATATCTTTGGTTTGTATCGTGTAAATACACGGAATACTTATTGGGGAAATTAAATTTCATAACGCCCAACGCATTATCATCGCCGCTGCCCTGCACTACATTATAAGGAATACCTTCTTTAAACTTTGCCCAAGTAATGGTATACGGATCTATCTCCTTCCCGTTATTATCAAACAAAGTATAACCTTTCCTCAAAGTATAGCCGGGATCTTTTTTTAATCCTGGCAAGATATCTTTCTTAATTATACTTTCCGGGATGTGCCATTTAGGATACGTGATCATATCTGTAATGGCACTGGTAATAAGAGGTGTTTTAGTTTCCGGTTTACCTACCACTATTTTTGATGTAAGCACCACTGTATCGCTATCTCTTACCTGTAAATAAAAGCTGGGTATATTCACCCAAATATATTGTTGTGGCATGGGCGGTAGCAGCTTTAGTTTGTCAAGCGTTATAGCAATGCGAATAAACTTCTCTTTATCGGTGTTATTTAGTTTGCTAATTAGTGTTGATGAAATCTTACCATCAACTTTTATGCCCTTTCTTTTCTGGTATTTTTTTATGGCTGCTGCAATGGAAACAGAATCAGGATTTTCTTTCGTTAAAACAGAATCTTCTTCACCCAATCTTTTATAAATAAGCGACGGAAGTTTCAGACTGTCCCTGGTTTCTATAAAAGTGTAATTTTTAAAATCTGCTTTAGCAAGAAAATGTTTTAGTCCTTGTTTTAAACCTTCATAGGCCGTGTTCTGCGGTTCTAATTGCGAAGCAAATGTGTCGATCCCCGAACTTTTGAACAATTGAAACTGGCTTGAAAAAAAAGCAGGTGTTAAAGACGAATCTTTTGCTAAAATGCTGTCAGGCAACAATCGTCCTTTAGAAATATCTTTCACTATTTGAACAAAGGCAGCTGTTAATAACAGGTCGCTGTAGGCCCACTTGGCTGCATCCAGTTTGTTTTCTTTGGAAGTGTCCCGTGTCAGTTCATTTTTAAGACTGTTTATTTTAACGTCATAGTAATCCTGAGGAAACAAACCATAATTGCGTGAGCTGTCAATTAACGTTACCAGCGAGTCGCTCCATTGCTTGAACAATCCCTTTGCAGACCACAAAGGCTGAAAAGAATTTTCGTCATATAAATATTGTACAATGGCTGCATTTTTCAGCCTGAAGGAATCGTTTATGTTCTTATTATTTTGAAGTATATCTTTTAAAGTTCCTTGTATAATGTCTTCAGCCTTTACATTAATATCTTCGGGTTTGTCAACAATTTCTTTTTCGCCAATGCGGGTATGCTGGTCATTGCAGGAAATGAAAAAAAACAATAAAACGCTGAAAAAGAAAATAGGCGTGGGAAAATAAAATGGCTTGCGATCCTGTTTTATCATAGATATTGCGTAAAGATTTTAATACAAGATAAAAATTTTACGCTTTAGTGCTAATAAGATAGTGTTATTTTATCAACATCGCGGAATCAGGCCGTCAGTGATCGCATTTCTGTGATTTTGTTACCAGCTGTAAAACAATGATGATACTTCTGTTGCGTCGCAGTCTTGTAGCTCGTAACTTTTCTTACGCCAAACGACCAACTCTTTGCTCCAGCATCATTAAATCCAACAAAGCAATGGCAGTTACTGCTTCCAGCACTGGCGGCACACGCAGCGCAATGCAAAGGTCGTGGCGGCCTTTTATAGAAAATTTTTCTACCTGCGCTGTTTCCCAATTCCATGATTGCTGTTCTTTAGGCGTGGAAGATGTAGGTTTTACCACTATTCGAAAAACCAAATTACTACCATTGGAAATACCGCCGACAATACCGCCGGCATTGTTTGTTTTTGTATGACCTGCAGCATCTTCAATGGCGTCATTATGATCGCTGCCGAACATTTTTGCAGCACCGAAACCTGCGCCAAATTCTATTCCTTTAACAGCAGGAATAGAAAAAGCTGCATGACCGATAACAGATTCTACCGAATCGAAAAAAGGCTCGCCCAATCCAATAGGCAATCCTGTTACTTTACATTCAACAATGCCGCCAACAGAATCTTTGGCATCAATAGCCTTTTGTAATCCGGCTTCAATGTCTTTTTCTCCACCCACTTCAATGATGGTTGATACAATGGAAATGTTTTGCAATATTTTTTTTGCTACCACACCTGCCGCTACCAAACAAACTGTAAGCCTTCCGCTAAAATGCCCACCACCCCTAAAATCTTCGTGCCCTCCAAACTTTTTATTCGCCACAAAATCAGCGTGGCCAGGACGTGGCACAGCTCTTTGTTTTTCATAATCGCCGGAACGGGTATTTTTATTTTCAAACAAAATAGTAAGGGGTGCGCCTGTCGTTTTGCCATTAAAAACACCTGTTATAAAAATGGGTTTGTCATCTTCCTTACGGGGCGTGGTGCCTTTTTGCACACCACCTTTGCGGCGCTCCATATCGGTAGCAAAATCATCTTCTGTTAATTGCAAACCTGCCGGGCAACCATCAATTACAACGCCAACCTGCGGCCCGTGAGATTCGCCAAATATGCTGAGTCTGAATATGCGTCCGAAAGAGTTCATAATTATAACTTGTTTAAAGATACAGGTGCATTTAATTGTTGCAAGTGTTCCCAAAATTGCGGATAAGATTTGTTTACTGCTTGTGCATCGTCAATGTTCATCGGCCCATCTGCCTTTGATGCCGCAACTGCACATGCCATAGCAATACGGTGATCGTGATGGGAATGTACATGAGTACCTTTGATTTCATCACCCCCTTTTATCAGCATCAGGTCGTCCTGCAATTGTACCTCCACTCCCATTTTTCCAAATTCTTCCTGCAAGGTTAAGGCCCTGTTGCTTTCCTTATGCATTAAACGATGCACACCTTCAATAACAGAAGTGCCTTCGCAATATGCTGCTAAAGCTACTAACGGAGGAAACAGGTCCGGGCAATCTGTTGCATTGAAATGAAACGCTTTTAAATGGCTTTCGTTAATAGCAATCTGTTTTTCCTCGATGCTGGTGTTGGCTCCCGCCTGTATTAATGCCTGCAAGATGGCTTTATCCGCTTGTGTCGAAAAAACATCTAGTCCATGTACAACAATGTTTCCTGCAATAGCACCAGCTACCAACAAAAAAGCACCGCCACTCCAATCGCCTTCTACTGCATAGCTGATAGTACCATTTGCAAATTGCGCAGTGGGCTGTCTCTCAAAATAAAATTCTTTATAATCGTTGTTAACGGGTGTCTTTAATCCAAAATCTGCCATCAGTTTTAACGTCAGATCTATATATGGCTTACTGTTAAGGTTAGTCACGTTAATTGTAACATCGCTGGCATTAGCTCCGGCATAAGCCATCAATAAGCCTGTCAAAAATTGCGAAGACAATGAGCCATCAACAGCAATGTTTTTGGGCTGTAAAGGACCTTTGATCCGCAAAGGCAAAAAACCTTCATGGCTATCGCACTGCACAGCTAACTGTGGCAACACTTCGTTGAAAAACGCTAAAGGACGCTTCAGCAGGCTACCACTTCCGTTTACAACGATTGATGCATCGCTTAACGCAGCAATAGAAGTGAACATTCTTACAGACAACCCACTTTCGCCACAATCGATAGCATGTGAAACTGGAACAATGCCTTTACTTTCAATGACAACGGTGTCATTCACTAATTGTACGGTTGCCCCTAACTGTTGAATAATATCCAATGCTGCTTTATCGTCGGCGGAAATACCCGGATTCTTTAAAATGGTTTTACCTTTTTTTAGCAAAGCTGCTGCACAAGCTCTTTGCATGGCACTTTTAGAAGCCGGTGCGGTAATGGTCCCTTTTACTTTGAATGGTGTTACAATTGCCTGCATTATAAACTCTGGTATAGTTGGTCAATAGGTATGGACTGAATTACTGCCTTTCCTATTTTTTCCAATAAAATAAAATTGATATTGTCTTTTGTTTTCTTTTTATCCATTTTCAGCACATTGATCACTTTGTCCTTATCAAATTGTGCAAAAGTGGATAAGCCATATTGCTCTAAAGCACTTATTACTCTTTGAGCTTGTTTAAAGTCTTTTAACCGCCGCGAAAGCGAAGCTGCATAAGCCATTCCAATAGAAATAGCTTCGCCATGAGAAAGCTCGTACTGGTTTTCCAGTGCATGGCCTAATGTGTGGCCAAAGTTTAAAAGTTTTCTATCACCTTGTTCAAATTCATCCTGCTGTACTACTTTGGTTTTGATCAAGGCATTGCGTTGAATGAGTGCACAAGTTTCTTTCCTTTTTTTCCGGTAGAATAAAAGATCCTTACTTTCCAATTCTCTAAACATGGCTGCATCTTTTATACAGGCATGTTTAATGATCTCTGCAAAACCGTTTCTCCACTCATTGTCAGGAAGTGAATTCAAAAAGACCAGGTCGTGCAAAATAAAAGAAGGCTGACGAATGACGCCTACCATGTTTTTATACACGCCTACATCAATCCCGTTCTTACCGCCAATAGATGCATCCACTAAAGACAATAAAGTGGTTGGTACAAATCCAAAACGAATGCCCCGCATATAAACCGATGCAACATAACCCGTAAGGTCTGTTACTACACCGCCGCCAACGCCAACTAAAGTTGTTTTGCGGTCGGCTTCCATTTCAATCAACTGCTCAATAACGGAATCTACAGTTGCCTGTATTTTATATTCCTCACCGGGCTTTAAAACAATTGTGTTCCAGTTTTTAAAGCGCTTTTGATGGTGTGAAAACACATTTTCATCGGTAATAAGAATGGCGTTCTTACTATCAACAATTTCTTTTAAATGTGAAATACCACCGGCAAAATAATAATCAACCGATGCATTGCTAAAGCGAAAGGTTTTCTTCTGCATCAGCCATTAAAGATTTTAGTTTGATGCGTAATACTTTCCAAATGCACAGCATCCAAATATTTAGTAATAAACTCTTTACTTAAACCTAACTTCTCTCCTTTTGCGCAGGCTCTTTCCAGAATTTCATTCCAGCGTTTGGTTTGCAGAATGGTAATGTTATTCTCTTTTTTATACTGTGCAATTTTTTCAGAGATTTTCATGCGTTGACTCAATATGAACATCAGTTCGTCATCCAGGTGGTTAATCTGCTGCCGCAATTTTTCCAGCGCTGCATGATATTCTTCCGAAGCCACATCTTCTTTTCTCCAAACAATTTGTTCCAGCATTTCAGCAAGGCGTTCGGGTGTTACCTGCTGTTTTGCATCGCTCCACGCATTGTCAGGATCAATATGCGATTCGATCATCAAGCCATCATAATCAAGGTCAATTGCTTTTTGAGCCACATCCAATAAGATATCCCTGCGGCCACAAATGTGTGAAGGATCGTTGATGATAGGCAGTTCAGGATTGCGGCGTTTCATTTCAATAGCCAAATGCCACATAGGCGCATTGCGATATTCCGTATTGCCGTAAGAAGAGAATCCGCGGTGAATCAGGCCTATTTCTTTAATACCGGCTTTGGCCACCCTTTCCACGGCACCGATCCATAATTCCAGGTCAGGATTGATAGGGTTTTTGATTAGCACAGGAACATCTACGCCACGCAAAGCGTCGGCAACTTCCTGAACGCTAAACGGATTTACCGTAGTGCGGGCACCAATCCATAAAACGTCAATATCAAAATGTAAAGCATCTTCCACCTGCTTGGCGGTGGCTACTTCTACGGCCAGGGGTAAGCCTGTTAATTTTTTAGCTTGTTGCAGCCAGGGCAAAGCTTTTGTGCCAATGCCTTCAAAACTTCCAGGCCTTGTACGGGGTTTCCAAATGCCGGCACGCAACATGTCTACCTTGCCTGTTTTAGCCAGGCGTGCAGCAGTTTCCAACACTTGCTCTTCAGTCTCCGCACTGCATGGACCGGAAATGATCAATGGACGTTTATTCCATGTTTGCAAAACCTTTTTTGTGTTTGCGTTTTCAATTGTTTGCATGATGTTGACTTTATGCTCTTCATTGTTCATGAAGAATGATGAAATTATTTTTTTAACGCTTACTTGATGATCCGTGTAATTTTATTGGCATTTTCAATCAGCTCCTGCAAGTACGCATAGTTCTCTTTTTCCAAACAGGCTTTGAATTTGCGCAGCTGACTTAAATGTTCATTCAGCACATCCAACACGTTTTCGCGGTTTTGCATGAGCACTGGCACCCACATGGCTGCATTGCTTTTTGCCAAACGCACCGTACTCTCAAAACCGGCGCTGGCCAGTTCAAAAATGGCGTCTTCCTCCCGTTCCTTTTCCAATACTGTATTAGCTAAGGCAAAGGAAGTAATGTGCGAAATATGACTGATATAAGCCACATGCAGATCGTGTTCAACAGCATTCATGTACACGAGGTGCATACCTAACTGGCCATATATCTTTTTTACCAGCTCAACGGCATCGTCATCCGAATCATTGCCGTTGCAAATAACAGTTGCTTTGCCCGCAAAAGCCCCGTGCACAGCAGCTTTGGGCCCGCTATATTCCGTTCCCCACATAGGATGTGTGGCTACAAAACGCTTTCTTTTTGGATGATGTTCAATAACAGATAAAATGCCTTCTTTAATAGAACCAACATCCATTATTGTTTGTTTATCTACTTGATCTAACACCGATGGCAACAGCTGCTCTACTGCATTTACCGGAATTGCTAAAACGATCAGATCTGATTCTTCAATTGCCTTTTCCAAATTCATTATCTCATCTACCAATCCTAATTGTATGGCTTGTTGTGCATGTTGCGCACTGGCTTCAACACCAATGATTTTTTTTGCCATGCCTTTTTCTTTTAAAGCCAGGGCCATGGAGCCACCGATCAATCCTATACCAACTACTGTAACCGTCATGCTTTTTGAAGTGAGATTTTTTCAATTCGTTTTAAAGCCTCCGCATATTTTTCTTCTGTGCTGCATAAACTAACACGTACGTATTTATCTCCTGCACTACCGAATATGCCGCCCGGTGTTATAAAAACTTTTGTTTTTTGTAATACCTCATCACTCAATTCATAACCATTCGCATACATCTTCGGAATTTTTGCCCACACGAATAAGCCTACCTGTCTTTTATTATAAACACAATCCAATTCGTCAAGCAGCTGAAATACTTTTTCTCTCCTCTTTTTATAAATATTATTTAGTTCTTCATGCCATTCTTCACCAAGCGTTAAAGCTTTTGCAGCGGCCAGTTGAAGCGGCAGGAACATGCCGCTATCCATATTGCTTTTAAAACGTAGCACATCATTAATTTTTTGTGTGGCGCCACACAACATGCCTCTTCTCCATCCAGCCATGTTATGCGATTTGCTTAATGAGTTCAGTTCCATCGCCACATCTTTAGCTCCATCAACACTTAACAAACTCAAAGGCTTGTCGTTTAAAATAAAACTATAAGGATTATCATGACAGATCATGATATTGTGTCTTTTTCCAAATGCTACTAAGTCTTCAAAAAGTTCTTTGGTTGGCTGCTGGCCTGTAGGCATCTGCGGGTAATTTACCCACATCAATTTCACCCTACTTACATCTGTTTTCTCTAATGCTTCAAAATCAGGTTGCCAATTATTCTCTTCCTTTAATTCATATTCGATGCATTTGCCACCGGCTAATTGCGTAGCGCTTCTGTAAGTAGGATAGCCAGGGTTTGGGATCAACACTTCATCGCCCTGATTTAAGTAGGCCATACTGATATGTATGATACCTTCTTTCGAACCAATTAAAGGCAGCACTTCTGCATCTGGATTTAATGATACGCCGTACCATTTTTGATACCAGTCAGCAATAGCTTTACGCAATGCCGGTACACCTTTATAATTCTGATAACCGTGCATATTGGGTTGAGCACTTTCCTGTTGCAAGGTTTTGATCACATCAGGATGTGGCGGCAGATCGGGACTGCCGATGCCAAGGTTGATCACAGGCTCACCTGTTTTATTCAGTTCGTCTATCTCTCTCAATTTTTGAGAAAAATAATATTCGCCTATTCCGTTTAACCTGTCAGCGATGGCTGTTTTCATAATATCAATTTGAATGACCGTTTTTATAGATTCCGAAAATTTTAATTTCAGCAGTTACCGGCTTTATTTTTTCCATCACGGAATTAAACTGTTCAATAGAATCAAATTCCATATCGGCGTGAAATTTATATTTCCAATTGCTGCCTGGAATTGGAAAGCTTTGCAGTTTGCTTAAATTTATTCCGCCATCTGCAATCTTTGCCAGAACCTTTGCCAGGCTTCCTTTTGAATGATCGGTTTGAAAGCTGATTGAAGCTTTATCAGGATTTTCTAACGCAACCGCATTACGTTGTAATACCAAAAACCTTGTGTAATTACTTTTTTCTGTATGAATGTTTTCAGCAATAATGTCAAGATCAAATAATTCGGCAGCCAATTTACCGGCAATAGCAGCAGTGTGTTTGTTTTTATGCTGATGAATATGTTTGGCACTTAAAGCCGTGTCTTCTGTTTCTACAAGTTTCCAGTTATATTGCAAAAGATAATCAAGACATTGCTGAATGGCCATTGGATGAGAATGCACTTCACGAATATCTTCCAACTTCACACCCGGATTTACGAGCAAGTGCTGTTTAATAGGAAGATAAATTTCGCCAACGATATTCAAATTTGATTTTTGCAGCAGGTTGTAATTGGGGAGGATGCTGCCGGCGATAGAGTTTTCGATGGCCATCACACTAGCATCGGTAGCATTGCTTTTAGTAAGATCGACTACTTCCCGAAAAGTAGCACAGGGAACAACTGTAATGTCTTTTCCAAAAAATTGTTGTGCAGCTATCTGATGAAAGCTGCCTTCAAAACCCTGTATCGAAATTTTTAAACTCATACAATTTATGTTGTCCAGCTTTAGCACCTGGTTGCTTTAGACCATCTAACAAACAAAAATCCCGACCATTTGGCCGGGATTTCTTTATGTTGAATTGGTTTACTCACTTTCAACAAAAGCACTCCCGGCTCCTACTAAAAAAATAGAAGAAATAAAAGTAGCAACCGTATGCTTTTGTAATTGTCATTGAGCAAATATAAAAATCAATTGGAAAGAAAAAAATTTTTATTACAAGTAAGGTAAGCGTTCCGTATCAGATTTCATGACTGACATTTTACCTAAATTATCTTCTCACCGAATCTGCTTCATTCATGCGCAGCCTTCTGCCCTTGTATTTTTTTCCGTCAATGGATTCTATCATTTTGCCCGCAGCATTTTTATCTATTTCAATCCAGCTATTCATTTCCTTCATATCAATGCGCCCCAATACATCTTTATTCAGATCACTCATGTCTAAAATAAATTGTAGAAAGCTGGCTTTATAAAAACCATCTTTAGTGCCGAGGTTGACAAACAACCGTGTAGAGTTGCGGTTGCCGCCAAATTCCCTTCCTCTTGTGTCACGTCTTTTATCGCCAAATCTGTCTCCTCTTCCATCAGCTGACTGCCCTCTTCTTTCTTCCCTGCGTTCACGTGCATTCAGGTCTTCAGCGTTTTCATAATATTTCAAAAAACGATCAAACTCCAATGCGGCTACTCTTTTCAAAACTTCATCTTTGCTTACATCAGCAAACTTTTCCTGCAGCATAGGCAGGTATGTTTCATAATCGCCATGACTAATATCGGCCTGCAATAATTTATCCATAAAGTAAAAAAATTGCCTGCGGCATACATCTTTGCCAGAAGGAATTTCTAACTTATGAAAAGGCACCTGCACCATTCTTTCAATTTGCCTGATGCGACCTATTTCTCTTGAATGAACGATGGACATGCACACACCTGTTTTACCTGCACGGCCAGTGCGGCCGCTTCTATGCGTATATACTTCCACGTCATCAGGCAATTCGTAGTTAATAACGTGGGTAATCCCTTGCACATCAATACCACGGGCAGCAACATCGGTAGCAATTAAAAGCTGTAATGTTTTATCACGAAATTCATCCATCACTTTATTGCGCTGCTGTTGTGTAAGGTCGCCGTGCAAAGCATCAATATCGTAGCCTTCTCTTGTTAATTTTTCAGCTATCTCCTGCGCATCTGCTTTGGTGCGGGTGAAAATAATACCATAGATACCCGGGTTAAAATCTATCAATCTTTTCAATGCCTCGTACCTGTGGTGCGCTGTTGTAACAAAATATTGGTGATCAATATTTTTATTAGCTGTGTTCATTTTGCCCACCGTTATCTCCACCGGCGACTGCATGTATTTTTTGCTCACCTTCCTGATTTCGGGTGGCATGGTGGCACTAAATAACCAGGTGCTGTCACGCTGCGGTGTGTTTTGCAAAATGAACTCAATATCATCCTGAAAGCCCATGTTCAGCATTTCATCAGCTTCATCCAACACCACGTATTTTATTTCTTCAAGGTTGATGGCTTTACGTTCGATCAGGTCGATCAGGCGGCCTGGTGTTGCCACAATAATTTGAACGCCTCTTCTTATATCTCTTATTTGCATAGAGATGGAGGATCCGCCATAAACAGCCACTACATGAACGCCAGGCAAGTGTTTTTTGAACTGCTCCGTTTCATTCACTATTTGCAGGCAAAGCTCACGTGTAGGGCAAATGATCAATGCTTGCGGATATTTTTCTTTTACATTTATTAATTGCAGCAAGGGCAAGCCAAAGGCAGCTGTTTTGCCCGTGCCTGTTTGTGCTAATCCAATCAAATCTTTAGTGCCGGACAAAAGGACAGGAATTGCTTTTTCTTGTATGGGTGTGGGTTGGGTAAAACCTAACTCACCTACAGACTTTAATAAATTTTCCTGCAGGCCTAACTCTTCAAACGTACTCATAAAAAAATTTGGGCAAAGGTAAATCACTGATGGCACAGATTAATAAAGGATTTCACTGGTTAGCACCTAAACAAATCACAATTCTGGTTTGAAGGGAAAAGTGCTTTATTATAGAATTCATTTGAACTTTTCGCAAATCCTATACAATCTTTCGCCTGGTATAATAAATAAAGCCCTCCGGAGAACAGGAAGGCTTTCTAACGATTGCTTGCCATATATGAATAAAAATTTTGACTTTACAGTTATAGCGGCAAGCTGCTTAACCGTTGATTATTTTTTTGTAGAATCAGCTGATGCGTTTAAAGAATCTTTTTTAGCATCGGCTGTAGAGTCAATTGCATTTGTTGTAGCATTAGCAGAAGAATCTATCATCTGCGTTTGCGTATTAGCTGCAGAGTCAATTGAATCTTTTGTAGCTTCTGTAGAGTTACCGCTGTTGTTACAAGCTGTTAAAGCACCTGCGATTGCTAAAATTCCAAGGATCTTTTTCATGCGATTTTGTTTAATTGATTTTGTAATAAAAAATATTGAAGGTTATTGTTTGCCCTTAACTGAATCTTTTTTTGCGTCAATGGTGGAATCGAATTTTTCTTTCAGCTCAGTTCCATTTTCTTTTAACGAGTCCACTTTGGCATCAACTGTAGAATCTATATTGTTGATCAGCGTGTCTTTTCTTGCATTTAATGAGTCTACTTTTTCATCAGTACTGCTGCTGTTGTTACAAGCTGTTAAAGCCAGACCTAATGCCAAAACGCTAAAAAACTTTTTCATATCAAACTATTTTATACCTGCTGAATCTTTTCTTTCCAGTTTATTTTCTATGCTGTTCTTAATATCCTTTGCCTTTTCTTTGGTAGAATCCCAAACCCGGCTTGCCGACGAATCGAATTTCTTACCAATAGAATCCAGCTTAACTTTGGTTGATGAGTCACCGTTACTACATGCAGCCATCATACCCGCTATCGAAATCACCAATCCAAGTTTTTTCATATCCGATAATGGAATTAATACCGGGAATAGAAAAAGGTAACCCGGCTTTTTAAAATATTTTTTTTAACACCTTCGTGGGTTACTATTTTTAGATTTTGGTATTAAACAAAGGATTGCGTTGAAAGCGGAAAATAACGAAACATCATTGCTGAAGGGGCTGGCCCGAAATGATAAAAAGGCTGTTGAATCCATTTATAAGGATAATTACAACGTTGTCCAGGCTTTGGTTATCAATAATAACGGCACGGCAGAGGATGCAAAAGATATTTTCCAGGAAACAATGATTGTGCTGTACGAAAAGGTTCAGTCCGGTTCTTTTGAACTGAATTGCCAGATCAAAACCTTCATTTACTCTGTAAGCCGGCGGTTATGGTTAAAAAGGTTGATGCTGCAAAACCGCTTTAACATTGCAGAAGGTCACGAAGAAATAGTAAGTGTAGATGATGATATGGAAGAGCATGAAAAGCGTAACACAGAATTCAGCATGATGGAAAGGGCAATGAGTGGATTGGGTGAACCCTGTAAAAGTTTGTTGGAAGCTTTCTATTTACAAAAAAAATCCATGCAGGAAATTTCATCAGGTTTTGGATATACCAACGCAGAAAATGCCAAAAACCAAAAGTATAAATGCCTGGTGCGATTAAAAAAACTGTTCTTTTCGCAATATAAAAACGAGTCACTGTGATAGAAGACATTAAAATACTTGAAGCTGTTGAACGCTACATTTCGGGGCAAATGACCCCTGATGAAAGAGTTTATTTTGAAGGCTTGCGCAAAAGCAATCCCGAAATAGACCAGATGGTAGTGGAGCATACTTTCTTTTTGCAACAAATGAACCGTTTTGACGAGGTAAGGAAATTTAAAAACACGCTAAGCGAAACGCATATTCATTTAGCTGAAAAAGGACTCATCAAATCGCCAGGCCTGAAAGGCAAGGCTAAGGTGGTTTACTTATACAACCGCTATAAAAAAGTGGCTGCTATTGCTGCTTCTATTGCCGGCATTACAGCATTAACCATCAGTTCTTTGGTTTGGTCCGTTTCACCAGGCAAGCCCACGCAGGATGTGCAGGTATTAAGAAGAGAATTGAATCAGAGCATTTCAAAGCTGGAGAAAAAAAATAACGAGCTTAATCAAAAAATTGACAATGTGAAAGGCCAGGCGCAAGCTACCTCTCCAATTCCACCTTACGATTATAAAACCGGTGGTACTGGTTTTTTGATTGATACAAAAGGATACCTTGTAACCAATCAGCACGTAATTGATGGCGCCAAACATGTAGCGGTTCAAAGCAACGATGGTAAAGAGTTAAGTGCAACGGTAGTTTATAGCGATCCTCAACGTGATGTGGCTATTCTAAAAATTACTGACAAAGATTTTAAGTCTCCGAATGCAATTCCTTATTCCATTAAAAAATCGGGTGGCGAAATTGCCGAACCTATTTACACGCTGGGCTATCCCCGAAATGACATTGTATATGGCGAAGGTTACCTTGCTGCTAAAACAGGTTATAATGGCGATACGCTGAGTTGCCAGATTACAGTACCTGCCAACAGAGGGAACAGCGGAAGCCCTATTTTAAACCGCAATGGAGAGATTATCGGTATTTTAAGTGCCAAGCAAAGCACAGCGGAAGGTGCCGTATTTGCTATTCAATCAAAATATATTATCAATGCATTGAACGAATTGCAAAAAGATACCACTTACCGCAACGTAAAAACGCCTTCGTCTTCCAGCCTTAAAGGGACAGACAGAATGCAGCAGGTAAAAAAAATTTCAGATTATGTGTTTATGGTGAAGGTGGACTAACGACTTATCCGGACAGATTTATCGGGCTAAAACAAAAAGCTCTCAACCCTTTAAAAGTTGAGAGCTTTTTGTTTTAAGGAATGAACTATAGGCTTTTTTGTAAAAGCCTACCACAAGCTTTTGGGATACGCTCCTTGTTCTACCAATTCGTCTAAATTTCTTTGCACTACAGGTGCATCCTCTTTATAAGTAACCCCGAACCATTTTGATGAAGTAGGAATTACTTTGATCACACCTAATTCTTTTTTAATGAACTGATCGGCTGAAAAAGGAATTAAATATTCTGACTTGGGGTTGTTGATATTTTCATTCAGGAAAGTTTGAAAACCAGCTTCCAAAAAAGAAAATATGGAAGGATGAAAACACCAGAAGTTCATGGAAGCCTTTGAATCTTCAGGCAACGGAATTTTGCTGCCATCGGGCTCCTCGGAAATGATTTGGCCGTTCTCCCTGTAAATTTTTAATCGTTCATTAATAGCAACCAAATTATCGTTTTCATCTACTTCGCAAACGCCGCGACTTACAGAGCCATGCTCTGAAAGCGTTTTAGCCAGCTCGTATCCAATAATAGAATACACATCTTCTTTACAATTGTTTTGCAAAAAATTAAACGCTTTTTGAAAAGAATCACTGCCATAAAAATCATCGGCATTAATTACAGCAAAAGGTTCTTTCACAGCTTCGCTGGCGCATAAAATGGCATGCGACGTTCCCCAGGGCTTTTTCCTGTCAGCCGGAACTTCCTGGTCGCCCATAAACTTATCCATTTCCTGGTACACATATTCCGCTTCGATGCGGCCTTTAAGTTTGGGCTCGAATATTTCTTTAAAGTCTTCTGCAAAATCTTCACGTATAATAAAGACCACCTTTTGAAAGCCTGCTTTAATAGCATCATAAATAGAATAATCCATAATAGTTTCGCCGCTTGGTCCAAAACTCTGAATTTGTTTCATGCTACCATAGCGGGATGCCATTCCAGCGGCCATGATCACTAAAGTTGGTTTCATTAAAAAGTATTTTATTGTTTAAGTAAGAGAATCATTTTTAAAATCGGGCCCGAAATTAAATAAATTAGACTTTTGACATGATGAATGATTTTTTCACTTCTGGACAAAGCCGTATTGACCCGTTACCTTCCTTATATAAATTTCATACCACGGCGGACGTTTTACGCCTTGACCTACTGCACCCCGTAGTATCGGGCAATAAATGGTTTAAGTTAAAGGAATATTTGAAAGACGCCCAACGGCTACGCAAAAAAAGGATCGTCACTTTCGGCGGTGCTTATTCTAACCATATTGTAGCAACTGCTGCTGCAAGCAAAAAGGCCGGATTGAAAAGTACCGGCATTATCCGTGGAGAAAGACCGCCTGTTTTATCTCAAACCCTTAGCGATGCGCTTTCTTTTGGTATGGAGTTGGTTTTTGTTTCCAGAGAAGATTATAGAGTAAAAAATATCCCTGCTGAAATAATTAATGATGAGTCATATCTCGTTAATGAAGGTGGCTACGGCGTAAAAGGCATGCACGGTGCAGCAGATATTTTAAAACAAACGGACGTTTCTGCTTATACACACATTATTGCCGCTGTTGGCACCGGCACTACGCTGGCAGGATTAATCAATGCAGGTGAATCACATCAAAAAATAATAGGCATTCCTGTTTTAAAAAATAATTTCTCGCTGCAAAAAGAGATTGAAACGCTGTTGCCAGAAAAAAAGCACCAAGGCATCACACTGATACATGATTATCATTTTGGCGGTTACGCAAAATACAATGCAGAATTGCTGCAGTTTATGAATGACTGGTACCATCAAAATAAGATGCCTTCCGATTTTGTTTACACAGGCAAATTGTTTTTTGCTCTGGATGATTTGGTAAAGAAAAAATATTTTCCGCCACAGAGTAAGATATTGATCATACACAGCGGCGGGCTGCAGGGCAATCGTTCGCTACCGAAAGGAACGTTAATATTTTGAACCAAAAACAGATGGGCCGTTATATTTGTAATGATTCTAACTCTTGAATGGATGCTATGAAGCGATTTTATTATCTGGGTTTTCTTTTTGTTTTGATTGCTGTGTGCCTTGATACTGCTGCGCAGGATACACTTCCTAAATTCACAGTTCGCAACGCAGGTACTAACCGTGTTATTATTGGATGGGTAAATAATTATCCTGTGGTAAAACAGATCAGCATACAACGTTCGTTTGACAGCCTTAAAAATTATAAAACCATTTTAAGTGTTGCCGATCCGTTGGCCGTACAAAATGGCTTTGCTGATACCAAGGCGCCCAACGATCACATGTTCTATCGTCTATTTATCAATCTTGACAGGGGAGAATTTTTCTTTACAAGTGCACAAAAACCTGTACCCGATACTGCTAAAATTGTTGAAACAACCCAGGCGAAAGAAATAAAAACAAACAATCCTACCGAAACCGTAAAGCCGCCTGTAAAAAGACCTGATTTTGTTCCTTCATTTTATGTTTATACCAATAAGGATGGTTATGTATTTTTAAATCTTCCGGACGCTGATAGAAAAAAATACCACATCAAATTTTTTGAGGATGATGACAGTTTTCTTTTTGAGATCAAGAATATAAAAGAGCCTGTAACTTTAGACAAGGCCAATTTTATACACGCCGGCTGGTTCAGGTTTGAATTGTATAATGATGATAAGCTGGTGGAGAAAAATAAATTTTATCTCTCGAAAGATTTTTAGTGCAATTGATCAATACCAAAATAGGAAGCCGTTGTTTTAAACGGTTTGTTGCTTGAGTTCAATAAGCTGCACATTAAAGACCGTTTCAAAATTCCTTTTCAACTTTTCCTTTACTTCATTTACATCCACTTCCCTACCTAATTCTTCCTTCATAGAAGTAACTTTTTTATTTTGAATGCCACAGGGAACGATGCCGTTAAAATAAGAAAGATCAGTATTTACATTTAAGGCAAAGCCATGCATGGTAATCCACCGGCTGCAACGTACACCCATGGCACAAATCTTTCGCTCCTTTCCCTTCGTTAACGCATCGATCCACACACCCGTTTCTCCTGATGACCTGCCCGCAACTATGCCGTATTCAGCCAGGGTCAGCATGATCACTTCTTCCAACTCTCTCAGGTATCTTCCAATGTCTGTATAAAATTTCTCGAGATCCAAAATAGGATAGCCGACAATTTGCGCAGGTCCGTGAAAAGTAATATCACCGCCCCTATTGGTATGAAAAAACTGAATGCCTTTTTCGTTTCGTTCCTCCTCATTGATCAATACATGCTCTATTTTTCCGCTTTTGCCAAGCGTATAAACCGGTGGGTGTTCAACAAAGAGCAGGTAATTTGAAGTTTGAAGCCTGATGCTTGAAATTGCTTCCGGAGTTTGAGCTTCTTTCTTAATTTTTAAATTTTTTTGCAATAAGGTTTCCTGGTAATCCCATGCTTGCTTATAGTCCATTTCTCCCAAATCTCTAAATTCCACTGGTTGTCTTTCCATAGTACAAAAATAGTCCCTTTATTTTTGCGGATATGAACAACGAAGAACAGTTTCCTGTTAACGAGGAACCAGCAGAAGGCAGCGATGAGTTATACCAGCGTTTTACATTTAACATTGACAAAGGCCAGGAGCCTTATCGTATCGATAAATTTTTAATGAACCGTATTGAAGGCGCTACAAGAAACAAGCTACAGCGGGCTATCAATACGGGTTTGGTGCTGGTAAATAATAAGGAGGTAAAGCAGAATTATAAAATAAAGCCTTGCGACCAAATTATTGTTTACTCCGATCTTTCACCCGAATCAACAGATGTAGTTCCTGAAAATATTCCATTAAATATTGTTTTCGAAGATGATGATATTTTGATCATCAACAAACCTGCCGGCATGGTAGTGCACCCGGGCAGCGGCAATTACAATGGCACCTTGCTGAATGGCGTTGCTTACTATTTAAAACAAAAAAATCCGGAGATATCAGAAGAAATATTACCAAGGTTTGGACTGGTGCACCGCATTGATAAAAACACCAGCGGCTTATTAGTGTTGGCAAAAACAGATAAAGCTATGCGTTTCCTGGCCAAACAGTTTTACGATCATACGGTAAAGCGGCAATATATGGCTTTGGTGTGGGGCGATATGGAACAGGATGAAGGAACCATTGTGGCGCATGTAGGTAGAAATCTTCGTCATAGAAAGTTATTTGAAGCTTACCCCGAAGGCGATCATGGTAAAGATGCCATTACGCACTATAAAGTGCTGGAGCGATTTAACTATGTAACATTGGTGCAATGCGTGTTGGAAACAGGCCGCACACACCAGATTCGTGTACACATGAAGTACATTGGCCACCCCCTTTTTAACGATGATTTTTACGGTGGTGATAAAATTGTAAAAGGAACCATTTTTAGCAAGTACAAACAATTTGTGGACAACTGCTTTATGATTTGCCAGCGGCAGGCCTTGCATGCAAAAACACTTGGTTTTGTTCACCCTTCCACGGGCAAAGAGGTTTTCTTTGAAACG
>JBQCJM010000195.1:0-6940 GCA_051952715.1 Flavisolibacter sp.
CCTACATATTTGCCTAGAAAATCAACCGACAATTTATGTAAAGGTGTGATTGTTATGTCGGCAGCGCCAACCACGTTAGGTGAGAAAGAAATGTCTGTTTCATGATACATATTCTTTTTTTGGCCGCTATTGTCGTAATCATCTATGTATTCATTAAAATTCAGGATTTTGTTTTTGCTCAAACTAAGTTTGCCGCCTGCCTTCAGCCATTTGTTTATTACAGTTGCACCCTGCAGTTCCACTCCTAAGCGATAGCTTTTGTCAATATTGTTTCTGGTATAAGCACCTACGCCATTGATCTTTCCTGTAAGCACCAATTGGTTCTTGTATCTCATATAATATACGTTAGCGCCAAAACTGCTGCGGCTGTTTTTATTTTCAACACCAAGCTCCAGGTCATTTAAACGTTCGGGTCTTGGCTGCTCATTTATACTGGCTTCAAAATCATCCCTGTTAGGCTCTTTGTTAGCGATGCTGTATGATGCATACATTAGCCAGTTGCTGCGGTGATAACTAAAACCGAACTTGGGATTGAAAAAATTGTAGTTCTTGTTAATGAACAAAGATGGGTGATCTTCAAAGCCATTCAAATCGTACTCTACATGTCGGTACTGCACATCGGCAAAGAACTGCAATTGTTGTGTAAGGTTCTGCTGCCATTTTCCATAGAAGTTCAGATCATTTTTGTTGGCATCTACATTATAATAATTTTTTGGGGCTGTTAAGCCTTTTTCGGCCCAAACTAGTTTTCCGAAATGATCGCCTTCGTATCGTGTGGCAGCGCCGCCAAATATCAACGATGTTTTTGACGATAAATGCTGTAAAGAAAAGATGGTTCCGTAGAAATGATTTGCTAACCACAGTTGCCTTACAAGATCAGTGGTATCAATACCGGCAACAGGAGATGGCAGACCGTAATCGGCATAAGCCTGCGCCGCCCTGTACTCTTCGTAATAACCCTTGCCGTTGGTCAGGAATGCCGCTGCATTAAAGCTAAAGTTTGGTGTAAATCTTTGTGTAAAGAATAATTGATAATGGGTTTGTTTGTAATTGTCCGTTTCATTGCTATACGGCTCGCCAGGTTTTTCCATCCCGGCATAATTAATGGTGCGGTTTACTTTTAAATCGGCTTCGGATACACCGTACCATGCCTGGTAGGTTTTTTCTTTACCCGAAAAGATATTGAGCCGCAGTTCCGTTTTATTTGATAAATATGCGGTGGAAAAATAAATTGATTTAAGATTGCTGCTAGCCCGGTCAATGTAACCATCGCTGCTGATCTTTGACACACGAACGTCTGTAACAAAGTGGTTGCCTAACAAACCTGTGCCGGCCTTAATGGTATGCTTCCATGTATTGAAGGAACCAAAACTGTTGTTGATCTCAGCATAAGCTTTTCTGTTCACTTCATTTGTACTCAAATTAATTGTTGCTCCAAAAGCTCCTGAACCATTGGTAGATGTGCCAACACCTCTTTGAATTTGAATGCTGTTTACCGAGGAAGCAAAGTCGGGCAGATCAACGAAGTAAGTGATTTGACTTTCAGCATCATTGTAGGGAATTCCATTAAGCGTTACATTGATCCTCGTACCATCTGTACCTCTAACCCTGATGCCAGTGTAGCCAACGCCGTTTCCAGCATCTGAATTTACTACAACTGAAGGCGTTTGGTTTAAAAGAAAAGGCAGATCCTGCCCTACGTTCTGTTTTTGAATTTGTGATTTGCTGATGTTGGTTTTGGCAAAAGGGGCCGTAGCACCGGCTCTTACGGCCCTCACTTCTACAGGCTCTAAGTCAACAGTGTCTTTTTGCTGTGCCCATGCTGACGCTGAAATACCGAAACAAATAAAAAATGCAATCCTTTTCATTTTGATAAATTTTTAAAATGAAAGGGAAATGCTGGTGAGGAGCTGGAAATTCATCATTCAAAGTTTATCGTTCAAACCTGGTTAGCTACGCCGTTTTTGAACTCCTGACTTTGAACTGTCAAAGCCTCCCTGCGCAGGCATTACCCTGATCAGGTTCTGCGGGTATGATCTCAGCCGCCTTTGCTCAATCTCTCGACTGCGCTTAGGAGCACCCCGGGAATCTGAAATAACGACGCAAAATTATGCAGGAATTTTTCAAAACCCGTGTAACTTTTTTTCATTGCTGACGTTTCATTCTAAAACCAGTTTATGAAAAATTTCTTTTTAGCTGCTGTTCTTTTGGCTGTATCGGGGTTTGCTTCAGCACAAAAGGTCATTAATGATGCTAATGTGGAGGTTCGGAATGTTTCTTCCTTTCATGCCATTCATGTTTCCAACTCCTTTAATGTAATTATTACGCAAGGCACTACAGAAAGCGTAGCGGTAAGTGCTAACGATAAAGAAGATGTGGCAGATATTAAAACCTATGTTGAAAATGGTGTTTTAAAAATCTTGTTCGATAAAAAAGATAAATGGTGGCCTAAGAACAGGAAGCTAAAAGCTTATATAGCTGTAAAAAATTTAGATGAGATAAAAGGTAGCGGCGCTTCCGATTTCAAGATTGACGGTTCTTTAAGTGCTTCTAACTTGAAATTGGATTTTTCGGGGGCAAGTGATCTGGATGGAAAATTGATGGTAAGCAATAATCTTAATATTCATTTAAGCGGCGCATCAGACATTGATATCAGTGGTTCGGCAAACGAAGTAAACATAGATGCCAGCGGCGCCAGCGACGTAAAAGCATTTGACTTTAACACTGCCAACTGCAAAGTAGATGCATCAGGTGCCAGCAGTGTTCGCATTACGGTAGATAAGGAACTGTCAGCAAAACTGAGTGGCGCCAGCAGCGTACAATACAAAGGCACGGCTTTAATAAGAGACATTAAAACAAGCGGCGCCAGCTCTATTTCCCGAAAGTCATAAATTAAAGAAAGAAGTTGTCACTAAGACAACTTCTTTTATTGAACAGTTCAAACGGACTTCAACAAGTACCCCACAATTTAATATAGCACTATCTTAATTGCGGAACTGTAACATCCATTCGTAAATATTAGGCGTATAATACTTATGAGTGGGATTATATATATTATTCCAACTGCCATGCCCGCCAACATAACTGGTAAATATTGCCAGGCCGGGGCGGTACCTGTTGATTATATCAACATAGCTTTTATTCTCCTTAAACTCTGTGTCTGAATTTCCACAAAATATTTTTGTATGTACGGAGGCGTTACTTAAATATTTTAGATTAGCAACTTTTTCAGTCTCGACAGTTATAATGCTCATAGGCACAACAGCAGCAATTCGGTTAGCATAATTCTGATTGTCGGTTAGATAAGAGATAATACTCGATGCTCCGGAACTTACCCCGGTTAAATAAATTCTGGATACATCAACACGATATTGTTTTATCATGTAATCTATAATCTGGTTTGTAGCAATAGGGCTAACCGTGCCGTTGTAACTTTGGGGGCACACAACGATCAACTCCTGGTCCTCTCCATTCACGTTGAAGCTAAACCGTGAGTTTGCCATAAATTTTGGAACACCAACATTCTTCATCAGGTTAAGGCTGCCATATTTGGAACCTTCGTAACGGCCGTTATAAAATATGAGTAAAGGATATTTTTTAGTATCAAATCCGGAGTTGTAGTGAATTGGCAGTTGCAGCCACCCGCTGTCTTTATGATAAGCATCTAACTCAATAACTGTTTTTTGCATTAATGGACTTGGCGTGCTATCATATGCTTTGGGGGGTGTGTCTGAAGTACCATTTTTTTTGCAGGCCACAAAACTCAGAGCAGTAAATAAAAGTAAAAACGGTGCTTTCATTATTCTTGCTTTTAAGGGGTTGATGAATTCAAAAAAATCTCACTCACGGATTAATTCTATACACACATAAATAGTAACGGGCATCATCAATGATGATTTAAAATTTAAATAAGGAAAATTGGAGAAGGGTTTACTCAGAGGTATTGCAAGAATGTAAAGCTTCTTGCAAAATTTGTTCCAAACTGAACAAAGAGGATATACTTCAAGGCTGTTCTATTACAACCAATTATAAGGTCATTAATTTTGGTTATTACCTGAGTTCGTTCTGAAGTAGTAATGGTTCTTATAGAGGAATCAATAATCAATAGATAAATATAAAAAGCCCCGATAAGTAATTACCAGGGCTTTGTTGTTGCGAAGGGTGGGATCGAACCACCGACCTTCGGGTTATGAGCCCGACGAGCTACCGCTGCTCTACTTCGCGATATAAAGATTTGAATTTGTTAAAAGAACTTTGCTAATTACTTGTTTAGCGGGATGCAAATATACGGCTACACATCTTTTCAGCCAAACAATTTTTAATGCTCTATTTTTGCCGGTCAACATTGAAGCATTGAAGTCTGGTTTCGTAAACATATTTGGCAAGCCGAATGCCGGCAAGAGCACCCTGCTGAATGCATTGATGGGAGAGAAGTTGGCTATCACATCTTCTAAAGTGCAAACTACCAGGCATCGCATTAAGGGCATACTGACAACCGATCAATATCAAATCATTTTTTCTGACACACCGGGCATCATTGATCCGAAATATAAACTGCACGAAAAAATGATGATGGCGGTAAAAAGTGCATTAGAAGATGCAGACCTTGCTTTGCTGTTGGTTGATATTAAAGATGATTGGAATGAAGTAGATGCGCTTTTCTCTTCATTAAAACTAAAAGCGACAGCTTTGGTTGTTATTAATAAAATCGACAGTGTAGCAAAAGATAAACAGGAAGAAGCTATCATTTTTTTTAAAAACAAAAAATATGCTAAAGAAACTATAGGCATTTCAGCTTTAAAGGGTTTCAACGTTCCGGAGCTGTTAAATAAAATTATCGGGTTGCTGCCCGATGGCGAACCATTTTATGGCGAAGATGAAATATCCGATCTGCCAACTAAGTTTTTTGTAGCTGAAATAATCCGAGAAAAGATTTTTGGTTTGTTCGATGAAGAAATTCCTTATCACACAACGGTAATTGTAAACGAGTTCAAGCAAAAAACTTCGCTCATTAAAATAAGAGCAGAAATCATTGTGCAAAGGGAATCTCAAAAAGCCATTATTATTGGAGAAGGCGGAAAAATGATTAAGCAAATTGGATCATCGGCACGACAGGAGATTGAAAAATTTTTAGAACAAAAAATATTTTTGGAACTGTTTGTAAAAGTGCGGCCCAGGTGGAGGGAAAATGAATTGTTTTTAAAAGAGTATGGATATTGATTCCGCATGAATAGAGACTGAGGTGGTAGAAACTTTATTTATTGGTTTAGTTCTTTAGCATAAGTTTAATTAATTGTGTAATCAAGCTTTGTTGGGCTTATGTTGGGTCGCATTCTTGTACACCAAAACTCTACGCAGAAGTGTATAAGAGCAATAACAATATTTATAACAAATCAAATCTAAATCTCCTCTTCAGGGGGGACAGGGGAATATGGCATTTACAGTAGCAATAGTAGGACGACCGAATGTAGGGAAGAGTACATTTTTCAACAGGCTTTTGGAACAACGCAAAGCCATTGTCGAAGATACACCAGGTGTAACCCGTGACCGGCAGTATGGAATTACCGAGTGGAATGGCAAAAATTTTTACGTAATTGATACCGGCGGTTTTGTGCCTGAAAGTGAAGATGTTTTTGAAAGAGAAATACGTAAGCAGGTGCAGGTGGCCGTAGAAGAAGCAAGTGCCATTTTATTTGTGGTGGATGCTGCCACCGGCATGACGGATCTTGACGATGCTATGGCCGATGTGTTGCGTCGTTCTACCAAGCCCGTGTTTTTGGTGGTAAATAAAGTTGATAACAACGAAAGGCTTTTGGAAGCTTCAGAATTTTACAGCCTTGGTTTTGAAAATGTTTTTTTTATCTCTGCCATTAGCGGCAGTGGCACCGGCGATTTGCTTGACGAGGTTACCGTTTTAATAAAAGATGAATCTGAATTTGAAGAGGAGCAGGGCTTGCCGAAGTTTGCTATCATTGGACAACCAAATGTTGGCAAATCTTCTCTGTTGAATGCATTGATAGGTGAGGAACGTACTATCGTAAGCGATATCGCCGGAACTACAAGAGATACAATTCATACACGCTATAAGCTTTTTCAAAAAGATTTTATCTTAATTGATACTGCTGGCATTCGACGTAAAGCAAAGGTGCACGAAGACCTGGAGTTTTATTCTGTTATTCGTGCTATCAAAGCCCTGGATGAAGCTGATGTTTGCCTGCTTTTATTAGATGCCGAAAAGGGCATTACAGCGCAAGACCTTACCATTTTTAGTTTGGCTGCAAAAAAAGGAAAAGGCATTGTGGTGTTGGTAAATAAATGGGACCTTGTTGCCAAAGAGACCAACACAGCCCGTGATTATGAAAAAGTACTGAAGCAGCGCATGGCACCATTCAACGATGTGCCTGTTTTATTTATTTCTGCTAAGGAAAAAACAAGGATTTTTAAGGCTATTGAAGTTGGCCTTGATGTATATGAGAATCGCCGGCGCAAAATACCCACGGGGCAATTGAATGATGTCATGCTCAAAGCCATTGAATCTTATCATCCGCCGGTAGTGCGTGGGCACCCAATTAAAATAAAATACATTACACAGTTGCCTACGGTTGTTCCGTCGTTTGCTTTCTTTTCCAATTTCCCGGATGATATAAAAACGCCGTATAAAAATTACCTGGAGAATAAACTAAGAGAAAATTTCAAATTCACAGGCGTGCCTGTACGTATTTTTTTCCGGAAAAAATAAGATGTGGGTAAAAAGAAAATGCAAAAATTTGGTTTTCTCAGTTCAGCAATTACCTTTGCGCCCATTAGTTAACTAAACCTCAAAAAAAGTACAATGAAAAAGTTTTTAGTAATGTTCGCAATTGCAGGCGCATTAGTAGCTTGTAACAACAGCGGTGAAAGCACAACCACAACTGACTCTACAACTACAACCACAACTGCT
>JBQCJM010000196.1:0-4400 GCA_051952715.1 Flavisolibacter sp.
CATCCTTTTTGCGAATGCCTTTTTTTGCAAGATCTTTTTTAGGCTGTGCTTTTTTAGCAGGCTTTTTAGGTGCTTCGGCAACAGCATCGTCATTTGCATTTTCTACTATTGCTTCTTCTGTGCTGTTGGCCGTAGAAGCCTTTACTATACGTTTACGTTTTGGTTTTTCCGAATCTGATCCAGCTTTTTGTTGACTACCCATAACGGCCTGTTTGTCTAGGATTTTGTAAATAAGCCCCTGCTTGTCGAGCTTTTTAGCGTTTTCAATTTTTAATTCTTCTGCAATGTCCAGCAGTTCTGGAACAAGCATGTCGTTCAACTGCAAAATATCGTACATAGAAACTGTAGTTTTTGATACTAAACCAGTCTGAAGCCAGTCTGTTTTCTAATTGATTTGATTGTGAATGGATTTGAAATAAGCGGTGTTGCGAGTAATATAGGAATGAGCTCTCAACTGTTTCCGATGCAATTATACAGCTAAAATAGAAAAATCAAAAATTTTCTTGGCTATAAAAGGCACTCCTTAACATAAGCAATTATCGTGCTGACACAATAAAAAACGCTTGTCAAGGCTGGCCAAATATTCTGATTAAAGGCTTGAGACTTTCGACTTATTCTGCGATTGATGTTTATTTGAAATCCAGTTTTGAATGTTGACAGCAATCTTCAAAAATATGTGAAATCAGCCGTTGCGGTTATCTTTGCAGCCCTTGTTCAATAAAGCCTTGGTAAAGGCCGCTCAAAAATTTACAGAACCATGTTTAATAACAGAACAAAAATAAAAGAACTTTTAACCTGGCAACCACAAGGCCAGAAAGTAATAGTAATGGGTTGGGTACGCACCTTTCGCAACAACCAGTTTATAGCATTGAACGATGGCTCTACTAATAATAATTTACAGGTGGTATTGGAGTTGGGAAAATATGACGATGCTTTTTTAAAACGCATTACTACCAGTGCGGCGTTAAAAATAACGGGCAGCTTAATTGAATCATTGGGTAAAGGACAAAAGGTAGAATTGAAAGCAGATGAAGTAGAAATTTTGGGGGACAGCGATCCGGAAAAATATCCCCTTCAACCCAAAAAACACAGCCTGGAATTTTTACGGGAAATAGCACATTTACGTTTCCGCACCAATACATTTGGCTCGGTGTTTCGCATTCGTCATTCGTTGGCTTTTGCCGTACACAAATTTTTTAATGAAAAGGGCTTCGTGTATTTACACACACCTATTGTCACTGCCAGCGATGCCGAAGGGGCCGGTGAAATGTTTCGTGTAAGTACCTTACCTTTTGATAATCCACCCCGCAAAGAAGATGGCAGCATAGATTTTTCAGAAGATTTTTTTGGCCGTGCTACTAACCTAACGGTAAGCGGACAATTGGAAGGTGAATTAGGCGCAACTGCTTTTGGTGATATCTACACCTTTGGTCCAACTTTTCGTGCAGAAAACTCTAACACAGCAAGGCACCTTGCCGAGTTTTGGATGATTGAGCCCGAAATGGCTTTTTACGATCTGGAAGACAATGCCAATCTTGCCGAAGAATTTATTCAATACCTTATCCGGCATGTGATGGAAAATAATGCGGAAGACCTGGAGTTTCTGCGCCAGCGTTTGTTAGATGAGGAAAAACAAAAGCCTCAGGCCGAACGTAGTGAAATGGATCTAATTCAGAAGTTGCAGTTTGTTACGGATAACAAATTTGAACGTATTACTTATACAGAAGCCATTGATATTTTGCTGCAGTCGCCGGCATACAAGAAGAAAAAATTTCAGTATGATGTGAAGTGGGGAATTGATATGCAAAGTGAACACGAACGTTATCTGGTAGAAAAACATTTTAAAAAACCGGTGATTGTCACAGGTTATCCAAAAGAGATCAAAGCGTTTTACATGCGTCAGAATGATGATGGCAAAACTGTTGCAGCCATGGATATTTTAGCGCCGGGCATTGGTGAAATTGTTGGAGGCTCGCAAAGAGAAGAACGGCTGGATAAGCTTACAGAAAGAATGAAAGAAATGCATGTGCCAGCGGAAGAATTATGGTGGTATCTTGATACCCGCCGTTTTGGAACTGTGCCGCATGCAGGGTTTGGATTAGGCTTTGAGCGCATGGTGCAATTTGTAACCGGCATGGGCAATATCCGAGATGTAATTGCTTTTCCAAGGACACCTAAGAATGCAGAGTTTTAATTACTTTGTTACCAAAATTATTCTTATGAAAAAATGGCGCTTGCTTACGGGCATATTGGCCGTGCTCATTTTCTCCTCCTGTCAAAAAGAAGTTTCTGCCGACTCTATTAATAATAGCAGTGGATTGGGTACAGGAAACAATGATGATTATCAGCCAGTTTCTGCCGGCTCCGAATGGAACTATTCATCGCTTACACTTGGAGACTATACAATTAAGGCGCTGGGTACCGATAGCACGATTAATGGTATAAAATATTACAAGTTTGATAATATTAGCAGTTTAGGAGCGTACAGGTTTTACGTAAGCAAGAACGACGGTGTCTATAACCAGGCCACAAGAGGAATTGTGAGCGGCCAGTTTGTTGATATGGTTTTATTAAAAGACGCAGCCATAGGCACAACCTGGACCAACGCCATTAGTTTGGGTGGTTTCTCCAATTATCATAAGTACACGATATCAAAAAAGAATATAGAACACACAGTAAATAACAAATTATACAGCAGTGTAATAGAACTGGATTATGAGGTTTTGGTAGATGATGTAATGGGTGGCGGCAATCCAGTGAGTGTTGGAACCGGCAAAGCTTATTTTGCCAAAGGCGTAGGCGTCATTGAGGATTATTATACCGCCGATATGTTGGGTGTTCAGCTTAAGGACTCTGTTTACCTGACAAACGCTACGATTCGTTAACATCTATAGCCATTACCGGAATTTTTAGTTTTTCTATTAATTCCCTGGTATGGGTTTTAGAAAATAATCTTTCTATTAAACTATGCTTGTGTGGAAGTATTGCAAGCATGTCTATGGCACGAGTGGATACATAAGATTCTATGCCATGTACAAAATCTTCGTCTCTTATCGTTTCATAAATAACATCTAATCCGGGGAATACATTTTTTATAGTGCTTGTTTCTTTTTGGTCTTCTACTACGTGTATAATGTGCAGCTGTGCATTCAGCTGTTGCACAAATTGTTTTATCGTTTCCGCATGTTCGCTTAAATGTGAGCCATCCGTAGCCAATGCAATCTTTTTTAGTGCGAACGCAGTTGTGTCATCAGGAATGGAAATAACCGGGTAGGTAGCGTGCCTGATAATAGATAATGTAGTGCTGCAAAATAAAAACCGCTCCACACCAGAGGTGCCGTGCTTTCCAACTACAATAGCAAATGGGTGTGTTTCAATGCAAACGTCTTTCAGTTCACTTATCACATCACCAAGCCTGCTTTCTGTTTTAATGTCCAGTATAGGAAAATTTTTTTGCAAAGCTTCTTTTACCCTTTCCAGGCCACTGTCCGCATTGTTCTTTAAATCATCTACAGAAATCATCATCACCGGTACATCATTCATACTGACAGGAATTTGATAGACATGTAATAGCAGCACAGCAGCATTAATAGTTTGCGCCAGTTGCGCAGCGTAGTGCATGGCATTATCTGCAGAAGGAGAAAAGTCGGTTGGAACAACAATCGTTTTCATACCGAAAAAATACAAAGAATTAATGGCTTGCAAACAGCGCTTTTGTGGAAACGGAAATGATTTTCATCATAACAGAAATTAATTGTTATGGCAGAAATTCAGTACCGGTCCCCAACGGGCAAAACCAAAAGAAAACTTCATGCGCAATTGAGTATTGATATGACACCCATGGTAGACTTAGGGTTTTTATTGATTACCTTTTTCGTTTTTACAACCTCTATGGCTGAAAAAAGAGCAATGCACCTAATAATGCCCAAAGATGGTGAACCTACCGGTTTGGCGGAAAGCAAAGCTATTACGGCCATCCTTGGAGGGAACAACAAAGTGTTTGTTTATGCAGGAAAATGGGACAATGCTGTAAGTGGTAAAAATATTGCAGAAACAAATTATAACGTTTACCAGGGCTTGGGAATTTTCGTCAGGGCTAAACAAAAACAACTAAAAAACAAGAGAAACGATCTGATGTTATTGGTAAAGCCACTCAACGATGCCTCTTATCAAAATGTAATTAAAGCTTTGGATGAAGCTCTGATCAACGATGTGCGCCGCTATGCTATTGTGCAGGCAACGGTTGAAGAAAAGCAATACATTCAACGGTTGCAAAACGTTCGCTTTAGCAATTGAAGCAAGTTTGAAGAGTGCAGCCGTAGTTGTAAATTTGAGGCTCTTTAAAACACGCTATATGAACATACCCGTAGTTGACCTCTCCGATTTTTTAAGTGGCGATG
>JBQCJM010000197.1:0-2589 GCA_051952715.1 Flavisolibacter sp.
CCGTTGCGGCGTTAGAAAAAGCTAATCAGTATTTATCCATTGGTCATTACAGCCCGCTCACCATTCGCAATTACCTGGCTGAACTTCGTTTTATTTTTGTGTATTATCCTGAGGTAGATCCGGTAGATTTTACAGAAGATATGCTCATGAGTTATTTACTGTACCTGAGTAAAACACTCGGTTGCAGCAAGGTAAAATGCAGGATGGCAGCTCAAAGCATTTCCTTTTTTATGCGCCATGTAGCAAAGCGTCCTTATGTAATTCCTACAGTTATTTATCCGCGGCCTTCCACTACACTTCCTTCAGTAATGTCAACAGAAGAAGTAATGAAGCTCATTGATGGCGTGCAAAATATCAAGCACCGCACTATTTTCATGTTGCTCTACAGTTCCGGTATGCGGGTAAGTGAAATAGCTAATTGCAAAATAGCTGATATTGATTCAAAGAACATGCGCATTAAAATAGTCCAGGGCAAGGGAGCCAAAGACCGTTATACCATTATGTCGCAGCAGGTGCTTCTGGAACTGAGGGCTTACTATCTTATTTATAAACCCAAAGAGTATCTCTTCAACGGGTTCAGGCCGGGCAAAAGATACAGTGTACGTTCTATTCAACATCTGATGCAAAAAGCATTATTAAAAGTTGGTCTTGAAAGCAAGAACTATACGATACACACCATACGCCACAGTTTTGCTACTCATCTTTTAGATAACGGAACAGACCTTTATACCATTAAAGAACTGCTTGGCCACAATAACATTCAAACTACTATGAGGTATATGCATCTGACCTCTCATCGCATTGACGAGATTGTAAATCCTTATGATGCACTGCTGGCAGCAAAAGATAATAATATCCTTAAAGCCCAATAAAATGAGGAACCATGTTATCTTATACAGCACCAAGGGCAACCATACAACAGTTGCTGCAAAAACATGAGCTACCCGTAAATAAAAACCTGCATGTACAAAAGGTATTACACCGAATAAAAACCTGCCGGACTTCAATATTAGGCTATCATGTGTATCAGTGCAGTGATGAAAAATGTGGTTATGTAAAATATCAATATCATAGTTGCAGAGACCGACATTGCCCTAATTGCGGTGCTGTTAAAAAGCAGGAATGGATAGAAGCCCGAAGGCAGGAACTGCTTCCGGTAAAATATTATCATGTAGTATTTACTTTACCGCACGAACTTAATTCTGTAATATTAGGACATCGTAAGATTTTATTTAAACTTCTTTTTGATGCCTCTGCGCAAACGCTGCTCACTTTTGCAAAAGATGAAAAATATCTTGGCGCTACTTCCGGTATTATCAGTGTACTGCATACATGGGGACAACAGTTAAGCTTCCATCCCCACATACATTGTATTGTAAGCGGAGGCGGTATTACAGGTGATAATACGTGGAAAGAAGCGAAGAAAAATACGTGGCTTTTTTTGTTTCCGGTAAAAGCGATGAGTATTGTGTTCAGGGCAAAGTTTTTACAATCCTTACAAGAAATGATTGCAAAAGAAGAAGTGAGATTACCCGAAAATACAGACAGCAAACAACTCTTTAATTTGCTTTATCAAAAAGATTGGGTAGTATATGCCAAAGCACCGTTTGGCGGCCCTCACGCGGTGATTGAATATCTTGGAAGATACACACACAAGGTGGCCATCAGCAATCATAGAATATGCAGCATTAATGATGAACAAGGCACGGTAACTTTTGATTACAAAGACTATGCAGATGAAGGGAAACAAAAGCAGATGACTCTTTGTGCTGCTGAATTTATCCGTCGTTTTGAGCAGCATATTTTACCGGCGAGATTTTGTAAAATAAGAACCTATGGCTACTTGTCAAACCGGAACCGTCATCAGCGCATTAATGAAGTTCTCACAAAAATGAAATTGCCTTTGCACAAAGGATTAATAAAAATCCCTTTGCAAATACGCATGCTGGAGCAGTTTGGTATTGATATGGATGAATGCCCTTGCTGTAAAAACAAAACATTGAAGCTGATAAAAATATTTTATCCGTGGAAGCAAACAGAACTTGCCCACCGACCGGCTGATGATGGATAAAAACTTATTGAGTACTCATCTTTTACAACACAAAAATGGCAACGTTTTAAAGACGTAAGGACAGAGTTATATCATTGAAATGAAAAAATGTTGCAAAAAATTATTGACTGGAAAATATAATCACTACTTTTAAATCATCAAAACATCTGAAGACATTTAATCATGAGGAAAAAGCGTTTTGGAGCTTGAAACTTAATTTTAAAAATAAACATACAGAAAAGAACCGGCTGATACTTTGTCCCCAATAGCAAGTTTACGGCGACATCGGTCAACTCAAAAGTATACCGCAAAGCCCCCGCAAACTCATTTTTAATGCGGGGCTTTTTAAGGGGGCTTTTCGGATACTTTTCTGAGTGTTGGTGGCTATTGTAAAAATGACAAACCTCTCAAATAATATCAAGCAATCATTAAAAGACACATTACTATTCGGTGTTTTTTATTTTATAATATTCCTTTTTCTTGTCAGTACGTTCACTGACGGCAGTCAAACAACAGGGATGTTTATTCTAATTGACTTT
>JBQCJM010000198.1:0-3373 GCA_051952715.1 Flavisolibacter sp.
TGGATATTACACAACATATACTTATGAAAAGACTGTTTATTTTTCTCTTTTCTATCTCCATTTTTTATTGGTGCCCTGCACAGAAAAAGTTGCCTACAGTTTCTATTCTTACACAGGGAACAAAAACTTCGCTGCGTGGTTTAAGTGTGGTAAATGACAATGTGGTTTGGGTAAGCGGTAGTAGCGGCACTATAGGCCGTTCAACCAACGGCGGCAAGGATTTCAAATGGTTCAAAGTAAAAGGCTTTGAAAAAACCGATTTCCGCGACATCGAAGCGTTTGATGGCAGTACGGCGGTGATTATGGGCGTAGGAGAACCCGCCTATATTTTACGTACTACTAATGGCGGCGAAACCTGGAAAGTTGTATATGAAAACAAAACCAAAGGCATGTTTTTAGATGCCATGGAATTTTGGAACCCCGATGCCGGTATTGTTATTGGCGACCCTATCAATGGAAAATTTTTTATTGCCCGCACATTCGATGGCGGCGAAACCTGGAAAGAAATTCCTGATCAATACAAACCTGCTGCCGACAGTGGTGAAGCCTGCTTTGCAGCCAGCGGCACCAACATTCGTGCACTGGATAATGATGAAGCCATTTTTGTTTCGGGAGGGTTAACGTCGAATTTATTTGTGCGGGATACAAAAATTCCGTTGCCCATTGTGCAAGGAAAAGAAACTACCGGCGCCAACTCCATTACAGTTTGGAATCGCTACAAAAAAAATGGTGGCGATAAATTGGTTGTTGTTGGTGGCGATTTTAATGCCGATACTTCAACGCTTCAAAATTGTTTTTATAGCAGCAACCGCGGCAAAACATGGAAGGCTTCGAAAGTGCCGCCCAATGGTTATAGAAGTTGCGTTGAATACTTGGCAAAAGACCAGTTAATTACCTGCGGCCTTACCGGCGTTGATTATACACTTGATGGCGCCGAAACATGGCAGCCTATTTCCAATGAAAGTTTTCATGTGGTGCGTATAGCCAAAAACGGAACTACAGTTTATTTGGCAGGCACTAATGGAAAGGTGGCCAAATTACTGTTTAGTGATAATAAGAGAAGATGAGCGTCTAACTGAATGAAACCATTCTTAGATTGACATTGAAGGCAATAAACCTCCAATGTCCGATCTCAATCATTAAACTTCTTCTTCAACTCCATTAATTTGCTTTGAAACGGATTTAAGGCTTCTTGTTTTTTATTAAAATTTTTATTGGGCGCAAATGATTTTCTTTCATTTGTAGTATGCTCCTTGTTTCCTGCATTATTACCTTTCATCGTAAGTGCAATACGCTTTCTGTTTACGTCCACTTCCGTTACAGTCACCGTTACTTTCTGATTCAGCTTCACAACTTCATTGGGATCAGAAACAAATTTGTTAGCAAGCTGCGATACGTGTACCAAACCGTCCTGTTTAACACCAATATCTACAAAAGCGCCAAAATTGGTAATATTGGTAACAATGCCCGGCACCGTCATTCCCACCTTTACATCTTCAATGCTTTTGATAGTAGCATCAAACTGAAATTCTTCAATTTGAGCCCTTGGATCACGACCTGGTTTTTCCAGTTCTTTTAAAATATCTTCAATAGTAAACTCGCCTATGTTTTCAGTAATGTAGTTTTTCCTGTTGATCTGTTTCCGCAACTCCGATCTCTTTATTAGTTCTTCCAGCGAAGCCTGTACGTCCGTTGCCATTTTTTCTACTACGCTATAACTTTCGGGATGCACCGATGAATTATCCAAAGGATTTTGCGCATTGGGAATACGTAAAAAGCCTGCACATTGTTCAAAAGCTTTTGGCCCCATCAAGGATACCTTTTTTAATTCATCCCTGCTTTTGAACGGACCATTTTGCAAACGGTATTGAACAATATTATTGGCCAGTGTTGACGTAATGCCCGAAACATATTGCAGTAAATGTTTCGATGCAATGTTAACATCCACGCCAACAAAGTTCACAGCACTTTCCACTACCCTGTCCAGCGCTTGCTTTAATTTAATTTGATTAACATCGTGCTGATACTGTCCTACGCCAATTGATTTCGGATCAATTTTTACCAATTCACTTAAGGGATCTAATAACCTTCTACCGATGCTTACGGCACCACGCACCGTTACATCATGATTGGGAAATTCTTCTCTTGCCACTTCTGAAGCAGAATAAATAGAAGCGCCACTTTCATTAACCTGGAAAACGCTGACATGCTTTCCAAAATCAATGCTTCGTACTAATTGCTCTGTCTCACGGCCTGCCGTTCCGTTTCCAATGCCAATAGCCTCAATATCATATTTGCTCACCAAATGTTTCATTTCCGCAATGCTTTCCTGCCATTGATTTTGTGGTGGATGCGGGTAAATGGCTGTATTGAAAACTAAGTTTCCCTGTGCGTCTAAACAAACAACTTTGCAACCCGTTCTATATCCCGGATCAAGTGCCAATACCTTTATTGAACCCAGTGGTGAAGCCAGTAACAGTTGACGCAAATTTTCTGTAAACACATGAATGGCTTCTTCATCTGCCTTATTTTTACTGAACAACCGAAATTCATTTTCAATAGAAGATTTTAGCAAACGGTTGTAACAGTCTTCCACTGCTTTTCTTACTTCGGCTGCGGCAGGATTGGATGCTTTTACAAATAACCTTTCCAGTTCTTCCACCGCCATTGTTTTTTCGATGCTGATATCCATCATCAAAAAACCTTCTTTTTCACCCCGGCGAATGGCCAGCAACCTGTGCGAAGGACTTTGTGAAAGCGGTTCGCTGAATTCAAAATAATCCCTGTATTTCTGCGCTTCTTCCTCTTCTTTTTTTGTAGTTAGCACTTTCGAAGACACAGTAGCACTTTCGGTAAACAGCTGACGCACCTTAGCCCTGGCTTGTTCGCTCTCACTTATCCACTCTGCAATAATGTCTCTTGCGCCTTGCAACGCTTCCTTGCTATCTTTTACTTCTTCTTTTATGAATATAGCGGCTTCTTCTTCCACATTAAATTCACCTTGCTCAAAAATCTTTTTTGCCAGTGGCTCAAGGCCTTTTTCAATAGCCTGCGATGCTCTTGTTTTGCGCTTTGGCTTGTAAGGCAAATAAATATCTTCTAATTCGGTGGCACTGAAGCAATCTTCGATGCGTTTTTTCAATTCAGGCGTAAGCTTTCCCTGCTCTTCTATCGTTTTTAAAACAGTTTCTTTTCTTTTATCCAATTCTTTGAAATAAGCAATTTCTTCCACCACATTACCGATCACTACCTCATCTAAATTACCTGTTGCTTCTTTACGATAACGGGCCATGAAAGGGATGGTAGCGCCTTCACCCTGCATTTGATCAATGCTGCTCACCTGTTTTGCAGACAACGATAATTTTCCTGCAAT
>JBQCJM010000199.1:0-7379 GCA_051952715.1 Flavisolibacter sp.
GCGATTTCTTTTTACATCGCTAAAACCAACGTGGGCAGTACTTACGGCGCTGCAGGTTCAATGGTTATTCTCATACTGTGGATCTACTATTCTTCCATTATTCTTTATTTTGGCGCCGAGTTTACACAATCTTACGCCTGTGAAAAAGGGGTGCAAATCGTTCCTTCAAAACATGCGCAATGGTATAATGCACCAGCCATCAGCGGATCAAAAGCCAAAGAAAAAATAAAAGCCTGGGCACATCATTCGCAAGAAAAAATAAATCATACTCCGAAACAAACACCGCCACAAGTAGCAGTTGCACAATCAACCCACACAAAAAAAGAAAAGAAAAAAGGCGCCGGCGTAGGAACAGTTTTATTAGGGCTTGCGCTATATTATATCAATAGTCAGAAAAAGGCGCATGAATAATTGAACAAGTCCGATCGAAATTATTGCTCAGTAATGGCTATCTTTTTGTAGTAATCCTTCAAAAAAATAATGGATGAAGAAAAAGATAACCGTTAAGGGTATTTGGCAATTATTAAAAGATTCGTTCAAAGGTTTTTCCAACGACAGGGTATTTAAGCTAAGCGGATCACTGGCCTATTTTACCGTATTTTCCATTGGGCCCATGTTGTTGGTGATAATTTTTTTCGCTGATCTTTTTTATGGGCGGGAGGCCGTGGAAGGTACTATTTACGGGCAGATTAAAGGATTTGTTGGGCCGGGTGCGGCAGCTCAGATACAGGAGATCATAAAAAATGCATCGATGAGCGGTAAAAGCAATATCACCGCTATTATAGGTTTTGTAACGCTGATCATAGGCGCTACAACCGTGTTTGCAGAAATACAGGATTCTATCAACACCATCTGGAATTTAAAATCCAAACCTGAAAGAGGCTGGCTAAAAATGATTCTTAACCGCCTTCTTTCTTTTTCAATTGTTGTCAGCCTTGCGTTCCTGTTGCTGGTTTCTTTGATCGTTAACGGATTGATGGAAGCATTGGGAAATCGTTTACAGGATATTTTTCCTGGCGTAGCTGTTATTTTAATTTATATCGTCAACCTTTTACTTACGTTCATAGTTATTACTTTTTTGTTCGGTATCATATTTAAAGTATTGCCCGATGCCAAAATAAAATGGAAAGATGTACTAACGGGGTCGGTTACAACGGCCATACTTTTCATGATCGGTAAGTTTGGAATCACCTTTTACATTGGCAGCAGTCATATCGGCAGCACTTACGGTACAGCGGGTTCCATCGTTATTATATTGGTGTGGATCTATTACTCAGCCATCATCCTTTATTTTGGCGCCGAGTTTACAAAAGCTTATGCGGCCACTTACGGCAACCGCATTTATCCGAACGATTATGCCGTATGGATAAAGCACATAGACGTGGAAGAAGAGAACGGAACCTTAAAACAGCAGGAGCAACAAAAGAAAGAAGAAGACGACAAGACCGGCGACAATATAAAGGTTACATAATTCCCCCGGTCCCCATAAAGGGGCGACATAGGTTTGAAAAATTCTATTATTACTGGGGTCATTCTTTATCCGAAGTTATTTATGTACTGAACTTTATTACTACTATCATCTACTCTTGCGTCGCACTCTTGTACTTTCTGTAATTCTATTCGAAGTGATGCAACCAGTCTTATTAATTCTTACCATTCTAACTCTGTGTTCTTTTAGCTTGCACTTTCTGCAGTTTTGCCAACCGAAAAAATAAGAAAACAACCTTCTAAGTCTCCCCTTTAGGGGGACAGGGGGTATATTTGCGCCACTATGGCAACCGATAACAACAGATTTCAGGCAATCATTTCGCACTGCAAAGAATATGGATTTATTTTTCCTTCGTCAGAAATATACGATGGTTTAGGAGCCGTGTATGATTACGGACAGTGGGGCAGTGAGTTAAAGAAAAACATCAAAGACTATTGGTGGAAAAGTATGGTGCAGATGCATGAAAATATTGTGGGTATCGATGCTGCCATTTTCATGCATCCCACTACATGGAAAGCCAGCGGCCATGTGGATAATTTCAGCGATCCTATGATTGACAATAAAGACAGCAACAAACGTTACCGTGTTGATCATTTAATTGAGGCCAAAGCCGATGAACTGGAAAAAGCGGGGCAAGAACATCAAGCCGAAATTTTGCTGAAGGAAATGGATACGCTTTTGGCAGCTAATGATTTTGATGGATTAAAAACATTAATAGAAAACAATAAAATCGTTTGTGCCATTAGCGGCACCGGCAACTGGACGGATGTGCGGCAATTCAACCTCATGTTCTCTACGGAGTTTGGTGCTGTTTCTTCTGAAGATGAAGCCAATAATGTTTACCTGCGGCCCGAAACAGCGCAGGGCATCTTTGTCAATTTTTTGAACGTGCAAAAAACCGGTAGGATGAAAATTCCATTTGTTATTGCACAAATCGGAAAAGCATTCAGAAATGAGATTGTAGCAAGGCAATTCATTTTTCGCATGCGTGAGTTTGAGCAAATGGAAATGCAATTTTTTATTCGTCCCGGCACGCAAAAGCAATGGTACGAACACTGGAAAGCGGAGAGAATGAAATGGCATTTGAGCCTGGGAATTCCTGCAGAGAAATACCGCTTTCATGATCATGTGAAACTGGCGCACTATGCAGATGCGGCTTGTGATATTGAATATAATTTTCCAATTGGCTTCAAAGAAGTAGAAGGCATCCATTCACGTACTGACTTCGATCTCAAAAATCACCAGGAATACAGCAAAAAGAAAATGCAGTATTTCGATAACGATATTGATGAAGCTACCGGAAAGCCTTATGGTAATTACATTCCTTATGTGGTTGAGACTTCTATTGGTGTGGACAGAACAGTAATGATGGTGTTGAGCGAAGCTTACGAGGAGCAGGATCTGAGCACGGAAGAAAAAAAGGACAGCCGTGTGGTGTTGAAATTCCCTGCAAAGCTGGCACCGATCAAATTGGCCATACTTCCATTGGTAAAAAAAGATGGGTTACCAGAAATTGCCAGAAGCATTATGGATGAATGTAAATCCGGTTTCCGTTGTTTTTACGAGGAGAAAGATACTATCGGTAAACGCTATAGAAGAATGGATGCTATTGGTACGCCGTTTTGTATAACGGTAGATCATCAAACAAAAGAAGATAATACAGTCACCATCCGTTACAGGGACACAATGTTGCAGGAAAGAATTGCAATTGATAAAATAAAAGAAGTGGTGATGAAGGCCATGTAATGGCCTTCTTTGCTATCTCCTGCCGGTAATTTTATAAGCCGTTATGCCCGCATTTCTTTAATAAAATTATCCCACCTTGGTAATTAACCATACAGCTCCAGGTGAATTGCCTTTTTATCATAGCCTAAGTTAACGATGCGCTGTTTTGCTTCATCAATCATATTCTTCCAGCCGCATAAATAAAAATGCGCAGGAGCAGGTTCTGTAGTATTACCATTCCTTTTTTCATTCACTAAATTTTCATAAACGGCATGTACATAACCGCAGCAGCCATCCCAGTTTTCTCTTGAAAGTGTAGGTATGTAGTGAAAATTTTTTACTTCAGTTTCAAGTCTTCGCATTTCATCTAAATATAAAAGATCCTGTTTGGCTCGTGTGCCAAAAATGAGGTGAATGTTTTGATGCGGCAGATTGTGTAATTGTACATGATGCACCATGCTGCGAAAAGGAGCAATGCCAGTTCCTGTACAAATAAAATACAGGTCCTTTTCAATGGGCTCAGGCAAAGTAAACACGCCTTGTGGTCCTCTAAGGGTTAACTCTGAGCCCTCGTTTATTTCGTTGAACAAATATGTGGTGCCTGCTCCACCATCGAGTAAAACAATCAACAATTCAAACACGTTGGTACCATCCGGCCACGACGCAATGGAGTAGCTGCGCCATCTTTTATTGGGCTTTTCGTGTATGGGTAAATCCAGTGTTACAAACTGGCCGGGGGCAAAATCAAACGAGGCTACTTCAGGAACCTGGATCCAGAAGCGGCGGGTATTGTAGGTCTCATTTTGAATTCTGGTAACAATGCCCTTACGCCAGGGTTGTAATGCCATACACGGTTTTTTAACAATTTACAAAATACGACGCAGGAGAAAATTGCGTTTGTAAGTTATCCACAATTTTTGGCTATTGGCACAGTAGTTGAAAATTATATCCGTGTAAAAGCGATAATAATTACCTCAAGATATTTAGTCGGACGGTTTAGGTTAAAGGCTGGTATTCTTACCAGCCTTATTTTTTATAAAAAGACGAGCAGTGATTCAACCTATCCTCTTAATGCTTCCCTGCTGATCACTATTTTTTGTATCTCACTGGTTCCTTCTCCAATAGTGCACAACTTAGCATCCCTGTAAAATTTCTCTACCGGAAAATCTTTTGTGTAGCCGTATCCGCCAAATATTTGCACTGCATCATTAGCCGTTTTTACCGCTACTTCACTTGCATAATATTTTGCCATGGCTGCCACCTTGGTTACATCGCCGCCTCTTTCTTTCAGATCGCAGGCCTCCAGCGTTAGTAATTCCGATGCCTGTATTTCTGTGGCCATATCGGCCAGTTTAAAAGAGATTCCCTGGAAAGAAGCAATGGGTTTGTCAAACTGGTGACGTTCCTGCGCATATTGCAAGGCTGCTTCGTAAGCGCCTTTGGCAATGCCCAACGAAAGTGATGCAATCGATATCCTTCCGCCATCCAATACTTTCATGGCTTGTTTAAAGCCTTCGCCTACTTCGCCCAGGCGGTTGGCATCGGGTATCGTGCAGTTTTCAAAAATCATTTCTGCAGTTTCGCTGGCCCTCATGCCCAGTTTATTTTCTTTTTTACCGCCGCTAAACCCAGGCGTTCCTCTTTCTACCACAAAAGCTGTCGCATTATTTTTTGTTCTTGGCTCGCCGGTGCGGCAAATCACCACTGCTACATCGCCGCTCTTCCCGTGGGTTATCCAGCTTTTTGTTCCGTTAATGATCCAGTTATCTCCCTCACGGACAGCTGTACACTTCATATTGCCCGCATCGCTGCCGGTGTTGGGCTCCGTCAGCCCCCATGCGCCAATCCATTCAGCAGTGGCCAGTTTGGGCAGGTATTTTTGCTTTTGCTCTTCGTTGGCAAATAACAAAATGTGCCCTGTGCAAAGTGAGTTGTGTGCCGCTACACTCAGCCCGATAGAGCCATCTACTTTGGCAATTTCTTCAATGATGGTTTTGTACTCAAAATAAGAAAGGCCGGCGCCGCCAAAACGTTCGGGTACCAACACACCCATCATGCCCAGTTCCCCTAATTGTTTAAGAATGTGTACGGGAAATTGCTGGCTTTCATCCCATTCCATTACATGGGGTTTAATGTTTTGTTGGGCAAAATCACGGGCTGTTTGCGCTACCTGTAGTGTAATTTCAGAGGTTTCGAAGTTCATTGATGCAATCGTTTAAATACGAAGATAAGTCTGAACTAAGATTTGGGAAGATTTTTAGGTTTAATAGGAGGCAGGAAACTTATAAAGTGGAGACTTAATAATTGAAGCCTATTTATTTCCAGCATATCCATTTGATCCACCTAAATCCAGATTCAGATATTCAGTACCAATCCATCGTACGCTAAATGCATTCCCTGTGGCAAACCTTTTTCTACATCTGTATGTTTTCCCAATTGGTGAGAGATGTGTGTAAAATAAGCTTGTGGAATTTGAAGTTCCTGTACTAATGCTATGGCTTCGTCAAGCGCATAATGAGAGATATGTTTTTCTTTTCGCAGTGCATTCAATACCACTATTTCACTGCCTTTTATTTTTTCTTTTTCGGTTTCGTCAATGCGGTTGGCATCGGTAATGTAAGTGAACTTTCCAAACCTGAAGCCAAATACAGGCATTTTTAAATGCCAAACCAATACCGGTGTAATTGGAATATCGCCGATAAAAAAAGGATCTTCTGTTATGGTATTGAGTTCTAAATTGGGAACGCCTGGATATTTTTTATCGGCAAAAGCATAAGCAAACTCACGCATCAGTGCATCAATGGTCATTTGATTGGCGTAGATCTGCATGGCCTGCTCCTGGAAGTAATTGAAAGCACGAACGTCATCCAAACCTGCAATGTGGTCTTTGTGCGGGTGTGTAAACAAAACCGCATCCAAATGCTTTACCTTTTCGCGAAGCATTTGATAACGAAAATCCGGCGTGGTATCAACCACTAAGGTAGTGTTAGCCGATTGCACCAAAATGCTGCTGCGCAGACGTTTATCGTTTTTATCGGTGGAAGTGCAGACCTCACAGTCGCAGGCGATCATGGGAACACCGCTGCTGGTGCCTGTTCCAAGAAAGGTTATTTTAAGTTTGGGATAGTTATTTAAAGTTGGCAAGGTGTCCGGGTTGATAAGTTGACAAGTTAAGAACAAAAATATTTCAACCTTTCAACTTATCAACTCTCTTCATTTTTGCCATTGGCTGCGTGATAACGGCCCATGATATCGTCGAACCATTTTTTGCTATCGGGAGTTAAAGTTTCTGCATCAATTTTTAGTTGAGGTATTAAATCAATCAGCGTATTGATGCGGCCTTCCAGTTGAAGAAATTTATTCAGCACCACTACTTTTTTATCTTCCAAAATGCAAAAGCCGCTTTGAAAGCTGCCGCGTTCGTAGCGAACAATGTAGCCGCTTTCTTCTATTAATTTTTCTACTTTGTCTAAAGTTGTTTGTGTGTATTTCATACCTCCTGTCCCCTAAAGGGGAGACTTAGTTTTAATTTAGTTCAATAAAATTGTTACAGTTGAAGTGTGCAACGCAACAGAAGCCAAATAGATTCCTTCTGACGGCTACACAATTAGCAAAACAAATTAAGGTGTGCAAGATACAAAGAAGAACTCTTCAGCCTAAGTTTCCCCTCTAGGGCGAAGGGAACGAAACTACTTGCTCACCATTTGTACCACCGGCACAATCATTTCTTCCAAACTCACGCCGCCATGCTGAAAGGTATTTTTGTAGTAATTGACGTAATGATTGTAGTTGTTGGGGTAACACAAGAACACATCCTCACCTGCGAATATGTAAGAGGAATTAATGGTGGGACTTGGTAAACCCCCTTCTTTGGGATCACGAAACGCCAGCACTTCTTTAGGATCGTAATTCAAATTGCGGCCGTGTTTATAGCGAAGGTTAGTGGTGGTTTGCTTATCGCCAATTACTTTAACGGGTGTTTTTACCCGTACGCTTCCATGGTCCGTTGCCAGAACGATTTTTACATTTTTATCAGCAATTTTTTTCAATGCCTGGTGTAAAGGCGAGTGCTCAAACCATGATGCGGTAATGCTTCTGTAGCTTACCTCGTCACCAGCCAGTTCTTTCAACACCTCCATTTCGGTGCGGGCATGTGATAGCATAT
>JBQCJM010000200.1:0-4040 GCA_051952715.1 Flavisolibacter sp.
TTTTTTTATATAATCAATAAAATGCCTGAATAAAAAAAAAAACAGAAAAAAAATAAAAAAAAAAACCCACCAAAAAAAAAATCAGCGACTCGCAGTAGAACTGCAATAGCAATTGCTTTCTTTCTGAACCCAGGGTTTTTCTGATGCCCACTTCCTTGGCTCTTTTCTCCGACTTGGCAGTTGATAGATTCATGAAGTTGACACAGGCAATCAATAAAATAATGATGGCGATAATGGTAAACAGTTTTACATAAGCAATGAGGCCACCGGTGTTTACGCCGTTTTTAAAATCGCTGTACAACCGCCATTTATCCATGGGATGCAGGAAATACACAAAATCTTTCTTTTCTCCCTGGCTGTTGGCAAAGGCAGAGATCTTCTTGTTTAATGCAGCAATGTCGGTTCCAGGTTGCACTTCTACAAACGTTTCGGTAAAGCAATTCAACCAATCGGTGCTGGCTTGCTTTATAAAATCGGTGGAGGGATTGAAGGAAAGAAGCACATTAAACTGAATGGTGGAATTTGTCGGAACATCCTGCAATACAGCAGTCACCGTTCTGTCAGTATTATTATCTGTGCGAACAATCTTTCCAATCGGTTCTTCTTGGCCAAACAAAGCTTTGGCAACAGATTGTGTAAGGCCAATGTTGTCAGGATTAGTGAATGCAGTGGCCGCATTGCCTTTTACAAACTTCCATTGAAAAAGGTTGGTATAATCAGTACTGACCGTAATGCCACGTTGCTTAATGATCTTGTCATTGTATTTTAAAACAACGTCGCGTCCATAATCGTCAACACTGCTGTGTTTTATTTCAGGAAAATTATTTTTTAGTGCATTGGCCAACGGGAAAGGCGCAGACTTATCTGTGGTGACCTCACCATTGAAATTACGGTTCACCAATACCTGGTAAACATCTTTATGGTTGGAATGAAATTTATCCCAATTCAGTTCATCATGCACCCACAATAAAATTAAAATGGTGCAGGTCATGCCGATGGTAAGTCCCGACAAGTTGGTAATAGAGAAGCCTTTATTCCGTAAGATGTTTCTCCACGCTATTTTTAAATAACTTCTGAACATAGAACGATTTATTTCTGATTATTAGATTTGATTTTATTCTGTCCTCAAACTTTTCACGGGATTAGAAGTAACTGCTTTGATCGATTGGAAACTCACCGTAATAAATGCTATCAGCAAAGCAGCAATAATGGCAATGCCGAATATCCACCAGCTAATACTGACACGATAAGGAAAATCATCCAGCCAGTTGTTCATTGCCCACCAGGCAATGGGGAAAGCAATGACAGCAGCAATAAGCACCAACACCAAAAAGTTTTTTGAAAGCAGGCTTATAATGTTCAACACGTTTGCTCCTAACACTTTCCTGATGCCAATCTCTTTTGTTCTTTGCTCGGCACTGAAAGCGGCTAATCCAAACAAGCCCATACAGCCAATAAAAATGGCCATGAGTGTAAAAATCCAAAGCAGGTGGCTTAGCTTTTCTTCGCTGCTGTACATCTTGCCGTAGGTTTCATCCATGAATTTATAATCCAGTGGATAGGCCGGCACAAACTGGCTCCATTTGTTTTTAATAAACGCAAGCGTGTTGGTCATACCGGCTGTTTTTAATTTAGCGGCAACGGTATAGGTTACCTGTGGATACACTTGTATCACAGATGCTGTAACTTTTTCGTGGAGGCTTTTATAATGAAAGTCCTGCACCACGCCAATTACTTTTCCTTTTTTTACCGGGTGCAAAGAATCAGTTGGCGCCCATTCATCCCAATAAACAGGATGACCAATGGCTTTTTCAGGACTGCCAAAGCCCCATTCTTTTACGGCTGTTTCATTAATAATAAATCCCTCCGTGGCATCGGTTGCCATGTCTCTTGAAAAATCTCTGCCTGCAATAATGTGCAATCCCAATGTCTTTACATAATCCTGGTCGCCGATAAAAACATTGGCAGCATATTTCTTCTCTCCTTCTTGGGTAGGCAGGGCAATGCCATCGCCAGCAAAAGCATCACCGGGCAAGCCATAACCCGATGTTACATCAATAATATTAGGCGATGCTTTTAACTCTGACTTGAACGTCTCCAGCGTTTTTGGATTGGTGACCAAGCTATCCCTGAGCTGAAAATAAACCACCTGCTCTTTATTAAACCCAAGGTCTTTGTTGTTCAGATATTTTGTTTGCCGGAATACAATCAACGTAGAAACGATCAGCAATACAGAAAGCGAGAACTGTATCACTACCAATGCCTGCCGCAACCATGAAGCGCCGCTACTCCTTACAAGCTTCATGCTTTTCAAAACCTTTATGGGTTGAAACCCGGAAAGGACCAGCGCAGGATAAATACCGGCCAGTATGCCGATCACAATTCCGGCAAGTATGACCAATGCTAACAAAGGATTTGTAAACGGATTGAACTGAATGGATTTATCGGTAAACGCATTGAGTGCCGGAACAATAAAAAATGTAGCTACCGTTGCAAGGATCATAGCGAAAACAGAAAGCAAAATGGTTTCGCCAATGAATTGGAAGATGAGTTGTTTACGGTCGGCGCCAATGACTTTGCGTACGCCAATTTCTTTGGCCCTTCGGAAGGAACGTGCTGTGGCCAGGTTAATAAAATTGAAACAGGCAATAATCAAAACAAACAGCGCAATGATGGACAAAGCTTTGACATAACTTTCATTGCCACGAACCGCATTGTCATAAACAAAATCGGCAGATTGAAGATGGATGTTTTGCAGCGGTTGAAAGAACGGCAGAAAAGTAGAACCTTCCTGTGTCAGTGTCGGGAAAATAGTCTTCTTTATGTAAGTCTGAAACTTGTCCTGCAACTGTTGGGCATTTGTGCCCGGTTTGAGTTTTATATAAGTATAGAACTGGTGCCAGGTCCAATTTTGCATTCTTTCTTTTGGCAACCCGGCGGACTGTAAAGACATCAGGTATTGAAAATTCAAATGAAAGCGTTTGGGCAGCTCTGCCAGCACACCTTTTACTGAAAAATTTTCCTTGTCTATTTTAATAGTTTTACCAACAGGGTTTTCGCTACCAAAATAACGCTCAGCCAGATCTTTGCTGAGCACAATGGTTGACGGCCCGGTAAGAGCTTTGGCGGCATCGCCGTAAACAAACTTTAAAGGAAATATCTGGAAGAACGAACCTTCTACAAACCAGCCCTTGTCTTCATAGTTCTTCTTTTCGCCGTGTTCCATCAAAAATTTATCGCTTGACATCAGTATCCTTGCTGTGGTATCCACTTCGGGATACTGCTGCTTCAAAAAGCTGGCGAAGGTTGGAGGTGTTACCGCTACATAACTTATGGCGTTGTTATCGGTTCTTTGCTCGTAAACACGGTAAATATTTTCACCGCCGGGAACAAACTTATCGTATTGTTTTTCATCCCATACAAATAAGGCAATCACCAAACAACCAATAATGCCAATGGTTAGACTGGCAATATTAATAAGCGCAAAACCTTTGTAACGCCATAGGTTACGGATGGCCGTTTTGAAATAATTTTTGAACATACAAAGCATTTTATTCTGTTCGTAAATTCTTCACCGGGTTGGCAACTGCGGCTTTCACAGCCTGGAAACTGATGGTGCAAATAGCAATAAACAAAGCAATAAAGCCTGCTATGGCAAACATCCACCAGGCAATTGATATTCGGTATACAAAATCCTGTAACCATTTATACATTAGCCACCCTGCCACGGGAAAGGCAATCAGCATGGAAATAATTATTAACCAAACAAAATCTTTTGAAAGCAGTGTAATGATGTTAGGTATTGTCGCTCCTAAAACTTTTCTTATTCCGATTTCTTTAGTGCGTTGTTGAATGGCATAAGCCGACAGACCAAACAAACCAAGACAAGCAAGTAAAATGGCTATTGCTGTAAAAATGTTTAACACCTTGCCCAGTCTTAACTCAGCACTATAGAGCTTATCATAATCTTCGTCCAGGAAACGATATTCAAATGGGCGGTGAGGAATCAGTTCTTTCCATTTGCTCTCTAAAAAAGATAT
>JBQCJM010000201.1:0-11958 GCA_051952715.1 Flavisolibacter sp.
ACTACATAATCAATTACTTTCTGGCGGCCTTCGTCATCAAAGTCCGTATCAATATCGGGCATTGATTTACGATCAGGATTTAAAAACCTTTCAAAAAGTAAATTGTATTTAATAGGATCAATATTGGTAATGCCGATGCAATAGGCTACCACGCTGCCTGCTGCCGAACCACGGCCCGGCCCGACAAACACACCCAGTTCACGACCGGCTTTGATAAAGTCACTTACGATCAAAAAGTAACCGGCAAAGCCCATGGTTTTGATGGTGAATAATTCAAAGTCTATACGCTCCCGTATTTCTTCAGTGATTTCTGAATAACGCTGCCTTGCACCCTCATAAGTAAGAAAATGCAGGTATTCCCACTGGTTTAAATTGGAGTCATCATGCGTTTGGAATTCCTTGGGCAATGGAAAGGCAGGAAGGAGAATATCTCTTTTCAGGTTCAATAGCTGAACCTTGTCAACAATTTCGTTGGTATTGTCAATGGCTTCGGGCAGATCTTTAAATCTGTCAACCATTTCTGCGGTCTTCTTGAAATAGAACTGGTCGTTAGGGAAAGCAAAACGCTTATCCTTCATGCTTACATCATCGTCGGCAAATTCGCGAAGGGCAGGAGTGGATACTTTTTCACCTGTATTGATGCAAAGCAAAATATCGTGGGCATTAAAATCTTCCACATCCACATAATGCGAATCATTTGAAGCAATGATTTTTACGCCGTGCTTACGGGCAAATTTGATGAGGACTTCGTTCACCTTGTCCTGCTCGGCCATACCATGCCGCTGAAACTCTACATAATAATCCTCTCCAAACAAATCAAGCCACCACTTAAACTCTGCTTCTGCCTCAGTCTCAGTTTTACGCATAATAGCTTGCGGCACCATGGCACCAAGACAGCAGGTGGTGGCAATCAGACCTTCGTGGTACTGTTCAATAAGTGCTTTATCAATTCTTGGATATTTGCCATACAAACCTTCGAGGTAGCCAAGCGAAGTAAGCTTTACCAGGTTGCGGTAACCCACTTCGTTTTTGGCTAAAAGAATTTGGTGGAAACGTTGGTCTTTATCATCTTTTGAAAAAGATTTGCGATGCCTGTCGGCAGCCACATAAAACTCGCAGCCCACGATAGGCTTTACCTTGGGCTGGCCGTTCTCATCTAAATTTTTATACGCATGCGAAACAAATTCGAAAACGCCGAACATATTACCATGGTCGGAAATAGCTAAAGCCGGCATGCCATCGGCAATGGCTTTTTTGTAAAGACCGGAAATAGAAGCGGCGCCATCTAAAAGCGAATATTGTGTATGTACGTGTAAATGAGAAAATTTCATAATCTTACTCCTCTTGATCTACATCAAATTACTTGAATCCAGAAGCTTTAAGCTGCAAGTTGGCAATAATTATTAACAGTAATCGTTGAGAGTATTCCACATTTGTGGGAAAAAACCCTATTTTCGTAAACCATCCAGTGTAGACCTAATTAAAGCCACATGATTAAAACCATCCTCTCCACAGTCACCATTCTCTTCCTTCTGGGAGTTTCTAATCCTGTTGCAGCACAAGCAAAACAAGTTAGTTCAAATAGTTCTAAAGCAGATGTTAAGTTCCTCGATGATATTACGGTAGATGTTGCACCTTTCCAAGCTACGGCTGAACCCACCAATTCTAAAACAGCCAGGGAAACCGGTGTAAACAAAAATAATTTAATTGCATTTACAAAACCAACCATTGAAGAGGCCGATAAACTTCAATTTAAGTATTCCCTGATTATGGATACGGAAGTTGAAATGCTAAAAAACATCAGCCTGCTTAAAATTATTGATGATTGGTTTGGAACAAGGTACCGCTTAGGGGGCACTACAAAAGCCGGTATCGATTGCTCGGCTTTTATGCAGGTTCTTTTTACTTCTTTATATGGAATAGCCTTACCAAGAACAGCAAAAGAACAATATAATGCCAGCCGCAAAATTTCACGCACCGAACTAAAGCAAGGTGATCTTGTTTTTTTCAACACCATTGGCGGAGTTTCACACGTCGGTATGTATCTTCAAAACAATAAGTTTGTTCATGCTTCTTCATCAGGTGTTACCATCAGTGATCTTTTTGATGAGTATTGGGTAAGGCGTTTCATTGGCGCCGGCCGGATAGAAGATGCTCAGCCCCAGTCAGAAATTTTAATTTCCAAGCTTTAATTTCCTCTTTAACGTACTTATCACAGGTTGCACATCTGGCGATAACTTAAGCCATGACATGCCTGCAATAAATAAAAGAAGAAAAAGACTGCTTCTTAAAAATATCCATTGAATACCCTGGTATTTATCGAATAGCACAAAACAGACATAGAAACAAATACCGCTAAGCAAAATAGTATAAAGTGATTTAAGCGTGAAAGGCTGCATCTTGAATTTTTTCCATAAAAACAAATACCGGATAAAATTGTAAACAGTAAACGAAATAAGGTTGGAAATGGCCGGGCCTGTAATGCCCAAATAACGTGTAAGCTGCCAGTTAAGCGGCAGCATTAGGGCCAGCAGGATTATACCACAAATAAATTCGAACCGCCACAAAGTAGATGTGCCGATAATTTGGGAGCTTACGCCTGTGCCCATATCTATGATACGTGTGAGACCTAAAAAAAAGAAAGCCCATTTGGCTGCCAGATAATCGTGCTGCAAATGAAATGTGTAAATACCGTCTTCAAAATTCAGCCAGATCAAACAAAACATAGCAGTGGCAAAAATGAGTTGATTGATAGAGGAGCGATGATAGACTCTATTGATGTTTGCATAGTTCTTTTCTTTCCATGCCTGCGATAATGGACCAACTGATGCAGAAACTACGGCTCGCTGTGGCGCTTGTATAAGGCTTGAAATATTTTGAGCCAAAAGGAAAGGCGCTAAGGCTGCAATACCATTAGGCAATACGGCTGCAATAATAACGGTGTCGAATACGCTGGCTATAATAAACACCAGGTTGCCGCTCCACACAAAGGAAGCCAGTGTTAGGATTTTTGAACGGAACTTTTTAGTAACACGGCTAACAGAAAAATTAAAAAAAAGCTGTCCCTTTTTTTTAAAGTAAAAGAGAAAAATAAAAACAACAGCTATGTACAAAAAAGAATAAATGCCAATAAAGGTTTTAAAGTCTTTAATAAGCTGAAAAGTGGTAAGTACAATTAAAATGGTAACAAGAAAACGAAACAGCACCTCCTTTAAAAAATTGCTTAACGAAGAACGTCGATGTTGCCAGGCATAGGCTTCTAATACCATGAGAATAGTATAGCCAAACCCAAATGGGAATGTCCAGTAATAGTATTGTACGAGTTGGGGAGAGTTGTTGAAAATCTTGTCAACAAGTATATTCTTAAAAGCAATGCCCGCTACCAAAACAAACAAAAAACCGATGCAGGGAACAAGCAGAGCCCATGCAAGCTGGTCGTTCTCCTTGTCTTTTAAATGCGATTTGTAATAGGGGAAAAATTTGCCGATATAAGCAGGTATGCCCAGGCTCGCTACAGCATACATAATATTGGCAAAAGCAACAAAAGTTCCGGTTAGGCCGTATTCTTCTTTGGTAAGGCCGCCTTCTCTTGTAAAAAGATAGGTGTTAAAAAAGCCAAGCGCAAAACCAAAATATACAATAACAGATGAAATAATACTTTGCCTGCGAATGGTGCTCATGGCAGTAAAAATAAGTTAGAACCGGGATTTGAGAAGATCAAAAAAATTAGTCGGAAATAAAAGAGCCTTCCATTAGGGAAGACTCTTTGTATATAATAAAGATCTTAATCTCCTCATTAATCCTTTACGATCCTGTCAATTTTAGTTCTCTGTTTTGATATAGAAGTTCTTATCAACCGTCACATTGCTAAAGTCCTTTCCTTCCATTTTTATTTTTTGTTCCGATGTTGTTGGATGAATCCACTGGCCGTTGGTTAGTTTCACAGGCATATTGAATCCGTCGATGCAATTGCTCCACTGGAATTTTAGTTTGTCGCCATCTGCTTTTAATTTCAAAACAGGTATCTGCGTAGTTCTTAAATATTGGTCAAATACTTTGCTTAAATCTTTCCCGCTTTTTTGAGAGATGTATTCTTCTACTTGTTTTGATGTAACCGTTTGATGATAAAAGTCTTTGTTCAAGCCTCTCAATATCTGTCTGAACTTTTCATCGTCATTAATTATTTGCCTGATAGTATGAATTAAATTAGCGCCTTTGTAATACATATCGCCACTACCTTCCTGGTTCACCCCATATGGCCCGATGATAGACTTATCATTGGCAATGTTTTTTCTTAATCCTTGTACATATTCATCTGCCGCCTGCTTGCCATAATAATACTCGGTGAATAGGGTTTCGGAATAATCAGTAAAACCTTCGTGCACCCACATATCAGCAATATCTTTTGTGGTGATGTTGTTGGCGAACCATTCGTGCCCGCTTTCGTGTACAATAATATAGTCCCATTTCAATCCCCAGCCTGTGCCCGAAAGGTCTCTGCATAAATAGCCATTTTCAAAACGATTGCCATAGGCCACGGCGCTTTGATGTTCCATACCCAAATGAGGCGCCTGCACTAATTTGTAACCATCTTCATAAAAAGGATAGGGACCAAACCAGTATTCAAAAGCACGAAGCATGAGCTTCACCTGCTCGAATTGTTTTTTGGCTTTTTCTAATTCATAGTCTAACACCCAATAATTCAAATCCAGCTTTCCTTTTTCGCCCATTAATGTATCGCTCCAGTTCACGTATTTCCCAATGTAGGGAATGATGTTATAGTTATTAATTGGTGATGTTACAGCCCATGTGTAAGCGGTTGTTCCATTGGAAGAAATTTTATCTTTCAGTCTTCCATTGCCGATTGCCACCAAAGAATCAGGAACATTAATAGTTAAAGAAGCGCCATTATCGGGTTCATCACTTTGATGGTCTTTACACGGGTACCAAACCGAAGCGCCAAGGCCCTGGCAGGCAACGCTCATCCATTGATGGCCTTTTGCATCTTTTGTAAAAATCCATCCGCCATCCCAGGGTGCATGCACCGCAATTTTAGGATTGCCGTGATAAGCTATAGTTATAGATTGAACAGAATTGACAGCGGCCTTTGGTAAAGGAACATGCCAAACATTTCCTTCATTGTAATAGGGCTTTGCCGGATAGTTAATATATAATTTGCCATTGTAAAAGATAGTATCAATGGTTAATGGCTGCTGCAAGTCAATTTGCATATAGTCGCTGTGGTTATCGGCTATGACCTTGTACTGAATAGTGGTTTTGCCTTTAATAGATTTTGCATCAAAATCAGGCGTTACAGAAATGTCGTAGTAAAGTACATTCCACCAACTGCGCTCGAGGCCAATACTTCCACGTAGCGTATCCTGGTGTGTAAATCCTGTTTTCTTATGTAATGGCTGACTAAAGGAGTAAGCAATAAAAAACAAAGAACAAGGAATAAAAAATAAAATTCGTTTTTTCATTTTATTGATTTGCATTTTGAAAACAAATACTTGTCTAATTTAGAACCCTTTTAATAAATACATGTTCCATTGGTATAAATATTTAGCAATCGCAGGGATTTTGTTTTTGACATCCTGCTATAACAGTGAAAAAAAAGACGCAAATATTTTTCATTACAATGAGCAAACAGGCATTGCGTCCATTGATCCGGCCTTTGCAAAAAACCAGTCGGTTATGTGGGCCGTGCATCAATTATATAATACATTGGTTGAGGTAGATAGTCAATTAAATATTGTTCCTTCCCTTGCTACGCACTGGACAATTTCAGACGATAAAAAAACTTATACTTTTTATTTGCGCAATGATGTATTATTTCATGATGATGCGTGTTTCAGAAATAAAAAAGGCAGAAAGTTTACGGCAAAAGATGTAGAGTATAGTTTTAAAAGAATTGTGGATAAAACTGTTGCCAGCCCTGGTTCGTGGATATTCAATAGCAAGGTAGATAGGGTAGACGGTTTTAAAGCTATTGATGATACTACTTTCCAACTGAAATTGATAAGGCCTTACAATCCGATCCTGGGAATTCTTTCTATGCAATACTGCTCCGTTGTACCGCATGAAGCCGTGGAAAAATATGGTAATGATTTAAGAAGACACGCAGTGGGCACCGGCCCATTTCAGTTTGTAGCCTGGGAAGAAGGGCAGGCATTGGTAATGAAAAAAAATTCTTCTTATTTTGAAAAGGATGAAAAAGGAATGAGGCTGCCTTATCTTGATGGTGTAAAAATTAGTTTTTACGATGCCAAGGCCACAGAGTTTTTATTATTCCGTCAAAAGAAACTGGATTTTGTTAATGATATTGACGCTTCATTTAAAGATGAAGTGCTCACTAAAAAAGGAACACTTCGAAAAGACTGGCAAGGTAAAATTCAATTGCAAACACATCCTTATTTAAATATTGAATATTTCGGTATTTTGGTTGACTCCACAAACCCTTTGGTGAAAAATTCTCCTCTGCGGTTAAAAAAAGTGAGGCAGGCTATTAACTATGGTTTTGACAGGCAGAAAATGGTTTTATACCTGCGTAATTCGTTAGGGCTTCCTGCTACTGCAGGTTTTGTGCCTGCAGGGCTGCCATCTTTTGATTCTGCAAAAGTGAAAGGATATACGTATCAACCGGTATTGGCCAGAAAGCTTTTAAAAGAAGCAGGCATTACATCATCCAATCAGCCGGCAATTAAGTTATACACCATTCCTATCTATTCCGACATTGGCAGTTATATAGCAAAACAATTAGAGGAAATTGGTTTGAATGTGCAGGTAGATGTAGTACAAAAGTCCTTACTGCTTGATCTCACTTCTAATTCAAAAGCTTTATTCTTTCGGGGAAGCTGGATCGCCGATTATCCTGATGCAGAAAATTATTTATCCGTTTTCTATTCAAAAAACCCGGCGCCTCCAAATTACACCCGCTACAAAAATCCAAAGTTTGATGCTCTGTTTGAAAAAGCCATTGCCGAAACCAACGATTCCCTTCGTTACCAGCTTTACCGCCAGGCCGACCAGGTGATGATCGAAGATGCGCCAGTGGTTCCTTTATTTTACGACGAAGTAGTGCACTTAGTGCAGCCCAACGTACGCAATTTTCAACCCAATGCTTTAAATCTTTTGGAATTAAGGAAAGTTAAAATGCAGTAGTTCGCAAGTTTATACGTTCACGGGTTGGTTCGCAACCTGCAACTCTGCAAACTTGTTAACGTTAATCATCATCCTCTTCGTAATACGACTCTTCATTATTGTTATAATGTTTTTCCCATTTCTCAACCATCTCATCGTTCAGGCATTCTAAAATATCATGAAGTTTATCGTTTCTTCTTTTCCATTCTGTTATCAGCTCATCCTTATATTTAAATATATACATGCAGTGGTCAGTTTCTACTGTCACTTTAATTAGTTCAATTGGCGAATCAACTTGTTCCTGCACCAGGTAATAACATCCGGGTTCCAGCAATCCATACGAATACATACTCTTCCTCCGTTTTTGAGTGGTTTATTAACTATTACTATGGGTTAGTAAGCTAATAGGCTGTAAGTAGAATTAATGGGTAGTGAAGCAGTTCTGGTTTAGTAGCTTAAAAACTATGCCTAAGTGTGAGGTCAAAATTAGGTGTTTTACCACCATAAAAACAATAAAGTCTGTAAAAAAAATTTAAGTTTTCAACTTATTAATAACCAATCAATTGTAATCTAAAAGCCATTGAAAAATAAATTTATAAAAACTAAACATTTTAGTAAAACGACAGCTATTTTTCCTTATATTTGCCCGCCGTTGAGCTGATAGAAAACAAGTTTTATTTCCGGTAAATTTTTTGACTGTTCGTGTCTCTTTTAGCGAGGATAAAACAACTGTACTTGTGAGTTTCCGGCAGTTATTAAAAAATAAAACTTGCTCAAAACTTTTCTCTTGGTTCGATAAAATTATTTTTACCCAATTTAGCGTTGAATAAATCCTATGGCAGAAACTAAAAAAGGCCTCTTTGAATATAACGAAGAGAGTATAAAAAGCCTCGATTGGAAAGAACACATTCGTCTTCGTCCGGGCATGTATATTGGTAAACTGGGCGATGGGTCCAGCCCCGACGATGGAATTTACGTTTTGGTAAAAGAAGTTATAGACAACTGTATTGATGAATATACAATGGGTTATGGAAAAACCATTGAGGTCTCTGTGGAAGGTAAGTCTGTAACCATTCGCGACTATGGCCGCGGCATTCCTTTAGGTAAAGTAGTGGATGTAGTAAGCAAGATCAATACCGGCGCCAAGTACGACAGCAAGGTCTTTCAGAAAAGTGTAGGATTGAATGGAGTAGGTACCAAAGCGGTAAATGCTTTAAGTAATTATTTTAAGGTGGCCTCGTTCCGCGAAGGCAAAGTAAAGGAAGCCGAGTTTCAAAGAGGCATTTTGGTAAAAGAACACAAAGAAGCCAAAAGCGATGGCGATAACGGAACACTTGTCACCTTTATTCCCGACGACTCTGTTTTTAAAAACTTCCATTTCATTCCTGAATATCTCGAAAAGCAAATTTGGAATTACTGCTTTTTGAACGCAGGCATGCGCATCATTTTCAATGGCAAATCTTATATCAGCAAAAACGGTTTGCTGGATTTGCTGGAACGCAATACCAATGCCGATGAGCTGCGTTATCCTATTATTCATTTAAAAGGCGATGACATTGAAGTAGCCATTACGCATAATAATGACTATGGCGAAGATTATTACAGTTTTGTAAACGGGCAACATACAACGCAAGGTGGAACGCACCAGGCTGCGTTTCGGGAAGCGTATGTAAAAGTGATCCGTGATTTTTTTAAAAAAGATTATGATGCCTCCGACATCCGTGGAAGTATTGTGGCTGCTGTTTCCGTAAGAGTAGTAGAGCCAGTATTCGAATCACAGACAAAAACAAAATTGGGCTCTTTGAATGTGGATGAAGGTGGCCCAAGTATGCGCCAGTTTGTGCTTGACTTTTTATCAAAGCAACTGGATAATTTCCTGCATAAGAATCCCACAATTGCCGAGGCCTTAAAAAAACGTATTGAGCAAAGCGAAAGAGAAAGGAAGGATTTGGCGGGTATTAAAAAGCTGGCTAACGAAAGAGCCAAAAAAGCTAATCTTCATAATAAAAAATTACGCGACTGCCGGGTGCATTTGAATGATGAACCACCCGCAAAAGGCAAGCAGGAATTTTTTGCCACGCAAAAGCAAACTACCATTTTTATTACAGAAGGCGATTCTGCCAGCGGCTCTATTACCAAAGCAAGAGAAGTAGAAACACAAGCTGTGTTTAGCTTACGCGGTAAGCCACTCAACTGCTTTGGCATGAGTAAAAAAGTGGTGTATGAAAATGAAGAGTTGAACTTATTGCAACATGCCTTGAACATAGAGGAAGGCCTGGAAGGTTTGCGTTTTAACAGGATCGTTATTGCTACTGATGCTGATGTAGATGGTATGCACATTCGTTTGCTTATCATGACCTTCTTTTTGCAGTTCTTTCCTGACCTTGTAAAAAATAACCACGTTTACATTTTGCAAACGCCTTTATTCCGTGTTCGTAACAAACAGGAAACTATCTATTGTTATTCTGAGACGGAAAAGCAGGCAGCTGTGAAGAAACTGGGCGGCAAGCCAGAGATCACGAGATTTAAAGGTCTGGGCGAAATTTCTCCTGACGAATTTGGTCGTTTTATAGGCGATGAAATACGTCTTGACCCGGTAATTCTTGATCATGGCGATCATATACAGCACCTGCTGGAATATTACATGGGAAAGAATACGCAGGAAAGACAGGAATTTATTATTAATAATCTTAGAGTGGAGTTAGATACCGTGGAGGAAATTGTAGCGTAAACCCTTCAAACTGTTTCTTGAAAAAATTACAAATCATTCAAAAGGCCAAGTCCCTTTTCATGAAATGGAATATGCATAATGTAGTGCAGCCATTCAGCAATTCCATGGATCTTGCTGTCAACATGGAGCAATTGTCGAAATGGCGAAAGCAGCATCCGGTGAAAGGCTATAATGATTTTTATCAACAGAAATGGGATTATAACCGGCGTTACAATTTATACGAAGCCATAAAAAAACAAGAAAATTTAGCTGTTGAACCTATTGATTATTTTGAGTTTGGGGTAGCCGGTGGCATTTCTTTTAAATGGTGGCTGCAACACAATTCCAATGCTTCATCCCGCTTTTTTGGATTCGATACATTCGAAGGCCTGCCGGAAAAATGGGGGCCCTTTGCAAAAGGTACTATGGCGCATACTTTAGAATCGTTAGATATCACTGACGAACGGGCTACTTTTTACAAAGGATTGTTCCAACAAACGCTGAGTCCTTTTTTGGAGCAATATGACAACAGGAATCGAAAACTGATTCACATTGATTCAGATCTTTTTAGTGCTGCCATATTTACTATGTCGCAATTATATCGTTTTTTAAAGCCCGGCGATATATTGTTGTTTGATGAATTTGTTGTTCCGCAACATGAGTTCTTGGCTTTCAAAATTTTTACAGAAAGCTTTTACATAAATTACGAAGTGATCGGTGCAGCCAATAATTATTTATTTGTAGCAATAAAGGTGTTGTAAGGCGTCACGTCAAACATCAGCCAGGACCATATATTAACAAAAAGACATGATACACATCGTTTTTCAGGAAGCAGATATTAATGTTTTGCAAAAGGCAATAGAATTAGATGAAAGCCTGCAGGGAAAAATTGAAATCATAAGAGACGATTATGCTGTAGGCCCCGTAGAAAATATTTATGAGCCAGAAGGCTATCAACAGCGCAGGGATTGGTGGAAAGCTTTGCTTGAGATCTCTCCATACGATACAGAGCAGTTAATGAACATGGTTGATGATCGTTTAACCATTCATAATCTTAAAAAAGAACTCGATGAAAATGCCAAAGAAGAATTATGGATTTGGATGGGGCAGAACCAACATGATGTTTGCGGTTATTACTGGCTAATATCTCAACTGCAGCAATACCAGGGAAGGGTAGTGGTGTTATACATGAACAATCTTCCTTTCATCAACGAAAAAGGGCAAATATTTTTTCCAACCACTTTGCACGAAATCCAACCCAAAGAATTTTTAAAAGCCAAAAAATTAAATCGCAAAATTACCTTGAGCGAGTTTGAAGTTGATCCAGACGAATGGAGGAAGCTATGCACTGAAAATGAAATTGTGAGAATTTTAGAAGGTGGAAAAAAGATAGTGAGCAAGGGCGAAGATTTTTATGACAAGGAAATTTTGAGCAGCTTAACAAGCGAATGGCAAAAAGGCAATAAGGCTATGAGTGCTGTTTTAAGCAAAATGAAAATTAAAACCGGCGATGTGTTTTTATTATGGCGCATGAAAAAGCTGGCCGAAGAAGATAAGATCGAAATGCATGGAGATACAGCCAAAGGCTGGAAGGAATTTGAAGTAAAATTGAAAACCGCTGCAGCTGAAGAAGTAACTTCAGATCAATCAAATAACAGTTTATAATATCCAATAAATGAGCACTACGAAAAACAAAAATTACGAACACGTACAAACCGATCATGGCATCAACGGCCAATACAAAACATGGTTTCTTGATTATGCTTCTTATGTGATTTTGGAACGGGCTGTTCCCGCTGTAGAGGATGGTTTGAAACCTGTACAGCGCCGCATTTTACACGCCATGAAGGAAATGGATGATGGCCGCTATAATAAAGTGGCTAATATCATCGGGCAGTCGATGCAATATCATCCGCACGGCGATGCATCCATTGGCGATGCGTTGGTAAATATGGGGCAAAAAGATTTGTTGATTGACACGCAGGGCAACTGGGGCGATATCCGCACTGGCGATGATGCAGCTGCCTCCCGATACATTGAAGCACGATTAAGCAAGTTTGCGCTGGAAGTTGTTTTTAATCCTAAGACAACTAACTGGCAGCTGAGCT
>JBQCJM010000202.1:0-2319 GCA_051952715.1 Flavisolibacter sp.
AATAGTTTACCATTTCCTGGTCATCGCGTTGCATAAAATCTACCTTGATTCCCTTAATGCCCCAACGCACAAACTGGTCAAGCGCCGCTTCCATCTGTCGATCTAAAGCCAGCCATGTTGTCCACAAGATCAAACCAACGTTTTTTTCTTTGGCATAAGCTGTCAGCTCATTCATATCAATGTCGTCAACTACTTTCAATAAATCCTCTGTGTTGCTCCAGCCTTCATCAAGCACCACATATTCCAAACCATTTTTTGCGGCAAAGTCAATGTAATATTTATACGTAGCGGTATTAATGCCTGCCCTGAAATCAACATCGTATACATTGTTATCGTTCCACCAATCCCATTGTGCTTTGCCTGGTTTTACCCAGCTATAATCTGCATTTGCCGGCCGTGATAACTGGTATACCAATTGGTTGGTCAACAGGTTTTCATCTTTGTCGGCAATCATCAGTACCCGCCAGGGCAGCGTATGTGCATTGTTTTGTTTGGCAATAAAATCTTCACGGCTCACTACTTCTTCATCTCTGTCTGAAGTCACTTTCTTTTCTTTTGGATAATGCGGGAACACACCTTGCAGCAATCCATTTTTTGCACCTTGCAGCCACAAGCCGGCATAATCAAAAAGATCCGATTCTGTAATCAAAAGCTTTGTTCCGTTGACACTTACCAAAGCCGGAAGGCTGGCCAGCTTGTTTTCTGTACTATCCAGGGGCCAGTGATCATACAGGCGTTCGTTATGAGAGTAAAAACTATTTTCAAGCGGGTACCATACCGAATCGGAAATTGCCAGTTGATAATTCACTTGTTCATCTACCACTTTGTAATCGCCTTTTTTGTTAATGAGCCACCGCCAGGCTACGCCGTTGTTATAAGCCCGCCATTCCAATGAATATTGATGGCTAAATGTTAGTTTCAGTTGATTATATACATCCTGAATTGCCTTATTCTTTTGCCGCACTACCGGATATAAAGTTTCTTTTGCAGACGAATGAACTGCCTTTTTTACTTTCCCCGCAGATGCCGCCAAATCAGTAGCTATACCAATAACTGAAGAAGCGATAAGCGTATGCTGATTGTGCACCACCGCATATTTTATCTGACCGTCAATTTGTAACTGAACAGTGGTTTTGCCGTCGGGGGAAGATAGAGAGTACGTTTGAGCGTTTGCGTTAAGGTGTATCAAACAAACTGCAACAAAGCACACGATTAGTTTCATGATGATTCTCTGCATAATGGTATTAATAAAAACCGAATGTAAAGAGATGTGCACAAAATCGGATAGTTAATCTCCTTAAAAGCTAAACAAGAAAATAGATGATTGACGTTGAAAATATTTATCAGTTATGTCCGGCAGGCCGGTACCACTCTCCTATTTCTTTCCACTCAGAAGCATTTGCCTCCTTCCATTTGATCGTTAGCATGTCTTTTTCATTTGCTTTTGTAAGCAGGTAAATGGTAACAGGATGATAGCCTGCTTTCAAGTATACATCCCGCACCAGTTCAGTATTGGGTTTATAATCAAAATCAGCATCAAACAAACTGGCTTCGTGCAAACGCATGTATGCCTTGCCCGGTGTTTGCAATGAAAAGCTATACTTGCCGTCGGCAGGAATTTTTATATAGCCTTCGTACACTATCATTCCCCGCTTTGTATTTTTTTTATTGTTTTCAATTGTATTGGTTACACCTTGCTCGCTGCTCTTCATTCCTTTTACAGAAACCACCCATGGAAAATCACCGGCAAAAAACTTCCAGCGCAGACCTTTTTTTAATTTATCGTTTAATGTTGTTGCAGGAATGAGTGCTTCATCATAAGGTCGTTTGGCTTCAATATCGGCACGCCTTACCTGCAGTACCTTTGCCTTCATTTGCGCCTGCATTTTTTCAAAGCCTGGCGCCGATGCCAGATCGGTTGTTTCCTTAGGATCTTTTATTACATCATAAATTTCGAAATCATCATTTGCTGATTGAATACCATAGCGAACACCTACCAAATTGTTCATGCGAATCATTTGCATCTGCCCTCTTTTTCTTCCCCTGCGTGAAGCTTCAAACTCTTTGAAATTGGGTGTTTTACCGCCTTCGAAATATTCTACATATACCAGGCTTTTTTCCTGCTTTCCTTTACCTGTTAAAGAAGGCAATAAGGAAACACCATCAGTTCTTGCCGGTGCTGCAATATGGGCCGCATCGGCAAAAGTGGGCAGCCAGTCAGAAAGCATACTGGGTGTATTCATTATTTTTCCGGGAGTGATCTTAGCCGGCCATGCAACGATGGTCGGCATTCGTACACCACCTTCCCAGCAATCTCTT
>JBQCJM010000203.1:0-10845 GCA_051952715.1 Flavisolibacter sp.
AGGAAAACCACATTTTCTTTTTGTTCTGAAATCGTAGAGATAACGCAATTGGTGAAAACATGCCAGCCAATTTTAGAATGGCTCATCGGCTCACCAGCCCTTACCGTAAGAGAAGCGTTCAACAAAAGTACACCTTGCTCTGCCCACGGTGTAAGATCTCCATTTTTAGGAATGGCAACACCCACATCGTCATGCAGTTCTTTAAAAATATTAACAAGAGAAGGCGGCGGGGGTACACCTTTAGGCACCGAAAAACTTAAGCCCATGGCTTGCCCCGGGCCATGATAAGGATCTTGCCCTAGTATTACCACCTTTACTTCTTTGAAAGGTGTTTTATCAAATGCGTTAAAGATTAAGGGGCCGGGAGGATAAATGGTTTTGCCCTGTGCCTTTTCTGTTTTTAAATGCTCGGCAATTTGCCTGAAATAAGGTTTTTTAAATTCAGCTGCTAATACTTTCTTCCATGATGATTCAATCTTGACATCCATTCTTTATTATTTATTGAATGAAGTTAAGAATGAGTAATGAAATGAGTAATGAATAATAAGTGATGAGTTGCGTTGTTTGAGAACCTTTTGCTGGCAATGATTTTGATGAAAAATATAATAGCTAACTCTTTAGACAATGAGTAGCTATTCCGTTCTGTTTGCTATATAAAACGGCAAAACATTTGTAACACTTTTAATAAACTAATTATGGCACGTGATAAAGATCGCAAAAGCGAAGCGAAGGAAAGATTTGAACAAGCCGACAACGCAGGCCGGTTTGCAGAGAACGATGCAGGTACAAAAACTGCATGGAGTGAATCTACGGAAAATGTAAGACAAGACAGAGAGATAAGTTGGCGGCGTAGAAACAACGGCAATGAAAATAGTGATGCCGAAGCACACAGAGATCCTGCACAGTCGCACGACTATAAAGGCGAAGCACAAAATGTAAATGATGATACCCGCAGGCCTTTAAATAAGAACGAAATATCCCATGCCCGTAATAAGGCGAATGAAGGCGCAAGACAAGGAAGAAATGGGAACAACCGCGGCCGGAGCGAAAAGATATATTAACACTGCTAGCAGTGGGACAACATTGCTGATTGCTGTGTTGTCTTACTTATCACTCAAAAAATTATCTATCATCTCAATCCTTTCCTGTTCCTCGGAATATCTTTTATATTCTAAAAGAAACAAGCCTGAGATAATAATAGATAAGCCAAAAGCAATTTCCTGAATTCTGGCGGTAAGGTCGTTTGCAACTTCCAATAAATACATAACCACTCTTTAGAATTAGATAATCAAAAGTTCTGCCAATCGGTAGAGATGGTTGTTTTTACAGGAGGGGAGGATAGCTCTAAGCTACAAAAAGAACAGGAAAATAAAGTGTTGGGGATGTGTTTTAAAAAGAAAAAGCACCAAGTTTGTTCAAATACCTGCCGAAGCCTGTATTACTTACTAACCCGATGCTTTTCGCTTGATTTGGCAGCGATCTTGTTGAAGGATTTCTGCTGTCAATCGCAAGACTAAGGTAGGCTGGTTGTAGTTGTCTTTCCAAATTTTTGCCTTCGCTCTTCTACACCGGTTTTGCACCTGTTTATGCACACATTCGGATTCTTCATTAATGAAAGTACACTAGTTTGTGTTGATCATTCCATCCAATTGGCCGCATTTTCATTCTTCAAAAACCTTGATAGCATCCTGATAAAACTTTTGCTATCCCTGTTTTTGAACTATTTCACAATAAATGCGGCCTTAAATTTGTTAAATAGACAGAAAATTTTTCCTGGATGAAAAAAATCATTTTTGTACTTTTTCTTTTTTTGCTAACCCATACTTCCTTCAGCCAGTTTCGGCTGGGCATATTCGGAGGTTTGTCAAATTACCAGGGCGATCTTACTGATAAGCCCTACAAAAGTTCAAAGGCTGCTTTTGGCATCACAGGAACTTTCCCCTTTACCCAGCGCTTCAGCATCCGCACGGGGCTTACATTTGGTAAAGTTGCCGGCGCCGATAGCCTTAGCCATCAATCTGATTTAAAAGCCCGTAACCTCAGCTTCCAGTCTAAGATCACCGAATTGAGTGTGATGGGAGAGTACAACATTTTTAATATAGATCAGATACGCTGGACACCTTATATTTTTGCGGGGCTCGCTGTTTTTCATTTCGATCCCTATACCTACGATGAAAGCGGTATACAAACTTATTTAAAGCCATTAACAACCGAAGGGCAGGGCCTGCAGGGTTATCCGGGCAAGCCGTATGCACTCACGCAATTTGCCATCCCTTTTGGTGGAGGTATTAAATATGCCATCAGCGATAAAGTGCAGATCGGATTGGAAGCAGGGCTGCGCAAAACATTCACCGATTACCTGGATGATGTAAGCACCGGTTATGCCGATCCAGCTGATTTGCTGTTAGGTAATGGACAGAAATCAGTCGATCTTTCTTATCGCGGCGACGAAGTGGGCTTCCCTGATTATCCTGTAAAAGGATTTACAAGAGGCAATCCTAAATCAAAAGATTATTATTACTTCACAGGTCTGCACATTTCATTTGCCATAGGCAGCGGCGACGGCAGAAGCGAGAAAGGGTACGGCTGCCCTAAAGTATTTTAAACTAAGAGAGTAAAGAGTTAAGGAATTTTTTTGCATCTTTTTGTTTTCAATTTTCATTTTGTTCCGTACAGCATTACTACTCCCGCCTTCTCTTGCGTCGCACTCTTGTACGCCTTGTTCTTTATTCGGCAATGTTGCGACAGGCTTATTAGGCTGTAGCTTTTAAAGGGAAAAGTCAGTAAACGCTTTTCAACAATTTTCTTCCTGTCTTATTATTTCCCGGTAAATAAAAATGTGATTGTAAAAAACCATTCATGCAATTCGCTTTAATTGGTGTAGCAAATTTGTTACTATGCATAGCGTTATTTTTGCAGCGCAATGGCATATAAAAATCAACAGCAGTTTATAGAGGCGCTGGAAGAAGCAGGAGAATTGATCCGCATCAAAGAATACGTCGATCCTACATTAGAAATAGCAGAAATTACTGACCGCATTAGTAAAACAGCCGGAGGCGGCAAAGCCTTGTTGTTTGAAAACACCGGTTATGATTTTCCGGTATTAATGAATGCTTATGGCAGTGAAAAACGCATGTGCCTTGCCTTAGGCGTAAACCAACTGGATGATGTGGCAAAAGAAATAGAAGCGCTTTTTCATCTGCTGGCTTCACCAAAAGAAAGCATTGTTGATAAATTAAAACTGCTGCCAAAGCTCGGCCAGTTTGCTGGTTGGATGCCCAAAGTAAAAACCGGCCGCGGCGAGTGTCAGCAAATAATTTGGCAAGGTGCAGAAGCCGATATTACCAAACTTCCCGTCATTACTTGTTGGCCCAAAGATGGTGGTCCTTTTGTTACACTCCCTGTCATTCACACAAAGGATCCAAATACCAACACACGCAATGTAGGCATGTATCGTATGCAGGTTTTTGGCCCACAGCTTACAGGTATGCACTGGCATAAACACAAGGTTTCGGCAAAGCATTTTAATGAGTATAAAAAGCTGAACAAAAAAATGCCTGTTGCTGTGGCTCTCGGCGGCGATCCGGTTTATGCTTATTCAGCTACGGCGCCTTTGCCCGAAAATGTAGATGAATACATGTTGGCCGGCTTTCTGCGCAAGAAAAAAGTAGAACTGGTAAAATGTATCACCCAACCGGAGGTTGAGGTTCCTGCCGATGCGGATTTTATTATAGAAGGTTATGTTGATCCGGCTGATGAAATGATCTGGGAAGGTCCTTTCGGCGATCATACGGGTTATTATTCCTTGCCCGATTGGTATCCACGTTTTCACATCACTTGCATTACGCACAAACAAAATCCTGTTTATCCGGCCACTATCGTTGGCATTCCACCGCAGGAAGATGCCTGGTTAGGGAAAGCCACTGAACGTATTTTCCTGGCGCCGATGAAAATGACCATGGTTCCTGAAATAGTTGACATGGATATGCCGGTGGAAGGTGTGTTTCATAATTTGGTAATTGCGCAAATAAAAAAAGACTATGCAGGACAAGGACAGAAAGTTATGAATGCCATGTGGGGCGCAGGGCAAATGATGTTCAATAAAATTTTAGTGATAGCCGACGAAGTCGTACGCATTCAGCAATACAAAGAACTGGCAAAATATGTTTTTAAAAATCTGAATCCTGCAACCGATATTTATTTTTCACAAGGGCCAATGGATGTGCTGGATCACAGCTGTAGCAAATTAGGTTTTGGTGGAAAAATGTGTATAGATGGGACGGCTAAGTTTGAAGAAGAGAAAGATGAATTTTACAATTCAGAATTTACGGTTTGCGACTTTAACGGAGAGGTATTAACTTCTAAGTTCCCCGAAATAAAAGCCGTAAATAGTTCTTTACTCAAAAAAGAAATTCCCGTTTTAGTTATTTCTGTTGAAAAGAAAAAAAGAGGGCATATTAAAGAATTGCACCAGCAAATTTGTGAATTAAAAGAAGTGGAAGGAGTGAAGATGATCCTTTACATTGAGCATACAGTGGATGCTAACGATCTTCCGGTAGCTTTATGGCGTTTTTGCAATAACCTCGATCCCAGAAGAGACCACGTTTTAAGTACAAAACCAACCCAAAACTCCAAACTCCAAACTCCAAACACGATCTCTTGTATGGGATTGGACGGTACCATCAAGACAAAAGAATTGGATAATTTTCAAAGAGACTGGCCCAATATCATTGTATCGGATGAAGCAACCATTCTATCTGTTGATGCAAAATGGCAGCGATTGGGATTGGGTGATTTTATTGCATCGCCTTCTTTAAAATTTAAAGACCAGATGTATGGTGAAGAAGCGGTGGCAAAAGAATAAGCTTTGACGTTAAATAAATTTGTTCTTTCCTTCTATATAAAAATTAAAAACTTTACCGGCGGCTGTTAAAGTGCTATCAACAATTCATTTGAAAACGTAAATTGCTCCTATGAAAAAAACGCTCTGGCTTGGCTTATTCGCAGCAATAGGTTTTTCAGCTTTTGGCCAACCTGTAAAAAAAACGCCTGCTCTTTCTAACACTTTGCTCTGGCGCATATCCGGAAAAAATATCACAACGCCTTCTTATTTATTTGGTACCATGCACATGCTTTGTGCCGATGATATTCAATTAAGTGATAGCCTTACTAATGCTATCCAAAAAGCAGACAATGTTTATCTTGAACTGGACATGGATAATCTCTTTGAAATGATGAGTGCCATGACCAAAATGAAAATGCGCAACGATACGACGCTTGCCGATTTACTGACTAAAGATGAATACGAAAAAGTAAAAACTTATTTCAAGGAAAATAGTGGAATGATTCCTTTTTCCATGCTGGAAACGTACAAGCCTTTATTAGCTGCTTCAATGATTATGGAACAACAAGGCGGGCAGTGCGATAACATGATCTCTATGGAGCAATTAATTATGCAGGAAGCAAAAAAGAACGATGTGAAGATCAAAGGCATGGAAACCATGGAATACCAACTAAGTATTTTCGACAGCATTCCTTACGGTTTACAGGCAAAGCAATTGGTAAAAATGGTTGAGGATGGAGATGATAAAAACAATACCAGCGAAATGAAAGAAGTAACCGATGCTTACCGCAACCAGCAATTGAATAAAATGGAAGAGCTCACTAAGAAAGAAGATATGGGTATTGAAAGTTTTGCCAATCTTCTTTTATACAACCGCAATGCCAATTGGGCTAAAAAGCTGGAAGGTTTGCTGGCTGATAAATCATTGGTGATTGCAGTAGGCGCAGGACATTTGCCCGGAGAAAAAGGCGTTATCAATTTACTGCGCAAAGCCGGTTATAAAGTAGAACCGGTGAAGAACGATATGATAAAAAAGAAAACGAAAGAAATTTAGCAAATGACAGATGGTAGATAACAGTTGCTATTATCTACCATCTGTCCACCATTATCACTTAAAATTGTTCAAGGCCAGAGAAGAAAAAATCTCCTTCGATCTTTGCATTTTCATCGCTATCACTTCCATGAACAGCGTTCTCTCCAAGTGAAGTAGCATATAGCTTGCGAATGGTTCCTTCGTCAGCCTTTGCAGGATCAGTAGCGCCGATCAGCGTTCTGAAATCAGCAACTGCATTCTCTTTTTCAACAATAGCGGCAATGATTACACCACTGCTCATAAAATCAACCAATTCGCCGTAAAAAGGTCTTTCTTTATGTACTGCGTAAAATTCACCGGCCTTTTCTTTCGTCAATTTTGTCTGCTTCAAAGCCACAATGCGAAACCCACTTTTAACGATCTTATCTAAAATTGCCCCCGCATGTCCGTTCTTCATGGCATCGGGCTTGATCATGGTAAATGTTCTGTTAGTCATTACTTTTATTTTTCAAATTTGGCGGCAAAGATAGAGAGTTTACAGTTTGGAGTTCCAGGTTTTGAGTTTGATGATCCCATTGGGCTGGTGTTACTTTGATTTCAGTAAATGGCTTAAATATTGTTCCAAAAAAATCATGACTTCTTGCAAACTAAAATTAGAAGCTCCATGGGACGAAGTGAAGGAAATGCTCAAAGAGATCAACGCAGATATAACAGACGAGGATCTTGAGTATGAACCTGGGCAGGAAACCTTGTTGCTGGAAAGACTTTCTGTAAAACTTCACAGGGATGTTCCGGCTGTAAAGGCATGGATAGAAAGTGTTTCTTTTAACAGGGGAATTGCTTCCTGAAGCAATGAAGCAGCAGCAGATACGGCTGATACAATGCCTGCGGACTTCCTTAGTCTTTATACTATTGTAAGCAAACTTTGCCCTACTTTTGCCGCTATTTATGCAGCCGATACAAGGAATATACGGGCATTTGTCCGAAAGGAAAAAGATCGTCATCACCATGCATCAAAAACCCGATGCGGATGCTATGGGGTCGGCTTTGGCCTTATTTCATTTTTTAAAAGGATTTGGACAGGAACCTGTTGTTATTTCTCCTACTAACTGGGCCCGGTGGCTCAATTGGATGGAAGGTGTAAATACAGTTTTGGATTATGAACTGAACAGGGCAGAGGCCGATAAGATTTTAGATGAAGCAGAATGGTTATTTTGTTTGGACTACAATCACTTCAGCCGCACAAAAACCATGGCTGCTAAGCTGGCTGCTATTGAATGCACCAAAATATTGATAGATCATCACCGGGAGCCTGATAACGCCTCCTTCAATTACGGAGAGTCCAATACAGGCAAAAGCTCTACCTGCGAAATGATCTATGATTTCATAGTTAATTCAGGCCACAGGGATAAAATCACAAAAGTTATTTCTGAATGCCTGTATGCAGGTGTAGTAGCTGATACAGGTTCTTTTCGGTTTTCATCTACCACGGCCAATGTTCACCACATGGTGGCAGCGCTGAAAGAACATGGATTGGAGCACACAAAAGTGCATGAAGCTTTGTACGATAACTTCCTTGAAAACCGGCTGCGGTTTTTAGGGCATGTGCTTTCCAATCGCATGGAAGTTTTTTACGAGCTCAATACGGCTTTAATCTATATTTCTAAATTCGAGCTGCTGAAATACGAAATCAAAACAGGCGATACCGAAGGTTTGGTTAATTATCCTTTGTCTATCCAGGGCATTAAATTGGTAGGTTGTGTCATTGACAGGGATGAAGAAAGAAAATGGTCATTCCGCAGTAAAGGCAGTTTTGATTGCAATAGTTTTGCCCGTAAATATTTTAATGGCGGTGGTCATTTTAATGCTTCTGGTGGGCACGACTCAGCAACTTTACAGGAAACCATTCAAAAATTTAAAAAGGCGATCAAAGAAAATAGTTCTCTTTTACAATAATTCAAACAACTCAAATGCAAATCTCAAAAAACCTTCTTGGTATTTTATCTGCGGTGCTTGTATTAACGGCCTGCAATAACGTTGACTTTAAAAAAACAACCGCCGGCGTGCCTTATAAAATTTTTGGCAATGGGAAAGGCGATTCTATTCGCACCAACAACATCGTAAAATTTGAAGTAATTCAAAAAACAAAGGACACGGTTATATTCAGTTCGTACAAAGAAGGGCAACCACAATACCTGCAGGTGCAGCCTGCTCCGCCTTCTTTGAATTATAATGATATTGGAGGGAACTTAGCGGAGATATTGACAAAGGCTAAAAAAGGCGATAGCATTTATGTTACACAGTCTGCCGATTCTTTATTAAAAGACCCACGTATGGCGCAAACGCCGCTTCCATTCAAGAAAGGCGACCAGATCATTACAACTCTTAAGATCATTGAAGTGTACAAAACACCAGAAGAAGCACAGGAAGCCTCGATGAAGGACCGCTTGGCCAATTCTGAAAAAATGGATAAAAAGAACCTGGAGCGTTTTCAAAAAGATACGATGGTACAAGCTCAAATGGCGAAGGACAATAAGATCATTGAAGATTACCTGGCAAAAAATAACATACAGGCACAAAAAACAGACTGGGGAACTTATGTACAAATATTGAATCCTGGACAAGGCCCTAAACCAAGAGTTGGACAATTTGTAAAAGTGCATTATACAGTAGGAAGCCTTGATGGCAAAACTTTTGAAACAGGTACCTATCCTATGCAAATTGGCGTTGGCGGTTCTATTAAGGGATTTGAAGAAGGCGTAAAACAACTGGCGAAAGGCGGGAAGGCAAAAGCATACATTCCTTCCATGTTGGGGTATGGCCCTCAGGGCAGTGGTAAAATTGGACCTAATGAAGTATTGGTTTTCGATCTTGAGGTTTTAGATATTACAGACAAGCAACCAGCACCCGAAGCTCCTGTTAAGGTTGATACAACTGCAGCAAAAAGCAAATAATCGTATTGGATAATTTCCGAACTTTACAGCCCATTCGCTTATATACGAATGGGCTTTTTTCATAGAAGAACAGTTTTGATTGTCCCGTTTTTAATTCAAGATCCTTTCTGATCTGTACCTGTTAGAACACCGTGCACATAACTATACCAAAGCCATCATCCAATAGTCCTGTAAAAAGCTTCACCATTCTGTACAATATATCATTGGTAAATGAGTGAATTGGCATAGAGCAGCCTTTTGGGCTGCTCTATTATTTGAAATGCTTTATAATTTCAGAAAAGTTGTTTTTGTGAACGCAAATATTTCTTACCGATCCCTTATTATAAGTACGAATCCTTCTACCTGAACTTATAATTGAATAAGAATTCTATTCAGTCAAACAAAAAGTAAGAGTTTTAGAACTCCTGTATTACATTATACAGCGTATCTCTTTCGATAGGCTGTCTTTTTACCTGTTTTATTAATGCAACAATTTCTTCTGTGCTCATGGCAGGCCTTTGTTCTTCGGCACCGGCCATGGAGTAGATTTTTGTGGTGTCATCAATGGTACCGTCAATATCATCTACACCAAACGCCAGCGACAGCTGTGCATTTTTTCTTCCCAGCATCGGCCAGTAAGCTTTCAGGTGGGGAAAATTATCCATGTACAAACGGGCCACGGCATACATTTTTAAATCTTCCACCAGGCTTACTTCGGGTACGTGGCTCATATCGTTATCACCATTTCTAAACTTCAGTGGAATAAATGTGTTGAAGCCGCCTGTTTTATCCTGCAGGCTGCGCAAGCGTTCCATATGATCGATGCGATGCTCGTAATTTTCAATATGCCCATAAAGCATGGTAGCATTGCTGTGCATGCCGGCATTGTGTATAGCTTCATGAATTTTCAACCAGCCGTCGGCATTTACTTTATCAGCGCAAATTTGGCTACGTATTTCTTCATCAAAAATTTCTGCACCGCCGCCGGGAATAGAGTTCAACCCTGCTTCCTTTAAAATATTTACGCCTTCTTCTACACTCACTTTTGCCTTGCGAAACATATAATCCAGTTCCACTGCTGTAAAGCCTTTAATGTGCAAATCGGGACGATGCGCCCTAATGGCTTTTAGCAGATCGGCAAAATAATAGAGGTTCATTTTGGGATGAACACCGCCAACAATGTGCACTTCTGTTTCGGGTTTGCCGTCGTATTTTTTTACAATGTTCAGCATGTCCTCAATGCTTAGTTCCCAGCCTTCTTCACGATGCGCATACAAGCGGGAATAAGAGCAAAAGTTGCATGAGAAAACACAGACATTGGTAGGTTCGATATGAAAATTGCGGTTGAAAAAAGTTTTATGGCCATGCAGTTTTTCACGAACATAATTAGCCAGCGAACCTACAAAAGGCAGTGGACCTTCTTTAAAAAGCAAAAGGCCTTCATCGAAATTGATGCGGTGGCCTTTGTAAATTTTTTGGGCTATAGATTGTAATTGTGGTGTTAGTTCTTTGAATTCAATTCTATCTGCTACTGCGTCTATCATAACTTCAATTTTGCGCTGCAAAGTTAGGACGAAGTAGTGAATGGTTCGTAGGTAAGTGGTAATTTAGAAAAGGGAAAGTGTAAAATCGTTTTCTTATCTTTCAAAGTCTATTTTTTAGGAATGAAGATCAAAAGAAAGAGTTTGCCTTTACAAAATCCTCCCTACTGCTTTAATACTTTATCACTCTGCCGGAAACATTTTTTGAACCATCTATGTATTCTAACCGCACTACATAAACACCCGCAGCCTTATTAAAAAGATCTACCCTTATATAATTGCTGGCGTTGCCGTTATAATCTTTTCTCCAAACAAGTTGGCCAACGGAATTATATACCTTAAGAGATCGAAGTGTAGTTGGCGGCTTATAGTGCCATACGGCAAAGCTTTGACGGAAAGGATTAGGCAAAATCAGATATCCTTGTTCTTTTAATAATTTAGGAACAGCAGTAGTAAAAACGTTTACATTATCAATGAATACATTGTTCTCATAAT
>JBQCJM010000204.1:0-15763 GCA_051952715.1 Flavisolibacter sp.
GAAATAGTTACAGACAATCTAGCAAGTTGTATGATCAATTTATATTTAATGGAAACAATCTAGTTTATGGCTACTTTCAAAATAAAAGTATAAGGCTTCGCGGTATTGCCGCTGAATCAAGCAAACCCACATCAAATGCCATAGCTTATGATTCTGCAGTTGCGCCATTAATGGAAAAACCCTTGGCAGGTCAGGCATCTGGAATTAAAATTCAGGATGTAGTAGTAACAGCAATAGACTTAGACAAAAAACAAATTCCCCAACAAATCCAGCCCCGCAAAAATTTCAATGAAACCGCATTCTTTTTCCCCGATCTAAGAACCGATAAAGACGGCGCCATTGAGTTTTCTTTTACCGTGCCTGAAGCATTAACCAGGTGGAAATTGCAAACCTTCGCACATACAAAAGATCTGGCTTTTGGTCTTTCTCAAAAAGAGTTGATCACACAGAAAGAACTGATGGCGCAAGCCAATGCGCCACGCTTTTTACGCCAGGGCGATCACATGGAATTCTCAACTAAAATTGTAAACCTTTCAGATTCTGAAATAACCGGCCAGGTGCAATTAGAACTGCTTGATGCCAATACCAACCAGTCTGTTGATGGTTGGTTCATGAACACTTTCCCCAATCAATATTTTACAGTTGCGGCAGGACAGAGCGAAGTCGTACAGTTCCCTATCCAGGTTCCCTACCAGTTCAACAGCGCATTAATATGGAGAGTAACTGCCAGGGCCGGCAATTTGTCTGACGGTGAAGAAAATATTTTACCTGTATTGACCAATAAAATATTGGTAACAGAAACAATGCCCTTACCCATGCGTGGCAGCGGTACAAAAACTTTTAGTTTCGATAAATTATTGCACTCGGATGAAAGTGAAACCCTGCAAAGCCAGTCACTAACGGTTGAATATATATCTAACCCAGCCTGGTATGCAGTGCAGGCTTTGCCTTATCTCATGGAGTACCCTTACGAGTGTGCAGAACAAACCTGGAACCGGTATTATGCAAATGCATTGGCCGCTACAATTGTCAACGCTTCTCCACGTATCAGGAAGATTTTCGAACACTGGAAAGTAATTGACACAACAGCATTATTATCAAACTTAGAGAAGAACCAGGAATTAAAATCGGCTTTGCTTGAAGAAACACCGTGGGTATTACAAGCCAAAAGTGAAACACAGCAAAAGAAGAATATTGCCCTTCTATTTGACATGGTGCGTATGAACAACGAAAGACAAAGTAACCTTGAAAAATTGAAGCAAATGCAAAGTCCTAATGGCGGGTTTGTTTGGTTCAAAGGCGGACCTGATGATCTGTACATTACACAATATATCCTTACAGGCATCGGGCATCTGAAAAAGCTGGGCGTGCCTGTTGAAGATTTGAAATCAATTGTTAGCACATCGCTTCCTTACCTTGATAAAAAAATAAAAGACAGCTATGAAAAATTAATTAAGAACAAGATTGATCTTTCTAAACAACAAATTGGATATATCGAGATCCAATACTTGTATATGCGTAGCTTTTTTTCTGAACACCCCATTGCAAAGTCCACCCAAACAGCCTATGATTTTTATCGTAAGCAGGCACAAAAATTCTGGACAAAACAAAATAAATACATGCAGGGCATGATTGCACTAAGCTTAAATAGAACAGGCGACAAGCAAACACCCCAAGCAATTTTGAAATCACTAAAAGAAACATCTATTAACAATGAAGAATTAGGCATGTACTGGCAGAACAGCAGCTTTGGCTACAGCTGGTCATGGTGGTATGCGCCCATAGAAACCCAATCATTGATGATTGAAGCGTTTGACGAAATAAACAAAGACACAAAAACCGTTGATGACTTAAGAACATGGCTGCTCAAAAATAAACAAACCAACAACTGGCCCACTACTAAAGCCACTGCCGATGCCTGCTATGCGTTGCTATTGCAGGGAACAGATTGGTTGAATGTAGAACCAGATGTGGAAATTAAATTAGGAAATACAGTTGTTTCAAGTAAAGATCAAACTACAGAAGCCGGAACAGGTTATTTCAAAAAAACAATTGAGGGCAATAAAGTAAATCCGGCAATGGGAAACATTGTAGTAAATGTCCAGCAACCCCAAACTCCAAACGCTAAACTACCAAACACCAGCTGGGGTGCCGTGTACTGGCAGTATTTTGAAGACATGGATAAAATAACCCCGGCAGCTACGCCATTGCAACTGAATAAAAAACTTTTTGTAGAAAAGAATACTGACCATGGTCCTATATTAACACCAGTTGAAACATCAGCCGAGCTGCACGTTGGCGATAAAATAAAAGTTCGCATTGAGCTGCGTGTTGATCGTGATATGGATTACGTACACATGAAGGATATGAGAGCTTCGGCATTGGAACCTGTGAATGTTTTAAGCGGTTATCAATGGCAGGGTGGATTGGGCTATTATCAAAGCACTAAAGATGCCAGCACTAATTTCTTTTTTAATGCTCTGAAAAAAGGAAATTATGTTTTTGAATACTCATTGTTCGTAACACATGCAGGCACATTCAGCAATGGCATTACCACTATCCAATGCATGTATGCTCCTGAGTTTAGTGCACATAGTGAAGGAATGAAGATCATAGTTGAGTAACAAACAAGTGAACATAAACTTCATAATTGGACATTCGCCAAATTATTGAACACTTAACAATTTGAATATTTGTTTACTCAAATGCTACATCCATGAATGAGTTAAATAAAATAAATACCGGTCAGATTAGCGGTGAGGTTGATTATTTGATCATCGGCCAGGGTATATGCGGCACCATGCTTTCGTGGTTCCTGCACAAGGAAGGGAAAAGCTTTGTTGTAATTGACAACGATAACAAAAACAGCGCATCGAAAATAGCTGCGGGCATTATCAATCCTATCACCGGCAGAAGGTATGTAACCACGTGGATGATAGATGAAGTAATGCCCTTTGCCATTCAAACCTATCACCAATTAGAAACCTATCTAAACTCAGACCTTGTTTTTGAAAAAAGTATCATTGATTTTTTTCCATCGCCTCAAATGCGCAATGCTTTTGTAGAACGGATCACTGAAGATGACACATACATACATTCTTATCCAGACCAAAATCATTTTAATCAATATTTTAATTATGATTTTGGCTGTGGCGAAATTCGACCGGCTTACACTGTAGACCTGCAATCGCTATTAACCGCATGGCGGCAGAAATTAGCGGCGCTAAGCATCTTAATAGAACAACAGTTTGATGCGACTGTATTAAAAATTTCAAACGATGGCATTAACTACGAAAACATCGCAGCAAAAAAAATTATTTTTTGCGATGGTATTGCCGCTATTGATAATCCCTGGTTCAACCTGCTACCTTTTGCACCAAACAAAGGCGAAGCAATGATTATTGAATGTGAGGAATTAAGCCATCAGCATATTTTTAAAAAGGGCATGATGCTGGCGCCATTGTCTATGCCAAACATGTATTGGGTAGGTTCTAATTATCAATGGGAGTTTAACGACGACCAGCCTTCGGAACAATTTTACAACCAAACTAACATATTGCTAAAACATTGGCTGAAAGCGCCATTCAGGATTTTGCACCATAAAGCGGCGGTGCGGCCTGCCACCATTGAACGCAGGCCTTTTGTTGGATTTCATCCGCTCCATGGCAATATTGGCATACTCAATGGCATGGGCACCAAAGGCACTTCTCTTGCTCCCTTTTTTGCTAATCAGCTAGTGCAAAACCTCGTGTATGACCTGCCAATTTCCCCTGAAGCTAATGTGCATCGCTTCAGCAGAATACTTTCCAAGTAAAAAATTGTTCTTTGAGAAGTTCTCATATTTACATTCACCTCAGCGCAGTACATTTGAACCTTGCTAAATTAAACTGCTATGAACGCCTCAAACGAAACAATGTATGTTATTCCTGCCCGTTATCGTAAAATGGAAAACATGCATATTGTTTTCTGGCTATTAAAAGATGTAAGCTGGTGCATGATCTGGAAAACCCTTGGTCTGGCCATGATTGCTCCTACTCTTGCCATTGCCGTCGTTATTGCATGGCGCACAAGAGAGATAAAGGCAGAATTGGCACATAACCTTGCTATCACCTTTTGGATATCTGCCAATGCCTATTGGATGATCTCTGAGTTCTTTCATTTCGATACGATTCATATCTGGCAGCAGTTTGAGGGGAAACACCTGGCACTTATTCCATTTGCTGCAGGGATATTGATCCTGGGCAATTATTATTTAATTCAAAAACCTGCAGAAGGAAAACAGGCGCCAATAGTAACGATGTAATTTTTTCTACTTATCTGCATTGTGAGTTGGACTAAGTGAGCTTGTCCAACAGTTACTAACCTTCGTTGTGCTTATAATTACAACGACTCTTTTATTCACGCTGACGTCGCTAAGGGCTGCACGGGGCCTAAACCTTTATCAATTACTCATTTCGTCCTCTCGTCTTATCTTCCATGCTAATTATGGAAAATCAATTGGCTATAGCTGCATACCGGCAACAAATAAAAAAACACCAGATTCATTTACAGGAATTACACTACAAACGAACACGGCTTGGCTGGGCAAGATTTTTTGTTTTTATAGCAACGATCATTACTGCTTATAAAGTTTTTGTGGCAGCAGGCATTGTAGGCTTTGCTCCTGTTATTATTGGTATTGGCATTCTTCTTTTCCTTATTTCAATGGATGTAAATAACAACCAGAAAATTACCAATGTCAGAACCTTACTTCAAATAAATGAGGAAGAACTGCAAATTTTAAATAACAATTACTACGATAGATTTGATGGTAGCCAATATGCGCCGGGCTTGCATAGCTACGCCAATGATATAGACCTGTTTGGAAAGGCATCTTTATTTCAATGGAGTAACAGATGCCAAACAGAACAAGGCAAAAGTTTGCTTGCACAAAATTTATTGCAGCCACTTCCGGTCAATCAAATAAAAGAACGGCACGAAGCCATAAAAGAAATAGCACCGCAAATTGAATGGCGCCAACAATTCCAGGCTTTGGGTATGCAAACAATTATAACAAAGCATACGGAGGAAAGAACCGTCACCTGGTTAAACGAAGAAGAAAAATATTTTACCAACAAGCGTTGGAAAATTATTGTGCAGCTATATTCGGTAATCACGGTCGCATCAATAATAGCAGCCTTATTGGGTTATATTTCGGCAACTGCATTTTCAGGTTTGTATGTTCTGTATTTCTTCACATCCATTATTTTAAGCCGCAATACAGTAAAGCCTTATATACAATTGTCGGGCATTGCAAAGGAAATTGATGTGCTTTACAAATTAGTGGCATGGATAGAAGACAAGGATTTTAAAAACATTTTATTGCAAAAATTGCAGCAAGAAGCCAGGGCAGATAATCAAAAAGCTGCAACACAAATCAGGGAGTTAAAGCGGATATTGGACCGGTTTGACATGCGGCTGAATATGGCCGGGCCATTGTTCCTGAATAGTTTTTTATTGTGGGATGTAAGGCAAATGATAGCACTAAACGAATGGCGTAAAAGGAACAAAAACTTTTTATCAAAATGGTATGAGCTAATTGCTGAAACAGAAGTATTGCACAGCCTTGCCTGCATTCATTTTAATGAAACTGCATGGACTTTCCCACAATTTAGCAATGAACATTTTACATTGGGATCAACTTTCCTGGGACATCCACTAATCCCTTCAAGCAATAGGGTTACCAGTGATTTCAGTTTGGAAGGCACAGGCAAAATTGGCTTGGTTACAGGTTCTAACATGGCTGGCAAAAGCACTTTTTTACGCAGCCTTGGTGTAAATGTTGTTTTAGCGCAATTGGGCGCACCCGTATGTGCAAAAACATTTTTACTATCTCCCGTGCATTTAATGAGCAGCATGCGTATTGCTGATAACTTAGCTGAAAACACTTCTACTTTTTATGCCGAACTAAAAAAATTAAAGACCATTATTGAAGCTGTTAACCGGCACGAAAAAGTTTTCATTTTATTGGATGAAATCTTGAGAGGTACCAACTCTTTTGACCGACATACCGGCTCTGAAGCATTAATGAAGCAATTGATCAAAGAAAATGCCGTAGCAGTTATTGCCACGCATGATGTGGAACTGGCAGTATTGCAACAGCAATATCCTGATGCAATAGAGAACTATCATTTTGATGTACAGGTGGAAGGAGAAGAACTTTATTTTGATTACAAATTGAAACATGGCATCTGTACCAGTTTAAACGCTTCTATACTGATGAAAAAAATTGGAATTGAACTGTCATAGTGGTTTTGTGTGCAATAGAATTATAGAACGATGAAGAGTGCGACGCAAGAGAAGCCCAATAGTAGCATTATAGCTAAGTACATGAAGATGCTTCGCACAGCGTGAAGGAGAAAAGCGACAGGAGGTTCCGCTTAAACAGACCTGGTAATCCATCAATAATCCAGAAAATCCGCAGCCAGTGGTTTATCTTTGCGCCTCTAACTTTAAACTATAAATTTTTCTATGTTTCGTTCTCATACCTGTGGCGAATTAAGGCTGCACGATGTAAATACACAAGTTACTTTGGCCGGCTGGGTGCAAACGGTTCGCAAGTTTGGTTCCATCACTTTTATTGACCTGCGTGACCGCTATGGCATTACGCAATTATTGTTTGGTGAAGAGTTGAATACACAATTGGATGAAACACCATTGGGCCGCGAGTTTGTGTTGCAGGTAACGGGTTTGGTCGCTGAACGTTCAAACAAAAATTCAAATCTCCCGACAGGTGACATTGAAATTGCTGTTTCCTCATTTCAAATTTTGAACAGATCTTCTGTTCCCCCATTTACAATACAGGACGATACAGATGGCGGCGACGACCTGCGCATGAAATACCGTTATCTTGATTTGCGCCGCAATGCAGTGAAAAAAAATTTAGAGCTGCGTTATGCTGTGAATCGTGCAACAAGAGATTATTTGCATCAGCAAAACTTCATGGATATTGAAACACCTTTCCTGATCAAATCAACTCCCGAAGGCGCCAGGGATTTTGTAGTGCCCTCAAGAATGAACCCCGGGCAGTTTTACGCACTGCCACAATCGCCGCAAACCTTTAAGCAATTGCTGATGGTGAGTGGTTATGATCGCTATTATCAAATTGTGAAATGCTTTAGAGACGAAGACCTGCGTGCCGACCGCCAGCCCGAGTTTACACAAATAGACTGCGAAATGGCATTTGTAGAGCAGGAAGATATTTTGAACATGTTTGAAGGTTTGATCAAATACATTTTCAAGCAGGTGAAGGATATTGACTATAAAGAAAAAGTAGAACGCATGACCTGGGAAGATGCCATGTGGTATTATGGCAATGACAAGCCTGACATTCGCTTTGGCATGAAAGTGGCCAATTTGAAATTCCCATCACACACTTTTCCTTCACAACAAAACAATAGCAGTTTAATTGACGGTGCCGATTTTAAAGTATTTGATGAAGCGGAAACCGTTGTTGCTATTGCCGCTCCGGGTTGTGCAGATTATACAAGAAAACAAACCGATGAATTAACAGAGTGGGTAAAACGTCCGCAAATTGGAATGAAAGGTTTGGTATTTATTAAATGCAATGCGGATGGAACCTATAAAAGCAGTGTAGATAAATTTTACAATGAAGAGAAGTTAAAAGCAATTGCAGCATTCACCAACGCTAAAGCCGGTGATTTGATCCTGATCTTAGCAGGCGCTGAAGAAAGAACAAGAAAAGCTATCAGCGAATTGCGATTGGAATTAGGTGAACGTTTGGGCCTGCGTAAAAAAGACGAATTCAAATTGTTGTGGGTGTTGGACTTTCCATTGTTTGAATATGACGAAGAAGGCAACCGCTGGGTGGCGAGACACCATCCGTTTACATCGCCAAAACCTTCGCAGATTGAAGAAATGATCAACAACAACCCGGTAATAGAAAATGCTGTTGAATATTTAAAACATCCTTACGCCAATATCAAAGCCAACGCCTACGATATGGTATTAAACGGAAATGAGATCGGCGGCGGCTCTATTCGAATCTATCAAAGAGAGTTGCAGGAGAAAATGTTTGCTGCTTTGGGCATGAGCGAAGAAGAAGCGCAGCATAAGTTTGGGTTTTTACTTGGCGCTTTTGAATATGGTGCGCCGCCGCATGGTGGCATTGCTTTTGGCTTCGACAGGCTTTGCGCTATTTTAGGTGGCAGCGAGAGCATACGTGATTTTATTGCCTTCCCAAAAAATAATTCAGGAAGAGACGTAATGCTCGATGCACCTTCTTCAATTGATGAAAAGCAGTTGGAGGAGTTGAGTATTAAGCTGGATACCTCCACCCCTAAAAGGAGTTGATAAAGCTAATAAAGACACGTTTTGCCTACTTTCTTTCCGTTTTTCTTCAGTAATTTGAATAATGAATGCTGCAACACCCTTAGCAGAACGAATGCGTCCGCAAACGCTTGAAGATTTGGTAGGACAAGAACACCTTACGGGCAAGGGAAGTATTTTAAGAACGGCCATTGAACATGGAAAAATTCCATCCATGATTTTGTGGGGCCCGCCAGGTACGGGCAAAACCACTATTGCCAATATCATTGCCTATGCTTTGAATGTTCCTTTCATTCAATTAAGTGCTATCAGTTCAGGAGTAAAAGATGTAAGGGACGCTATTGCACAGGCACAAACAACAACCGGGACCATTTTGTTTATTGATGAAATTCACCGCTTCAACAAAGGCCAGCAGGATGCCTTGTTAGGTGCTGTTGAAAAAGGAACGATCACTTTAATAGGTGCTACAACGGAAAATCCTTCGTTTGAAGTAAACAGTGCATTGCTGAGTCGCTGTCAGGTGTATGTGCTGAAACCATTGAAAGACGATGACCTCATTAAGCTGTTGCAACAGGCATTGGAAAAAGATGCATGGCTGCAAACAAAAAATATTGAACTGCAAGAGACAGAAGCGCTGCTAAGGCTATCGGGAGGCGATGCAAGAAAGCTCCTGAACCTTTTAGCATTGGTTGTTGACGCTTTATCAGGCCAAAAGCAAATCATTATTACCGATGATGCCGTTATGCAAATAGCACAACAACGCATTGCTTTATATGATAAAAGTGGTGAACAGCATTATGACATTATTTCTGCCTTCATTAAATCCATGCGTGGCTCTGACCCTAATGGTGCTATTTATTGGTTAGCACGAATGATCGAAGGTGGCGAAGATGTAAAATTCATTGCCCGCCGTATGGTTATTTTTGCAAGCGAAGACATTGGCAATGCCAATCCCACAGCAATAGTGTTGGCCAATTCTTGCTTTGAAGCGGTTAATAAAATCGGTTATCCCGAAGCGAGGATCATTTTAGCACAATGTGCTACTTACCTGGCTTCGTCTCATAAAAGCAACGCATCGTACATGGCTATTGAGGAAGCGTTAGACATAGTTCGCAAGCAAGGCGATCTTCCTGTCCCCCTACACATTCGCAATGCACCAACAGGCTTGATGAAAAAAATGGGCTATGGAAAAAATTACAAATATGCCCATAGCTATGAAAGCAATTTTACAGAACAGGAATTTTTGCCAGACGAGATCAAAGGCACCGCATTTTACGATCCGGGGAAAAACCCGAGAGAAGAAGAACTCAGGAAATTTTTGCGCACTCTCTGGAAAAATAAATATGGCTATTGACAGCAAATAAATGAGATTACAATAGATTAGCAAAGTTGTTATTATTCATACCTAATAAAATGAGAAAAACTTTTTACTTCGTTCTTTGCACACTGTTCGTTGCTCAGTATTCTTCTGCACAAACCATCATTCACCGCGACGCTGAAATTGAGCAAATGGTGAAAGAAATTTCATCAGACAGTTTACGATCGTACATACTTAAACTCGTAAGCTTTGGTACAAGAAGCACTTTAAGTACTGTTACAGATAAAAAACACGGCATAGGCGCTGCAAGAGAATGGGTAGTTCAAAAGTTTACCGAGTTTGCAAAAAACAGCGGTGGAAGAATGACAGCTTTTGTTGACACGGTTACGTTGCAAGCTGATGGCAGAAGAGTGGATGTAGCTACCAATTTGGGCAATGCCATGGCTGTTTTAAAAGGTACTGATCCGAATGACGACCGTGTCTATATCATCAGTGGGCATTTGGATAGCCGCGTTACCGACGTCATGAACAGAACTTCAGCTGCACCCGGCGCCAACGACGATGGAAGCGGCTCGGCTGCTGTAATAGAATGCGCAAGAGTAATGAGCCAACATTCTTTTCCAGCGACCATCATTTTTGTAACCGTAAGTGGCGAAGAACAAGGTTTGCTTGGTTCAACTTTTTTAGCCAACAAAGCCAAAGCGCAAAACTGGAACGTTGATGCTATGTTGAATAATGATATTGTAGGAAGCAACAACAGCAACGAAACAAATATCATTGACAACACAAGATTGAGAGTTTTTAGTGAGGCCTTTGCTACAAGCGATACAGGAAAAATTGCGCAAAACATTCGCAATCTAGGTTTGGAAAATGACGGCAAGGCAAGACAACTGTCCCGCTATGTAAAAGAAACCGGCGAACGCTATGTTGATAACCTTGAAGTAGTAATGATTTACCGTAACGACCGTTTTCTTCGCGGTGGCGATCATTCGCCGTTTGTACAAAAAGGATTTGCTGCTGTGCGTCTAACAGAAATGAATGAAAACTATAATCACCAACACCAGGATTTAAGAACAGACAAAGGAACCGTGTATGGCGACCTTCCGGAATTTATGGATTTTGAATACTTAAGAAAAAACACAGGTATCAATCTTTCTACTTTAGCCAATTTGGCCAAAGCGCCGTCAATGCCGCAGGATGTAAAAGTTGAAGTACGCAACCTCACCAATTCCACCACGCTGAATTGGAAAGCGCCTAAAAACGGTAAATCAAAAGGTTATTATGTTTTAATGCGTGAAACCACTTCGCCGGTTTGGCAAAAGAAAATTTATACGGAACAAAGTTCCATTACACTGCCTTACTCAAAGGACAATTATTTTTTTGCAGTACAAGCCGTAAGCGAAACAGGCAACGAAAGTTTGGCGGTAGTTCCGGGTGTTGGCCGTTAAATTTGCGCCATGCAAATACAATGGATCTTAAAAAGATTTGAAGAACTGACACCTTATCAACTGTATGCCATTTTACAATTGCGCAATGAAGTATTTGTTGTGGAGCAAAACTGTGTGTTTCAGGACGCTGACGGTAAAGATCAGGATTCCTTTCATTTGATGGGCTTTCTCAATACCAAGTTGGTAGCTTATACACGAATTGTTCCGGCAGGCATTATTTACGACCATCCTTCCATTGGCCGGGTAGTTACCTCTCCTTCTGTTCGCAGCAGCGGTATGGGAAGAGCATTAATGCAAAAATCTATTGACACGGTTTATACTTTATTTGGCAAACAACCCATTAAGATCGGCGCACAATTCTACCTCAAAAATTTCTATAGCTCATTAGGCTTTCAGCAAATCAGCGACATTTACCTGGAAGATGGTATTGATCATATTTATATGCTGAAAGAAGCCACTGAATGAATTCATGGTCAAGAATAAAAAGAAGGTCTTCTTTCTTGCCTGAAAATCGTCTTTGCGAATCATTTCCAAAAACCTTTCAATTAAAAACCTCCCGCGAAACGGGAGGTTTTTAATAATTTATGAAAACGGTCTTATTTCACGTCAATAGAGTCTACTAAATCAGAATCAACCAAAATACGGCCACAGTTTTCACATACCATTACTTTTTTACGTTGTTTGATTTCACTTTGTTTTTGTGGTGGAATGTAATAAAAACAGCCACCGCAGGCATCTCTTTCCACGGGCACTACTGCTAAACCGTTCCTGTAATTCTTGCGAATTTTTTCGTAGCTGGCTAATAGGCGTGGATCAACATGAGATTTTGCTTCGCCCGCCAGCTTATTAAAATGCTTTTCTTCTTTTTCAGTAGCAGCAATAATTTTCTCCAGCTCACCTTTTTTACCCGAAAGCACACCTTCTTTAGTAGCAATTGCTTTTTTTGCTTTTTCTAAAGCCACTGCTTTTTCAGCAATCTCTTCGTTAGCGTCTTTAATATGTTTTTCACACAGCTTCACTTCCAGTTGCTGCATTTCTATTTCCTTGTTTATAGCTTCAAACTCACGGTTATTCTTTACATTCTCACTTTGCTTTTCGTATTTTTTCACCAAAGCCTCGGCTTCTTTGATGGCTTCTTTCTTTTGTGCAATAAATTCGGTAATGCCGTTAATTTCTTCTTCAATGCGAAGCTGGCGGGCATGCAGGCCGTGAATTTCATCTTCAAGGTCAGCCACTTCCATAGGAAGCTCACCTTTTAAAATATGAATTTCGTCAAGCTTAGACTCCACTTTTTGAAGTTGTACCAGCGAGCTAAGCTTTTCTTCTACTGAATACTCTTTAACGTTTGCCATTGTAAGTTTATAGTTTGAAGTTTTTTGTTTGAAGTATTGAACCCGGCTGTATGGCCACATTTAGCTTTCGTTACCATTCGTTAAAGCCTTTGCCCATTTCCATTTACCCGCCAAAATATCTTACCGGATTCGTGTTTACCTTAGTTTTAAGGACGGCAAAGGTAGGGAATTTTTCCACCAAAAGGTCATGCAGCAGGTCTGTGGTAAACTGTTCGCTTTCATAATGCCCTATATCGGCAATTACAAGCCTCCCCTCCGCATCAAAGAACTCGTGGTATTTAATATCGGCCGTTACATACACATCAGCCTTTTGCCTGATGGCTGTTTTGATGAGGAAGCTACCGGCACCGCCGCAAACTGCCACTTTTTGTACCGGTTTGCCCAGCAAAGCCGTGTGTCTTATGCCTTTTGCTTCAAATCTTTCATTCAACATTTTTAAGAAAATTTTTTCTTCCACAGGATTTTCCAGCTCTCCTATAATGCCCGACCCAATGCCAAAATGCACATTGTCCATAGTAAAAATATCGTAAGCCACTTCTTCGTAAGGATGATTTTCCACCAAAGCCTTTACTACCTGGTTTTCCAGGTAAAAGGGATAAACTATTTCTATTTTAGTTTCTTTTTCATGGTGTTGTTCTCCAATTTCGCCTACGTAAGGATCAGCGCCTTTTTCTGCTTTAAAAGTTCCTGTTCCATCGCTGTTAAAACTGCACTCTGAATATTTTCCAATATGCCCCGCACCAGCCGCAAAAACTGCCCGCCGCACCTTTTCCGCCTTATCTAACGGTGCAAAAGTGATCAGCCGCCTGAGCATTTTATTTTTCGGCTGTAGTGTTGTTGTATTTTTTAAGCCTAGCTTTTTTGCAATTCTGTCATTAACACCCAACACCACATTATCCAAATTAGTATGCGCTGCATAAATGGCTATGTCATTCTTTATAGCTTCAATAATTACCTGTTCTATATAGTTTTTCCCATTTATTTTTTTCAGACCCCGAAAAATAATGGGATGGTGCGCTACAATTAAATTACAATTGTTGGCACTCGCTTCTTTAACTACATCAGGTGTTACATCTAATACGCATAAAACCCCCGAGCAATCCCAGGAGCTGTTACCTGTAAGCAGGCCGGCATTGTCATAATCTTCCTGCAATTCGGGTGCGGCAAAAACTTCAATAGCAGAAATTAGATCGGCAATTTTCATGTGTGAAAGTTAGTGCATTGTAGTTTTGGTAAAGTGTTTGCGTTGATGATAAATTTTTTATACAGTGAATTTTATCAGTAATATACTAAAAGCCTTAAACCCCGATAGAAGCCGCACGGTTGAAAGCATTAAGCGCAGGCAAGCCAATAAACGCCTTAAGAAGCGGATAAGAAAACACTTTCGCGATGCGCTGACCATGCTTTTAGGCGTGATATCTGCGGGCTTTGGGCTGCGTGGATTTTTAATTCCAAACGGTTTGATCGACGGCGGCGTAACAGGCATTTCGCTATTAACCAATAGAGAAACTGCAATATCACTTTCTATACTCATCATTATTTACAATATTCCATTTTTATTACTTGGCTATAAACAGATCAGCAAGGCCTTTAGTTTTAAAAGTATCATTACCATTACAGCTCTGGCTATTGTTGTTGCCGTCGTGCCCTATCCTACTGTTACCAATGATAAAATTTTAGTGGCCGTTTTCGGCGGATTTTTTTTAGGTGCAGGCATCGGGCTCTCTATTCGCGGCGGTGCTGTTATTGACGGTACAGAAGTGCTGGCCATTTTTTTAAGCCGCAAAACAAGTTTAACGGTTGGTGATTTTATTTTGATCTTCAACATTCTTATTTTTTCTGTTGCTGCCTATTTATTGTCAGTAGAAATCGCTTTGTATTCTATCTTAACTTACCTGGCAGCCTCAAAAACAGTGGATTTTATTTTAGAAGGTATTGAAGAATTTACGGGAGTAACCATTATCTCTTCGCGCAGCCAACAAATCACACAAATGATTAAAAATAAACTGGGCCGGGGCCTAACAATTTACACCGGCCGTAAAGGCTTTGGTAAAAGTGGTGAAAGTGACCAGGAGATTGATATTATTTTTACTGTAATAACACGGCTTGAGATTAACCGCTTTACATCAGAGGTAGAACGTATTGATCCGAGAGCCTTTATTGTGATGCAAAGCATTAGAGATACCCGTGGTGGGATGGTGAAAAAAATTCCGTTGAAAGAAAAGTAAGTTGAAGAAGAATTGTTTTTTAGAACAGAATCCTGTTATACTGAAAAATATTTCGTCAAGCTTATGCGATTAAAGTTTTGTCCTTACAAAGAACCGGTTGGTATAAAATTTCTTCTGTCAAAAAATTGACTTCTATATTTACCAACCAAAATCCAACACATGGCGCTTTTAGAACTGCAACACTTAAAAAAATATTACGCTACCCAAAAAGCCGTAGACGACATCAGTTTTTCCATAGAACCCGGAACCATCTTTGGCTTGCTGGGACCTAATGGTGCAGGCAAAACTACTTTGCTGCGCATGATCACCGGAATTCTGTATCCCGATAACGGGAACATTCTTTTTGAAGGCCACCCTTTTGATCCGATGAAAGATGTGGAGAAGATAGGTTACATGCCCGAAGAAAGAGGCTTATATAAAAAAATGAAAATTGGCGAGCAGGCACTTTACCTGGCGCAATTAAAAGGGTTAGGGAAAAACCAGGCCATGCAATTGATAAAAGAGTGGTTTGTAAAATTAGACATGCAAAGTTGGTGGGGCAAAAAAGTAGAAGATCTGTCAAAAGGCATGTCGCAAAAGCTGCAGTTTGTTACCACGGTTTTGCACAATCCCAAATTAATAATCCTCGATGAACCTTTTAGTGGATTAGACCCTTTGAATGCCAATGTGATCAAAGATGAAATTTATAACCTTGCTAAAAAAGGCGCTACCATTATTTTCAGCACACACCGCATGGAGCAGGTAGAAGAAATTTGCGATCACATTGTATTGGTAAACAAAGGACAAAAAATTTTAGACGGCACCGTAAAAAATGTGAAGCAACAGTTTAAAGAAAACCTGTTCAAAATTGGATTTGATAGCCAGCCGCAAAGCAGCGCCAATCATGCTTTTAGCATTGTAAAGCAAAATACTGATGCCTCAGTTATTGTAAAGATCAACGATGGCTACGCTCCCAATGATGTACTGCGTTACTATTTACAACAAAATGAAAGCATCAATGCTTTTCATGAGATATTACCATCGCTGAACGAAATCTTTATTCAATTGGTAGAGGGCACGCCTGCCTCAAGACCATTTCAAACTGTAACT
>JBQCJM010000205.1:0-2766 GCA_051952715.1 Flavisolibacter sp.
CAATACCCTGCCCTGCTACCGATGCGTCACCATGAATAAGAATGGGAAGAACCGAATCGAATTCAGACTTATATAAAACATCGGCTTTTGCTCTTGAGTAACCTAATACAACCGGGTCAACAGCTTCAAGGTGTGAAGGGTTCGGCGTTAGCTTCATGTGCATCTTCTTAGCATTGGCTGTTTCCACCTCGCTGCTAAAACCCAAATGATATTTTACGTCCCCGCTGCCCATTGTTTGATCGGGAATGGCCGTGCCTTCAAACTCGCTAAAAATTTGTTCGTAGGTTTTTCCTAAAATATTAGCCAGCACATTTAACCTGCCACGATGCGCCATGCCAATAACCGTTTCCTGCACGCCGCTATCGGCAGCAACTGTAAGTATGGCATCTAACGCCGCAATAGTGGTTTCGCCGCCTTCTAAAGAAAAACGCTTTTGACCAACATATTTGGTGTGAAGGAATTTTTCGAAGATCACACCTTCGTTCAGCTTGTCTAAAATTCTCTTCTTTTGATCTAAAGGGACAGGCTGTTGAAGTGTGGTTTCGATTTCTTTTTGCAGCCATTCCAGTTTTTCTTCGTCAACAATGTATTGATATTCCACCCCAACATGACCGCAATAAATTTTCTGCAGTTTGTCAATGATCTGCTGCAAAGACGCATTGTTCAGGCCAATGAATTGCCCTGCAGTAAAATTCTGTTGCGGGTCGGCATCGCTTAATCCGAAATTTTTAAGGTCCAGGTTGGCGCCACGGTTTTTACGTTCACGGATAGGATTGGTTTTTGCGATCAGATGCGCTTTTTTCCTATAAGCAAGAATGAGGTTGTAAACCGATAGTTCTTTAGCAAGCTGCGATCCATCCACCGTTTTTCCTTCAGCAGAAACCGCCACTGCGCTGCCATTTGCTGCATTTATAGCAAAATCGAAACCTTCGAAAAATTTGCGATATTCAGGGTCAACGCTTTCAGGGTTTTGAACAAAATCATTATAAAGGCTTTCTATATAAGCCGGGTGAGAATGTGTGATGTACGAAAAATCCTTCATGAAAGGAGATTTGATTTTTGGGTGAGCAAATATACCGCTGTTTCAGTTTAAGAAATTGATAAGTTCGCAAGTTGATAAGGCATTGATTAAAAACCCTGAACCAGTGAAAAATAACTTAAACAGCGGCTTAACAAAAAATATAAAGCTTAAGATGCAAAATCTAAAATTTTCCCCTACTTTTGCCGTCCGAAATTAAAAAGAACATGGCTAATCATAAGGCAACAAAGAAAGACATGCGCCAGGCAGCAAAACGCCGCGACAGAAATAAATATTACGGGAAAACCACCCGTAACGCTATCCGCAACTTAAAAGCTTTAACCGATAAAGCAGCTGCCGGAGATAAAACGCCTGAAGTTATTTCTATGATAGACAAATTGGCCAAGCGTGGTGTGATTCATAAGAACAAAGCTTCTAACCTGAAGAGCAAACTGGCCAAGAGAGTCAATACCCTTGCTTAAACTGTTTCGCCTTTGAAAATACTTGTCCCGCTCTGTTGGCGGGATTTTTTTTGCCCTGAGTTCCGAGATTAGCAACGTTTGCTGCAAAGCGGCGCATTGCGTTAGCCAATATCAATTCAGCTTAACTTAGCGCCATGCGAAAACTATTGCTCTTGCTTCTCATAAGCCTGCCTTTTATTGCATCCAGTCAAAAAATCACAACCCGCTTCGAACAATCGAATGGCATGCAAACGCCAACCTATTCTGAAATAATAGAATGGTGGAAAAAGTTAGACGCCTTATCTCCTATCATAAAAATGCAGGAGATGGGCCCTACCGATGCGGGATTTCCTTTACACCTGATTTTAGTTTCTTCAGACAAAGATTTTAATATTCAATCTATCAAGGCTAAAAAGAAGAGCATTATTTTCTTCAACAACGGCATTCATCCCGGCGAGCCTGATGGCATTGATGCCAGTATGCTGCTGGTAAGAGATATTGTAGAAAATAAATACAAGCTACCTGCAAATATTGTTTTGGCCATCATTCCCGTTTACAATATTGGCGGCTGCTTAAACAGAAGCGCTAATTATCGTGTAGATCAAAATGGCCCGGAAGAATTTGGCTTTCGTGGCAACTCTGAGAACCTTGACCTGAACCGCGATTTTATTAAATGTGATTCAAAAGAAGCCCTTACTTTCACTACCATCTTTCATCTTTTAGATCCTGAAGTTTTTGTTGATAACCACGTAAGCGATGGCGCCGATTACCAGCATGTAATGACATTGCTTACATCGCAACACAACAAATTGGGTGGAGCAATGGGAGACTTTCTGGACCAGCAGTTTGAACCTGCCTTATATACTTTAATGAAGGCAAAAGGATTTGACCTGGTTCCGTACGTGAATCATTTTGGCGAAACACCTGAAAAAGGTTGGAGTGCATATTGGGACAGTCCACGCTATAGCACAGGCTACACTACGCTTTGGAACACATTTTCTTTTATGCCTGAAACACACATGCTAAAGCCTTACAAACAAAGAGTGGAAGCGACGAGAGCATTGGAAGAAAGCTTTATTGAATTTGCATCGCAGCACAACAAAGAAATTATTGCATTAAGAGAGCAAACGAAAAAACAACAACAAAACCAAACTGCATTTCCTGTTGCCTGGAAATTAGACAGATCAAAATCTGTAGAAATTACGTATAAAGGTTTTGAAGCCACACACAAAACCAGCGAAGTATCGGGCTTGCCGAGATTGTATTATGACCGCAGCAAACCGTTTG
>JBQCJM010000206.1:0-18136 GCA_051952715.1 Flavisolibacter sp.
CAATAAAAAAGGGAAAGCCAATTTCTTTTTATTGGATAAAGTGAACGATGCCGTAATTGTTTCTCCTGATCATCAGCCTGCAGGCACCATTAGTGCATTGGATGTGATTGAAGTGGATGGCCAGTACCGCAAGTTGGCCGAACAATTATTGGGCAATGTATTTATTGCTGATGATGAAGCAGCGTTGGAAAACAGTAACGGCTTTGTCATTCTTGAAAAAAGCGGTAAGTATGTAAAAGGCAGCTACACACTTACCGGTGGAAGTGTAGGCTTGTTTGAAGGAAAGAAAATTGGCCGTGCTAAAAACCTGGAAAAACTGCGTGAAGAAATTGCTGCACAAAAAACTGTGGTTGACGATTTGAATGCGCAGATACAAGCCCGCCATAATGAAGTGATTGCCTTCAATGCCGATCTGAAAGAAAATGTAATTCGCCAGACGGAGCAGGAAATTCAGCAATTGAATAACCAGTTATACGGACTGCAAAACAAGCTTGAAAATTTACAGCATTCACAATCCACTTCTCAAAACAGAATTGAAGACCTGCAGGGACAGCTAGATGCTACGCATGCTTCCATTGAAAACGTTCGGGGCCAATTAACTGAATTAAATCAAACGCTGGCCGATTACTCAACACAGTTGCAGGAAGCAGAAACGGCTTACAGGAATATTGAACTGGAGTACAACGAGATCAACACGCAATACAACAATTTGAATTTGCAAACTACCCGTGAACAAAGCAAGATCAGCGCTTTGAAACAGGAACTGCAATTCAAGAGCAATCAACTGAACGATTTAAAAACGCAGGTAGCAACCAACACGGTTCAACTGAAAGAAACTACAGAGAATATTTCCAGCTCCGAAGAGAATTTAAAACAGGTAGAAGAAGGTTTGTATGAATTGATAAGAAGAAAATCGGAGGAAGAGCACACTTTAAATGAAGCCGACCAGGCATATTATAATTTGCGCAACCAGCTAAGTGCAAAAGAAAGTGAGCTGCGCCACAAGGTAAAAGAGAAGGAGCAGATAGAACATTTGTTATCCGAGATCAAAGACAAGCTTACAGATGTAAAGCTGCAATTGGCAGGAATGAAAGAACGCCTGAACGTGGAATTTAAAATTGTGCTGGAAGATATTTTGGATGAGCCACGTATCTCTGAAACGCCGGTTGAAGAGTTACAGGAAAAATCTGATCGCATGAAAAAACGGTTGGAGAATTTAGGTGAAGTAAATCCAACTGCCATCGAAGCTTTTGAAGAAATGAAAAAGCGCTACGAGTTTATTGTGGAGCAGAAAGATGACCTGGTAAATGCCAAGCAAAGTTTATTGCAAACTATTGCCGAAGTGGAAACAACCGCCAATCAAAAGTTTTTAGAAACCTTCAACCAGGTTCGTGAAAATTTTAAAAATGTATTCAAGGCTTTATTTACCGAAGACGACCAGTGTGATTTGATCCTGGAGAATCCTGATAACCTTGCCGAAACAGGTATTGATATTATGGCCAAGCCCAAGGGAAAACGGCCGAGCAGCATTGGCCAGTTGAGCGGGGGAGAAAGAACACTGACGGCTACTGCATTGCTATTTGCCATCTACCTGATTAAGCCTGCGCCATTTTGTATTTTGGATGAGGTGGATGCCCCGCTTGATGATGCTAACGTAGGTAAGTTCACCAACATGATCCGTGAGTTTAGCAACAACTCTCAATTCATTATTGTTACGCACAATAAAACCACCATGAGCACTGTAGATGTTATTTACGGCGTAACCATGCAGGAGCCTGGCGTAAGCAAACTGGTGCCGGTTGACTTTAGGAGTTTGAATTAATGTCCCCTGTCTCCCTGAAGGGGAGACTTAGGCTTATAATACTTTACCATTTCAGACAGTCTTCCAGGCTGTCTTTTTTTTGTTGAAGTACGTCCATCTTTACAGGGTTTGTGAGAAATATTTCTTGCTGGATAAAGAGTGTAAAGCATTAAAATAGAAGCAAAAATTGCAACAAGAAAACTATCTTCGGTCTAAGTCTCCCCTTCAGGGGACAGGGAATATGCTTAAAACAATCGGCCTGCTTACGGCCTCTAACATCTTCATGACCACCGCCTGGTATTATCATTTAAAACACACGGGCTGGCCTCTGTGGAAAGCCATTATTTTAAGTTGGCTGATCGCCTTATTTGAATACAGCCTGATGGTGCCGGCCAACCGCATTGGTTTTATGGATGGTTATAATGCTTACCAGCTAAAAATTGTGCAGGAAGTAATAACACTCACAGTGTTCAGTGTATTTGCCGTCATTGTTTTAAAAGAACCCTTCCAGCCAAAATATTTAATAAGCTTTGCACTTTTGCTTGGTGCTGTTTATTTTATGTTTAAGAAATGAGTCCATGCACGCCATTGATAAGAAAAGTCGGATAGGCTCTCAAAAATCTGTTAATAGTCATCTATTTTGCAGAGAGCAGAAATCTGCCTGTTAACTTTATGCTACAACTCGTGGTATGAAAAAAATTATCTTTTCCTTCTTATCGCTGTTATGTGTTTTAGTGGTAACGGCGCAGCAAAAACCCGAAGGGCTTTTCATTAATTCGAAAGCTGCTGATTTCAAGGCGACAGATCAAAATGGGAATCTGGTCAATTTAAAAGACCTGCGGAAAAAAGGACCTGTGGTGGTTATTTTCTATCGTGGTTACTGGTGTCCTTATTGTAGTAAAGAATTAAAGCATTTGAATGATTCGTTGCAGTTGATCACGGCAAAAGGGGCAACACTGGTGGCTATTACTCCCGAAGGCAAAGACGGCATTGATTCTACCGTGGCCAAAACCGGCGCCACTTTCTCGATTATTTCCGATGAAGGAATGAAAATAGCCGATCAATATGGCGTGGCCTTTACGGTAGATGAAAGAAGCGCTGCCCGCTATAAAAATTTCGGTGTCGATCTTTTAAAGCTCAATAACCAAAAACAAGCCATGCTGCCTGTGCCCGCCGCTTATGTTATCAATAGCGATGGTGCTGTAACGTTCCGTTTTTTTAATGAAGATTATAAAAAGCAGGTTTCGGTAAAAGAGATCTTAAGTGCGTTGAAATAACAGGTTCCGGATATAAACTGGTGATGCATATAAAAACTGCCGATCAAAAAAGCCCCTCTGAAAACAGAAGGGCTTACACCGAACCTGATGATGCATGACCATCAAGCTTCTTTTATTAGTTTCTTCTTTTTATCATTTAAGTACCTGTCAAACAACATCAGTCCCAGTATCACATTCAGCATCATAAATATGTTGACGAATGTATTGTTGAACATCTTGCTGTAATCGGCATCCGCAATTTTGTCCAGCACGCCGCTATTTACATCACCGCCTGGCGAAGACCAATTGATCTGCGAAAGACCATACACTAAAAAACCAACGATAACCGTAATAAAGAAAGCTGCAATGCCCCAAATGATTTTTTTGTTGATATATTGTTTGGCAGCAGGGGTAATTTGCAACCGTGCAATTTCTTCCATTACATTTTTGGTAAAGCGTAAAGAAGGCTGCTCCAGTTCTATAAGGTTAAGCGACTGGTGCACTTCCAGCAGCTCGTGGTACTTAGCTTTCCACTCAGCATTTTCGGCGATCAGTTTTTCAATGGCCGTTCTTTCACCTGCGTCACTAAAGCCATCAATGTAGGCCCACAATTTTACTTCTATGTCGTTAAGGTTATCCATAACCTAAGTTTAAAATGTTTAATAAATATCTCTTACTTCATCACTAAAGTATTTTTCCATTTTTTCTTTCAGCCGGCCCCTGGCCCGGTGCAATTGCACTTTTACGGTGTTGGTCTCTTTTCCTAATATCTGTGCTATTTCTTCCAGCGTTTGTTCGCCCTTGTAAAACAGGGTAATTACCTGCGCATCATCGGCACTCAACAACTTAATGGCTTCGTTCACCATATTCACTTTGCTCTTTTGTTCGATCTGGTTAGCACTCATGCCACTGTCCACACTGTCGGCCACTTCAAAAACCCGCTCATTATCCAATGAATGCACTTCCAGTTTTTTCTTGCGTAAAAACGTAATGCAGGTAGTAGTGGTAACGGTATACAGCCAGGTACTGAATTTGGAATCGCCTTTAAAAGCAGCCAGTGAACGATAGGCTTTTACAAATACATCCTGCGCCACTTCCTCCGTATCTTCTCGGCCTTTTACGTAACGCAGCACTATGGTAAAAACATAGTTCTGGTAACGGTTCACCAAGGTTGCATAGGCGTTATGATCGCCTTTCAACACCAGGCTAATGATGTCCATATCGGCAGGTTCGGTGTGCATTCTGAAGTATAAGACTCCTTATTGTAGTAGTTGGTTACAGGTGCAAGATAATATTTATGGTTCGAGGTTTTGTGTTCGGGGTTCGAAGTTTATAGCTGTTAGTTTTTTCATTCTATTTGTAAAGTAGTGGAGTTATGGAACTATTGCATCTTTAACCCCAAACCCCGAACTTAGAACCCCACCAATTACCTGTAACCTAACTGAAACACCCGTAGTCCTATGTTCTGTAAACCAGTTCTTTAAAAAAGTTTGAACTTATCTGTAACCTGGGTCAACAAGTTGTAGTCAGATAGTTTAAATGCCTGAAAAGGCTGGCAACCAAACAAAATTTTTAAAAAATAAAACTTAATGTATGTCACCGTTTTTAATTCCGATCTTAATTTCTTTAGGCGCTTTCGCTATGATCTTTGGTATCTATTACCTGAAAACAAGAGAAAACCTTTCTATGCTGGAAAAGGGCTTCAACCCTAAGGAATTTGCTAACCGGCCTGCACCATATCGCAGTTTAAAAAATGGATTGCTCTTTGTTGGCGCCGGTTTGGGTTTACTTATTGCTTATATCATTGATCTAAACATCAGAACAAGCCGGCATGATGAGAACCCCGCTATTTATTTTTCGCTGATAGCTATTGGAGGCGGATTGGGTTTAATTATCTCTTACGCTATTGAAAAGAAAGAGTGGTTGAACAAAAAGGATAACAACATTTAAACCAGAACCAAATAAAAAAAACCTCCGCTGCAACGGAGGTTTTTTTTATTTGGTCAAACTTTCTTCGGCTTTTTTAATGACCGGGTCGTACAAATTATACACTTCATAAAAACCTTCGGTTCTCCATTTTAACCTTGCCAGGTAAGCTTTAATGCGGTTCTGAATATTTTTCTTATCGGATTCAGGAATTTTTGAAAGATTGATGCTGTCCTTCATAGCATAGTTAACCAATTGGTTCCAGGCATCGCCGGTATTTTGATATTTGGTAGCCAGGTCGGAAGGGGTTTTATATTGATCAAACAAAGGCTGGTGGCTAATGTAATATTTGTACACAAAATTGTTGAAGCGGCCATCAAGGTAAAGTTTGGTAACGCTGCGTGTGTAAAGACTGGTGTCGATAGGAACAAAAATATCGGGCATAATGCCCCCACCGCCATACACCGTTCGGCCACCATTGGTTTTATAAGGTTTGTCTTTCGAAAGATGAATGGAATCAGCCGTCAGCAACTCGCCATCTTCGTAGCGGTTATAAATTTCTTCCATATACACTTTCTTCCCTTTGTCGTAAGGCCGTTGAATGCTTCTGCCGGAAGGTGTATAATAACGGGCCACTGTTAATCTAATGGCCGAACCATCAGCCAAACTATATTGCTCCTGCACCAAACCTTTTCCAAAGCTTCTTCTTCCAATAATGGTTGCCCTGTCCCAGTCCTGCAAGGCGCCGGCTAAAATTTCACTGGCGCTGGCTGTTAGTTCATCTACCAGCACCACCAGTTTGCCTTTTTCAAATACACCTTCTTTGCTGGCCCTATAATCCTGTCTTTTAATATTGGTGCCTTCAGTGTAAACAATCAATTTGTTATCATCTAAAAATTCATCTGCAATATTTACAGCCTGGTTAATAAATCCACCGCCGTTGCCCCGCAAGTCAAGCACCAGTTTTTGCATGCCTTGTTTTTGCAAAGCTTCGATAGACTGCATAAACTCCCGGTAAGTAGTTTCAGAAAATTTATTAAGCCTGATATAGCCGGTGCCAGGTTCCAGCATGTAAGCGGCATCAAGCGAGGGCAGGGGAATGGTGCCTCTCATCACATCATAATATTGAACCGTATTGCCACGAAGCACTGTAAGCTTTACTTTAGAACCACTGGCGCCGCGGATCATTTTACGGATGTCAACACTGGGCAGAGTTTTACTGATAACAGAAGAGTCGTTTACTTTCAAAATTTTATCGCCAATGTGCAAACCGGCTTTATCGCTTGGGCCATTGGGCACCACGTATAACACATGTACTGTATCATCAAAAATGCTGAACTCAATGCCAATGCCCTGGAAATTTCACACCAGGTCTTCGTTCATTTCACTAACGTTAGAAGCGGGTATATATACCGAATGCGGATCTAAATGATTCATCACATCTGTGATGGCGTCATTTTGCAAAGAATCCATTTTTACAGAATCAACGTAGCGGTCCTGTATCAGTTCCAACGCCTCCTGCAAAGAAGTTTTTTTGTTCGTTTTAAAAAAACCATCCCTGCTTCCTGTTTGCTGGTGCAACTTGAAACCGAAAAACATACCGCCTATCATCACCACAGAAAAAATCAGCGGAAGCCAAACCTGTAATTTTTTATTCCTCATCGTCTGCTGTTACTTTGTAAATTATTTTGCAAAATAGCTGTTTTGAAAGAATGAATAGATATTCACGCAATATTTCAACAATACTTTAGCCAATGCCAGTAAGATTAATAGCCGATAGCGGAGCCACCAAAGCAGAATGGATTTTGATCAACAACGGGAAAAAGAAAACAATATTTACACAGGGCATCAGTCCTTATTTTTTAGATACAGAACAAATTGCCGCATTGGTACAAACTGAATTGTGCAGCAAGCTTAAAAACATAACCGTAGAAGAAATTTATTATTACGGCACCGGTTGTGCCAATCCCGAAAATGTAAAGAGCATCAAAAAAGCTTTACGTAAAGTATTTCCACAGGCAAATAGTGATGTCAATACTGACCTGATGGCTGCAGCAAGAGCCGTATGCAGGCACGAAAAAGGAATAGCCTGCATTTTAGGCACAGGCTCTAACAGTTGTTATTACGATGGCAGGGTCATTAAAAAAAACAGCCCCGGAATTGGCTACGTGTTAGGTGATGAAGGCAGCGGTGCTTACCTCGGTAAAAAAGTGGTTCAATATTATTTATACAACACTTTTGATGAAGACCTGCGTGCCCGCTTCGATGCAAAGTTTGTAACCAATAAAGTAGAAATATTGGATAACGTATATAAAAAGCCTCTGCCAAATCGTTACCTTGCGGGCTTCACTATGTTTTTGGCTGAAAATCGTGGCCATTACATGATCGAGAATATTATTGAGGACGGGCTGAACGATTTTTTCTTTCAGCACTTGTGTAAGTATAACGAAGTGTGGAAATACCCGGTAAGCTTTGTAGGCAGTGTGGCAGACGGCTTTAAAGATGTGGTTCAGCAATTGTGTAATTCTTACGAATTTGAATTGGGAACCATTCTGAAAAATCCAATGCAGGGATTGGTAAAATATCATGAATAGAGGCCGATACCAGCTGATTGATGTTAGACATGGTGAACTTTATAAACCTGTGAATTTCATAAACGCTTAAACTTAAAAACCTAAACCTAACCTCTTGAACAATTTCGAAAAAATTACCGAGCAGCCGAGTAAATACAGGCATTTGGAAAAAATGACCATCAGTGAAATTCTCACCAATATCAATAACGAAGACAGAACAGTACCTGATGCGGTAGAAAAAGCAATTCCTCAAATAAAAAGACTTGTAAGTGCCATTTCAGATAAAATGCTGGCGGGTGGCAGATTGTTTTACATCGGTGCCGGTACCAGCGGACGCCTGGCCGTGGTAGACGCCAGTGAATGCCCGCCTACTTACGGCGTTCCTTATGGGTTAGTAGTGGCCGTTATTGCCGGTGGTGATGAAGCCATAACCAAGGCTGTTGAAAATGCAGAAGACAATACTGAGCAGGGCTGGCACGATTTAAAAAACTACGACATCAACAATAAAGATGTAGTAGTAGGCATAGCGGCCAGCGGCACTACGCCTTATGTAATTGGTGCCTTAAGAGAATGCCAGAAACGAGGAATCATTACAGGATGCATTACCAACAATCCGGGTTCTCCCTTAACCGATGTAGCAGATTTTCCTATTGAAGTAGAAGTGGGTCCTGAATTTGTTACCGGCAGTACAAGAATGAAAAGCGGCACCTCGCAAAAACTCATCCTCAACATGATCTCCACCACAGTAATGATTCAATTGGGCAGGGTAGAAGACAATAAAATGGTGAACATGCAACTGACTAATGAAAAACTTATTGACCGTGGCACGAAAATGATAATGGATAATTTGAACCTGAACGATTACGAAAAAGCAAAGGGATTACTGTTGAAATATGGCAGTGTGAAAAAGGCTGTAGACAATGCTAATTTGAAAGGCTGATGATAGCAAACTTTTAAAAAGAAGTATGCTGGCGGCTCTCCGGAATTCTGATAGCTTTTAGAATCAAACAGGTGAATGTAGCGTCGTTCACTTCTATGTTCAGAACGCTTTTTGAACAATTAACGAAAATTGAACTGAACACTCATTTCAAATTGTCAAATTTGCTGATTGTCAAATTACTTCATGCACGACATCGAACCTTTTTATAATTGGCGGCATATTTATGTTAGCGAAGAAGATGAAAGATCTCCCTTTTATCAACGGGAATATTCTGAATTTGAATTTACCTCAGCCGTTTACAACTTTTATATCCATCCGCAGTGGGATGAGTTTGGTAGCCGCACATTATATCTGAAAGTATTGCAGGCCAATTATGACGAACATTATGTGATTATAGAATTGATAGGCGAATGGAACGATGCTATTGAAAATGATATCATGACACTAAAGCGGGACGTTATTGACGAGTTTCAATATCAGGGCATCACCAAATTTATCTTGATAGCGGAGAACGTTTTAAATTTTCATAGTGGCGATAAGGATTATTACGAAGAATGGTATGAAGAAGTAAGCGATAACAACGGCTGGATCGTTTGCCTGAACATGCCCGAAGCTACGCAGCATGATTTTAAAAAAGCAAAGCTGAATTATTACGTTGAGCTGATGACCATTACTGATTGGCGCATCTATAAGCCTTTTCACTTATTCAGAAAAATTGATGAAGAGCTCAACAAGCGTTTGCCGGTGTAAATCTTCCATTTGAAAAATTACTTAAATTTCCCTCTTGAATATTGAGTATTGTGCATTGAGCATTTGTATTCATTTATATATAGAGGTTACGCAACAAGGCGCCTAGTTCTAAATTCAACATTCCTTGTTCATCTGTTCGATTTTCTCTTCCTTACCCTTACCTTTGCGTCAAATTTTTCAACCCCTCCTATAGCTTATGAAATGGTCGCACTTCTTCACGTCTGCTGTTGGTAGAAAAATAGTGATGGCGTTATCGGGTTTGTTTCTTATCAGTTTCTTACTTGTTCATGTGGGTTTGAACTCTTGCATTTTTTATGACCTTCCCTTTTTTAATCCCAGTGACAACGGATCTATGTTTAACAGGGCGGCTCATTTTATGGGTGCATCCCTGGTGATCCGCATTATTGAAATTGGGTTATTCGCCGGTTTTCTTTTGCACATCATACAAGGTTATATGGTGGAAGCCATCAATCGCGGCAAAAGAAGCAAAGGTTACCAGGTGAGCCTTGGCAACCGTGGCAGCACCTGGATGAGCCGTAGCATGGCTATCCTTGGTACGCTGATCTTTTTATATCTTATCATGCACGTATCGCAATTTTGGGTGCCTTCACGTATTACGCAGGCCAACCTGGGCGAAAAAACTTATTATGGCAGAGATGTGCATGATCTATATACACTAATGTTCGAAACCTTTCAAACAGGCTGGGTAGTCATCGTTTATTTAATTGGTGTGGCAGCGCTTTGTTTTCACTTACTACATGGTTTTCATTCAGCATTTCGTTCCATAGGTGTACACAATAAAAAATATTTAAGCATGCTTAAAGGTCTGGGCTATGGCTTCAGCATTATTGTTTGCATACTGTTTGCTTTAATGCCTATCAGTATGTATTTCCAGTGGGTAAGTCCCTACAAATAGTTTAGTTGAAATAAAAATATCATTGGCATATTTTCAGATTTTCAAATTTTCAAATTGATTTATGCTTGACGCAAAAATTCCTGCAGGACCGTTAGAAAAAAAATGGGAAGATTATAAAGGACATGTGAAGTTGGTAAACCCTGCCAATAAAAGAAGGATTGAAATCATTGTGGTAGGAACAGGATTGGCCGGAGCTTCTGCAGCCGCATCTTTAGGAGAAATGGGTTATAAAGTGAAAGCTTTTTGCTTTCAGGATTCTCCCCGCCGTGCTCACTCTATTGCAGCGCAGGGCGGCATCAACGCAGCAAAGAATTATCAAAACGACGGCGACTCAGTGTTCCGTCTTTTTTATGATACCATCAAAGGTGGTGACTATCGTTCACGTGAAGCTAATGTGCATCGTCTTGCCGAAGTAAGTGCTAACATTATTGACCAATGCGTGGCGCAAGGTGTGCCGTTTGCAAGAGAATATGGGGGGTTGCTCAGCAACCGTTCCTTTGGTGGTGTGCAGGTGCAGCGTACATTTTATGCTGCAGGACAAACAGGACAGCAATTATTGATCGGTGCTTACCAGGCATTGGAAAGACAGGTGGCATTAGGCAATGTAGAAATGTTCACCCGCCACGAAATGCTGGAGCTTGTAAAAATTGATGGCAAGGCCCGTGGCATCATTACCAGGAACTTAATTACCGGGGAACTGGAAAGACATTTCGGTCATGCGGTGGCTTTATGCAGTGGTGGTTATGGCAACGTATTTTATCTTTCTACCAACGCCATGGGTAGCAACACAACTGCTATCTGGAAGGCACATAAAAAAGGTGCTTATTTTGGTAATCCCTGCTACACACAAATTCACCCAACCTGTATACCCGTTACGGGCGAGCACCAGTCGAAATTAACACTGATGTCAGAATCGTTGCGGAACGACGGAAGAATTTGGGTGCCTAAAAAACAAGGCGATACCCGCAAGTCAAAAGATATTCCTGAAGAAGAAAGAGATTATTATTTAGAAAGAAGATACCCGGCTTTTGGTAACCTCGTTCCTCGTGACGTAGCGTCCCGTGCAGCCAAAGAAAGATGCGATGCAGGCTATGGCGTAGGTACATCAAAGCAGGCTGTTTATTTAGATTTTGCTGCCGCTATTCAACGCTATGGAAAAGTGGAAGCCAATAAGCGCAGCCTCGATCATGCCGATGCAGCAACCATTACTGAATTGGGTAAAGAAGTGGTGAAAGAAAAATATGGTAACCTGTTCGATATGTATGAGAAAATCACAGGTGAAAATCCATATGAAGTGCCCATGCGCATTTATCCTGCCGTACACTATACCATGGGCGGCCTTTGGGTTGATTATGAATTGATGACTTCTGTTCCCGGCTTATATGCATTGGGCGAATGTAATTTTTCTGACCACGGTGCTAACCGCCTTGGTGCTTCAGCATTGATGCAGGGATTAGCCGATGGGTATTTTGTAATTCCTTATACTATTGGAAATTATTTGGCAGATGAAATTCGTACAGCAGCTATTCCTACTTCACATCCGGCATTTGAAGAAGCAGAAAAAGCGGTGCGTGAAAGAATTGACCGGTTAATGAATATCAAAGGTTCTCAAACCGTTGAGAGCATGCACAAGCGCCTCGGAAAAATTATGTGGGATAAATGTGGCATGGCCCGCAATGCACAGGGGTTGCAGGAAGCTATTGAAGAAATTCGCCAGTTAAGAAAAGAGTTTTGGAGCGATATAAAAATTCCTGGAAGTGTAAATGAATTTAATCCCGAATTAGATAAAGCCGGCCGTGTGGCAGACTTTATTGAACTCGGGGAGTTAATGTGCATGGATGCTTTGCAAAGAAGCGAAAGCTGTGGTGGCCACTTCCGCGAAGAAAGCCAGACTGAAGAAGGAGAGGCTTTGCGCAACGATGCGGAATTTATGTTCGTAAGTGCGTGGGAATACAAAGGCGATGAAAACTGGCAGTTGCACAAAGAGCCGCTGGAGTATGATGTGGTGAAGCCAACGCAGCGGAGTTATAAGTAATGCCCTGCCCTTAAGAGACTATGGCTGGAAAGTTTTACTTATTATAATTAGTTCTTTAAACAAAGTTGATTATTGTGTAGCCAGCTGTTGTATTTACTATTAAACTTCTGTTGCGTCGCACTTTTCAACTATAAGAATATAAATCAACAAAAAACTCTCACCCTCGAGGGGCATAGCAGCGCTGATGCTCCCCTTCAGGGCTGAGAGTGTGACTGGGTTATGGAACATTATAACATGAATCTCACACTCAAAGTGTGGAGACAACAAAACAAAAACAGTGACGGAAAATTTGAAACATACCAGGTGCAGGATATTTCGTCGGAAATGTCTTTCCTTGAAATGTTTGATGTGTTGAACGAACGCCTTGTTCGCGAAGGAAAAGATCCTATTGCTTTCGACCACGATTGCCGCGAGGGTATTTGTGGCATGTGTTCAATGCACATCAATGGCCGTCCGCACGGACCGTGGCATGCAACCACTACATGTCAATTGCATATGCGTGCCTTTAAAGATGGTGATACCATCGTGGTGGAACCCTGGCGTGCCAATGCTTTTCCAGTCATTAAAGATCTTGTGGTTGACCGCACATCTTTCGATCGTATGGTGCAGGCCGGAGGTTTTATTTCTGTAAACACCGGTAATGCGGTAGATGGCAACGCCATTCCTATTGAAAAAGATAAAGCTGACGCTTCGTTTGCAGCAGCAGCCTGTATTGGTTGCGGCGCTTGTGTGGCAGCTTGTAAAAATGCTTCTGCATCATTGTTTCTTTCTGCTAAGGTGGCCCACCTGGCTTTATTACCACAGGGACAACCAGAGAGAAAGAACCGTGTGTTGAGCATGATTGATCAAATGGATAAAGAAGGCTTTGGTAGTTGCACCTTTACAGGCGCCTGCGAAGCGGTTTGTCCAAAAGAAATTTCAATCACCAATATTTCCCGTATGCATAAGGACTATTTAATGGCGGGTCTGTCGTCTGAAAAATAGAACGCAGCTTAAGAGAATTATAGATGAAAAGCAGGATGTAAATCCTGCTTTTTTGTTAGGTATTCTTCCAAGAAATAAGAACTTGCCTTTAATAAAGTGCCGCAGCAGATAACTTGCAAAGAAGCAGGGACTCATGCCATGCCTTTTCCTTGTGCCTTTCTTTGCTCTTGCTTAAAATTGAAACTGAATCTCGTAAATCTGTGGCCAGTTTTTGCCGGTAACATAAAACTTTTTTGTAGCAGGGTTGTACGCAATGCCATTTAATACTTCCGCCTGCGGATCGGCAGCTTTTACCTTGTTCACCAATTCTGTCAAATCCATCTTAGCCACTACATGGCCATTGGAAGGATCAATTTTCAGAATGTAATTGTATTGCCACTGATTGGCATAAACGTAGCCGTTCACATATTCCAGTTCATTAATGTTAACAGCAGGGGCATCGTTTTCGGTAACGGCCTGCACACGCAACAACTTAAAAGTTTGTGGTTCGTAAAAGTAGATGTTACTGCTGCCATCACTGGCAATCAAATTTTTGCCATCGTTGGTTAGTCCCCATCCTTCGGGATTAAGAGGTAATTGTTTTATTTTTTTAAAGTCTTTGGCCGTATATACAAATACTGTATGCTCCTGCCACGTAAGTTGGTAAAGTGTATCGTGCAATACAGTAATGCCTTCGCCGAAGTAATTCGTATCAAGGTCAACTTTTTTTAAAGTTTTTCCGGTGGTGAGATCTGTTTGCACCAGTCTGGATTTGCCTTTTAAACCAGTGCTTTCCAACAGGGTGCCATTATAAAATTCTAATCCTTCTGTATAAAAGCTGGTGTCGTGCGGCTGCACTGAAACAACACTATAGCTTAATGCAGGAACGGGTTTTACAGTTGTAGCATCAGTGCTGCCGGTGTCGTTATTGTTATTACAACCAATAAAAAAAAGGATTAATAAAAAGGAAAGCAGTTGGCAAATTTTTTTCATCAAACAAAAATAAGGGATGCAGAAAAAGACTTTTGTTAAACAAAATAATTCTAATTCTTTGTTTATGTTCGAATTGGAATTATATTTGGTCTTCCTTCCCACGTATCCTAAAAAAGATCTCCCCAAACTTAATCTGCCGTCTTTAATTCTTCCAATTCCTGGGAATTTCATTTTTATCCTCTATCTGTCATTTTCCAACATCCGGTAAAAGATTGTTTCCATAGCCTGTGCATGACTATAAACCCTGGAACTATGAGGACGACAGCATTAGTCATTTGCATACTCATTTCTTCTATTGTGCTGGCACAGCGTGAATGTGCTACACAATCGTATATAAACGCTCAAAAAGTTTCCAATCCATCTTTATCAAACAGGCTTGCTGATGTTGAAAATTTTATTCAACGTCAAAAGACCAACGCAAGGTTAAACGGTTCCGGCGCAGCAAATGTTATTACAGTTCCTGTTGTAGTGCATGTTTTGTATAGTACGCCTTCTCAAAATATTTCTGATGCACAGGTGAAAAGCCAGATAGATGCGTTGAACCGCGACTTCAGAAGAGATAATGCCGATTCGGTAAACACGCCTGATCGTTTTAAACCATTTGCTGCCGATGTGCAGATAGAATTTGTGCTGGCTACTGCCGATGTAAATGGAAGAGCCACCACGGGCATTGTTCATAAGAAAACTAATGTTAGTTACTGGAAATCGGATGATAACATTAAGTTCAGTGCACAGGGCGGTGATGATGCATGGGACAGTCGGTACTACCTGAATATCTGGGTGGGAAATCTGCAGTCCGTATTAGGTTACTCTTCGCTGCCCGGCGGTTCTGCGGAAAAGGATGGTGTGGTGATCACTGCTTCAGCATTTGGAACCAGTAATGTTGGTGGCGTGTATAATTTGGGAAGAACAGCCGTGCATGAAATAGGGCATTGGTTGGGGTTAAAACATATTTGGGGCGATTATTATTGTGGCGACGACCTGGTGGACGATACACCCACGCAGGGTAACTTTACACCGGGTTGTCCCAATACTTTTCGTAGTTCGTGCAGCAATGGAACACTTGGCGACATGTACATGAACTACATGGACTATACTGCCGATGCCTGTTTGAATTTATTTACCGAAGGACAAAAACAAAGAATGCGTTCTTTGTTCAATGCAGGCGGACCGAGAAATACCATCTTATACAGCAAAGGCTTGAATAAGCCTTGGAATAACACTGTTGAAGAAATGCCATTGCCTATGTCTTTGGCTAAGTTGTATCCCAATCCTGCCAACCACGAAATAACATTAAACCTTGATGAAAAATGGATCGGGAAATCTGTTCAAATCATTAACATGAGTGGCAGTATTTCTTTAACCATTAAAATCACTTCATCAACGCAGAAAATAAATTTGTCTTCGTTGAACTCGGGAATTTATTTTTTGAGGGGAGAAAATGGAATAGAAAAATTAAGTGAGAGATTGGTTAAACTGTGAGAAACCATAATAGGTTTACATCTTTGCATAGAAGCTCCACAAACTTACACCATCATCCCAGCAATTTCTTTTCCTACCACCGGCGCCAAAGCTACGCCCATGCCACTCATGCGCACAGCGCAAAAAACATTAGGTGCTAATTCTTTTATCACGGGTAATTTTTCACTGCCCATGGCCATAATGCCCGACCAGCGATGTTCAATCTTATAGTGACCATGATAACCGGCGAGAATCACTTCATGCATATATTTTTCCAGCTCCTGCTGAATAAAATCGGACGTATGCATTTCCGTTGTTTGTTCTTCAACAAAAGCTTTGTTTCTTGCGCCACCAAGCAAAACCCTGTTCCCTAAATTGCGGAAATAGTAAAATCCTTCATCGGAATGAAAGGTTCCCTTCCATGAAAGGTTTTCGATAGGAGAAGTAAGCACCACTTGTCCGCGGGCAGGGATAATATCTATTTCAGGAAACAAATTTTTAGTGAAAGCATTGGTGCAAAGTAGTAATTGAGCAGTTGAGAGTTTAAAAGGTTGATTCGTTACTAATTCAATGTGGTCATTAATTTTTTCAAATGCTTTTATTTCAATGCTATTAAAAACCTGCACACCCATTGATTGCACCTGGAGCAAAAGAGCCTGTAATAATTTACCGGAATGTAAATAACCCTCAAGGTTATTTTTGACCAGGTGCTTTGTTTTGCCAAAACCAAAGCTGTAAATTTTATCGTCAGTTAATTTATAAGTCCTTTTTGTACCGGTTATAGATTTTAAAACTGAGTTGATGTAATCAATATTGTGTTGCAATTCTTCAGAAGAAGTTTTTTCTGCGGCATCATATAATTCGTACCCGCCGCATAAGTCAAAATCAATTGCTTCTTTTTCAAAATGTTTTTGAATGCGTTCCAATCCTTTATAGCGCATCTCTACCAGTTCCAGCATTTTATTGGTGCCCATGGCCTGTGCATCATGCACCACTTCGCTCAGGCTTCCAAAGCAGGCAAAACCTGCATTGCGGGTGCTGGCGCCGGTGGGAATAAGTCCCCGCTCAACAATAGTGATCTTTAATTTGGGATTTTTTTTCTTTAAATAAAAAGCCGACCATAGGCCTGCAAAACCACTACCCACAATAATTACATCCTGCGGAGCAAAAAAGGTTTCCTTTTCCCAAATTGAAATTTGCATAAATTTTATTGTTGCCTGATACAAATATCGTGAATCGTCGATCGTTAATGATTACGGCTATAGCTTTAATTATAAACCTGTTCAACTCTGTAGATTGGAAAATCACTAAGTAATTATCCCTCTTAAAAATAAACGCTATTTAACCTCGTTTTAAAATCAAACCTATTACTTTCGGTATACAAACAAATTCTATGAAAAAAACGATCTTATTTTCCGCCCTGCTTTTTACACTATCTGCTTTACAGGCACAAGGCTTAAAAGGCTTGTTGAAAAAAGATTCTTCAGGTAAACTGGGCATCGGTAAAATTTTAAATACAGGTTCTAAATCCGGGCTAAGCAATGATGAAATTATTAGTGGCTTAAAAGAAGCACTGAGCGTAGGCACCAATAATGCTGCTCAAAAACTTTCTAACGTAGATGGATTTTTCAAAGATGCAGCCATTAAAATTTTAATGCCGGAAGAAGCCAAAAAGGTGGAAACCAAACTGCGTAACTTGGGCATGGGCAAGCAGGTTGATAATGCTATTTTATCAATGAACCGTGCCGCCGAAGATGCTTCAAAAGAAGTGGCACCGATTTTTGTGAATGCCATTAAAGGTATGAGCATTCAGGATGGTGTAGGCATCTTAAAGGGCGGAGATTTTGCCGCTACCAATTACTTGAAAGATAAAACGACCGCTTCTCTTACGGAGAAATTTCGTCCTGTAATTGAAGCTTCTTTGCAAAAAGTAAATGCAACTAAATATTGGAACACAGTTTTTAGTACTTATAATACATTCAGCAGCGAAAAAGTGAATACTGATCTTGTAGCTTACGTGACTGAAAAAGCTTTATCAGGTATTTTTTACCAGGTTGGTTTGGAAGAGCAAAAGATCAGGAAAGATCCTGTGGCCAGAACAACTGATTTGCTAAAAAAAGTCTTTGCTAATTAATAGCTGAAAGATTAAAGGGAAAGAGACAGGGAGAACTATTGTTTGATAACTCTTTGTCTCTTTTTCTTTTCCAGGTATACACTTCCCCTCTCAAATAATCTAATTTTTTGTTTGCCGTCTTACTTTAGATTTGCAGCCCTTAAAAAAATATCCTAAAACAAATGGAGCAGAAGTATATACAGCAGATTGCAGGAAAATTATCGTTGTCTGCAAAACAAGTTAGCAGCATTGACCAATTGCAGAGTGAAGGCGCTACCATTCCTTTCATGGCCCGTTACCGTAAAGAAGCAACAGGCAATTTAGATGAGGTGGTAATTGGCAACGTTGTAGAAGAAATTGCTTACTTCAAAGAATTAGATAAAAGAAAAGAAACTGTTTTAAAAACGAT
>JBQCJM010000207.1:0-8670 GCA_051952715.1 Flavisolibacter sp.
ATCGATAATAATTTTTCTTTTCCAGGTTTTTGCTGTTCCATTGATTACGCTTTGGTACCTCAGGTGGTTATCAGTAAGGCAAAGGTCTTCTGCTAACGAATGCACAACCGCTAACCGTAAGTTAGCAAAAGCCGGGTTAGCGAACATGGACTAAACTTTATCTGAATTTTTGATATACGGTAAGCCTTCACAATGAAATAAGCCTTATTTTACATGCTTTCTTACACGAGGAAAAACTAACTGGATTTTACATTGCTTATTCTTTCTTAAAAATAAACACACGTATGAAGTTTACGCATTTGTTTCTGCTGTTGCTTGTGGTAAGCACTGCACAGGCACAAAAAAAGTATGAGTGGAAAACAGCCACCAGTGGAGGTTACACTTATAAGTATGTAACCAACGACCCGATGAACACCCGTTTTTACACCTTGAAGAACGGGTTGACGGTTGCCCTTTCGCCCAACAAAAAAGAGCCCCGTGTTTCGGTACGCATACCGGTGCGTACGGGTAGCAACAACGATCCTAAAGATCATACAGGTTTGGCACACTACCTGGAGCACCTGTTGTTCAAGGGCACAGATAAATTCGGCTCGCTTGATTGGGCAAAGGAAAAGCCTTACCTCGACCAGATTGATGACCTGTACGAACAATATAATCACACTACCGATGCGGCCCAGCGCAAGGCCATTTATCATACCATTGACAGCGTGTCGGGCATGGCCGCCAAATATGCCATTGCCAATGAGTACGACAAGATGATGGCTTCCATCGGTTCGCAGCGTACCAATGCCCATACCTGGGTAGAGGAAACGGTGTATGAAGAAGACATTCCTTCTAATGCTATGGACAAGTTCCTGGCCATCCAGGCCGAACGCTTTCGCAATCCCATCTTCCGCATTTTTCATACAGAGTTGGAAGCGGTGTACGAAGAAAAGAACCGTACGCTGGATAACGACGGCTGGAAGGTGCAGGAAGCTATGCACACCTTGTTGTTCCCTACACACAACTACGGGCAGCAATCAACCATTGGCACCATTGAGCATTTAAAAAATCCTTCACTGAAAGCCATTCGTGATTATTACTACAAATATTATGTGCCTAATAATATGGCCATTGTAATGGCGGGTGATCTGAACCCCGATGAAACGATCAAAAAGATCGACGCTGCTTTCAGCTACATGCAGCCAAAGCCGGTAGAAGAATACAAAGGCCCGGTAGAAGCACCTGTAAAAGGCGCTGTGGTAAAAGAAATTTATGGCCCTTCGGCAGAAACCATGCGCATTGTGTACCGTACAGGACCAGCCGGTTCGAGAGAAGCTTTTTTGGCTGATCTGACTTCTTCGGTTCTTTCTAATGGTAAAGCCGGTTTGCTTGACCTGAACCTGAACAAGCAACAAAAAGTATTGGGCGCAGGTGCCGGTGTTCGCCAGTATAAAGATTATGGTGTTTTTCTGCTGGCGGCTAATCCTAAGCAAGGCCAAACGCTGGAGCAGGTAAAAGATATTTTGCTGGAGCAGATTGATAAATTGAAGAAAGGTGATTTCGACGAATCGCTGATCAAAGCCATTGTGGCCAACTATAAACTGAGCCAGATAACAGCAACGGAAAACAATACCAACCGTGCAGAAGAGATCATGGATCAGTTCATCAAAAACCGTGACCAGCAATGGGATAAAAACGTAGCACAGTTGGATGAAGCAGAGAAAGTGACCAAGAAAGAAATTGTTGACTTTGCCAATAAGTTTTTTGGCGACGATAACTATGCAGTTATCTATAAGCGCAAAGGCGAGGACAAGAGCATTGTGAAAGTAGAGAAGCCACCCATTACACCGGTGGAAACCAATGCAGGCAAACAATCGGATTTTGTAAAAGCCATTACCAAAGATCCGCTGCCAGCCATGCAGCCGGTATGGATCGATTATAATAAAGACATTCAAAAAAGTAAAGCGGGCATTGCCGATGTGTTGTATGTGCCTAACAAGGACAACAGCTTGTTCCGCCTGAACTATTATTTCGACCAGGGTTCTTACAACAACAAATTGTTGCCGGTTGCTTTGGAATATCTGCAATTCCTGGGTACTGATAAATCTTCTTCAGAAGAAATTACCAAGCAGTTTTACAATTTGGCCAGCAGCTTTTCTGCCAATGCAGGCAATGAAGAAACAACTATTACCATCAGCGGCCTGCAGGAGAACTTTGATAAATCAGTGGCTTTGTTTGAACAGTTATTGCGTAATTGTAAAGCCGATGCCACAGCATTGGAAGCGTTGAAGGACAGAATGTTGAAATCCCGTGCCAACAACAAAACCAACAAGCAGGCCATTGCTGCTGCCATCAGGAGCTATGCGATTTACGGCCCTAACAATCCTTATAATTATGTGTTGACGGATGAAGAGATCAAATCATTGAAAGCAGAAGATTTGATTGCCTTGCTGCACGCATTGCCTTCGTACAAACATGATGTATTGTATTATGGTCCTTCGCCTGTTGCAAAACTGAGCACTGATATTGCAAAGCTGCACACAATGCCAAAAACATGGACAGCTACACCAAAAGCGATTGTATTTACGCCGTTGAAGCAATCAACTAACCAGGTGCTGTTTAATGATTATGATGCCGTGCAATCGGAAATATATTGGGTGCGTGACCTTGGACAATACGATCCAAAGCAGACGGCAAAGATTGGCTTGTACAACAGCTATTTTGGCGGCGGCATGGGTTCAGTGGTTTTCCAAACCATTCGTGAATCGAAAGCTTTGGCATATTCTACTTATGCTTTTGTGCAATCGCCGGCTAAGAAAGAAGATGACTACACTTTTGTGGGTTATGTAGGCAGCCAGGCCGATAAAATGAACGATGCCATTACCAGCATGAACGAATTGCTGAAAGACCTGCCAAAGACAGAACAAAACTTTGTCAATGCCGTTAAGAGCCAGAAGAAGGATATTGAAACACAACGCATCACTAAAGATGGTATCATCTTCAATTACCTTTCTGCAAAGAAAAGAGGCCTGGCAGAAGATTTGCGCAAAACGGTGTACAACCAGTTAGATAAAATTACGCTTGCTGATATTGCGGCTTACCATAAGCAGCAGTTTCAAAACCAGCCATTCACTTACACAGTCATTGCTTCTGAAAAGAAGATCAATGTAGATGATTTAAAGAAGTATGGCGAAGTGAAGAAGCTGAATGTGGATGAATTGTTTGGTTATGAAAAAACCAATATGACCAAGACGTTTTAAGGTTTACTAAGTGCAATAAAAAAAGCTGTCTTAATGGGCAGCTTTTTTGTTTTATTTCTTGTTACTTTTTCTCTTGAAAGAGCCGTTCAGTTATGAATTCAGTTTTTCTCTTTTGCTCATACTTCGCTATTAATTTTTGAGATTACTATTTTTAAAGATGCTCAAACCCCAAACCTCAAACTATAAACCCCAAACTATAAACTTGAAGTATCTTTCCGCCATGAAACTGGATGTATTAGCTATCGGTGCGCATCCCGATGATGTGGAATTGGGATGTTCAGGCACTTTGATCAATGAGATAAAAAGAGGAAAAAAAGTTGGCATTGTTGATCTTACACAAGGCGAACTGGGCACAAGAGGCACTATTGAAACCCGCTACCAGGAAGCAGCCGATGCGGCAAAGATCATGGGCATTGCCGTTCGTGAAAATTTAAAAATGCGTGATGGCTTTTTCCAAAACAATGAAGAACACCAAATGCAACTGGTGAAAGTGCTGCGCAAGTACAAACCCGAAATCGTCATAGGAAATATTTTGGAAGACCGTCATCCCGATCATGGCCGTGGCGGCTGGATGATCTATGATGCCTGTTTTCTTTCAGGTTTGCGGCAGGTAAAAACCATCGGCGATGATGGCAACGAACAGGAAAAATGGCGGCCCAAAATGCTGTTGCATTATATACAGGATCGTTTTTACGAACCCGATGTTATCATTGATGTAAGCGATGTGTGGGAGCAACGCATGGAATCTGTAAGGGCCTACAAAACGCAGTTCCACGATCCTAACAGCACTGAGCCGCAAAGCTATCTTTCCAATCCCGATTTTTTAGAAGCCATCACTTCAAGAGCAAGGTTGTTGGGAAAAAGAATAGGCGTGAAGTATGCAGAAGGGTTTCTATCGAAAAAAAATATTGGACTGAGCAGTTTGGATGCGCTGGTGTTGAACGAGACATAGAGGAATGGCTTGTGGCTCATAGTTGCCAGTTCATGGTTCGTGGCCGGCGAAGGCAATTATTTTTTTCTTTCATAATGAATCTGCCAGTTGGGTTTCCATGTATGTCCGCCATCGGTAGAGGCTTGCCAGCTCCAGTCAAATGAATCGGCTTTGATATTATAGTAAACCATGCGGCTGACCATTGTACCTGTGGCACTAACATTGGCCGGCACCTTTCTTTCCTGCGTGGTTAATATCATGGAATCGCCAACCATGCCGCCGGACACTTGCGTATAACCGCCTGCGTTATCTACCCATGTTTGTTGCCATATTTTATAATTGGCATTATACACACTCCAGCTTTGCCCGAGGTATTTGGCAGCCGCATCGGAAAAGTTTTCATGCACTGTACAATTGCCAAACATTTTTTCAATGTGATTGGTTCCGTGCAAAGTATCGCCCCAGGTAAGGTTCCAGTCGCCCAGCCAAAAATCAAATTCTGAAGCCTGCGGCGCTGAGCAAGGTTTTGGGTTATTGGTTTGTGCAAAAGCAGCTGTATAAATAAAGGAGAAAATAACAAAGCAGGCCAGTTTCATAAAACCGTTTTTAGGTCTATGAATCTACTTTATATTCTGGCCGAAGCAATAGAAAATTATGCAGGCGGTTCTTTTGTTACACGAGTAACACACTGTAGCCATGTGCTATTGCTGCAAGTTCTTTTGCATTTTATGGTGGCCGATGCCTACTTCAAAAAACTCTTCTCCGGAAATTGTGTAGCCGCATCTTTCATAAAAGCCGATCACCGGGTTGCGGGCATGCATCATTACAACAGTGAAGCCATTTTCTTTGGCTAATGTTTCTGCAAACTCGATAATGGCCGCACCGATCTTCTTTCCCTGCATTTCTTTCGATACGGCCATTTGCCGCAATTGCACCATTCCGTTTTCCTTTGGCGTAAGTACACAGCAACCGATTATTTTGTTTTCTTCAAAGGCGGCTATAAAAAAGTCATTTCTTTCTTTTTCAGGAACAATATACTGTGCAGGTACGCCAATAGGTTCAAGCAAAACTTTTATACGCAATTGAGTCATTTGCTGGTATTCATTACTGCCGTAGGCTATGTTTTTTATGATCATTTTATTTTTTTGGTGCCGCTCAAAATTAAGCTTAAGTGAAAAAGCGATGCCTATAAAAACCTGCTATGTTGCAGTTAATACGCCTGGTCTTTATGAACTTTAGCCTATTAAATAAATTGTCAGTTATGTCAAACGCTTTTACAGGTTCTGTTCCTGCCAACTACGATAAATATTTAGGTCCTGTTATGTTTGAGCCTTATGCTTTGGATATAGCGGGGCGTTTAAAAAATGAGGAGCTGAAACAGGTATTGGAACTTGCCTGCGGAACTGGCAGGGTGACCAGGCACCTGGTCTCTTTACTTGGGAAAGATGGACGACTTGTTGCAACCGACCTGAATGCTGACATGATGGCGATGGCACAGGCAAGCATTACCGGCAGCAGTGTACAATGGCAGGTGGCCGATGCACAGCAACTGCCTTTTGAAAACGAAAGTTTTGACCATGTGATCTGCCAGTTCGGTGTGATGTTTTTTCGCGACAAACAAAAAGCTTTTGAAGAGGTTTACCGTGTGTTGCAGGATGAAGGCAAATTTATTTTTAATGTATGGGACGAAATGTTATACAATCCACGCAGTTTTGTTCTGAGCAAGGTAATGGATGATATGTTTGGCGAAGATGCTCCTGACTTTATGAAGAAAGGCCCTTTCTCTTTTTTCGATAAAGAAGAGATCGGGCAAATGTTACGAGCAGCCGGTTTTAAAAAGGTTGAAATAAATGTTGTTGAAAAAACTTCTAGGTATTCCAGTGTGGAAGATTTTGTAACCGGTACTGTAGATGGTTCTCCACTTTATTTTTTTCTGCAGAAGCAACCAGCCGCTGTTAGTGAAGAAGTAAAGCAAAAACTTCGTGAAGAACTTGCTGTGCAGGCACAACAGTACGGCTCGCAAATTCCATTGAGGGCATTGCTTATTGAGGCCGTAAAATGAACATTGCCTTAAGGAATAAATTTCCACACTTGATCAGGGCATTATTTTGGTATCTGGTACAGTATCAAAAACCTTTTTTATGCAAGCATTTGATAAAGACCCGTTAGACTCAAAAAACTCGCAGGAAACACGCAGCGATAAATATACAGAAGCCAATGACAGAACCACAGAAATGACTGATATGGACAGGTGCCTGGAGCGGTTGGAGCAAAAAGGATATACCGATCAATTCAGGGTAGAAAAGGGCAGGCTGGTATCCGTAAAAGACAGCAAGAAAAAGTATAAAGCAAAAGATGTAACAGCAGCAAATTTCTTTCGCTTCGAAGGTATTTCCAATCCCGATGACATGTCGGTGTTATACGCCATTGAAACAAGCGACGGAGACAAAGGCACTTTGGTGGATGCTTACGGTTTATATGCCGACGAAGCCACAGGTGAGTTTATGAAGGAAGTGGAAACCCACAAAAAAGTAACCCAGGGAAAGTGGGAATGAACTGGTTTAAAAATGTTCGATGCTCAATGTTCAATATACAAAGTAAAAACGCTGTTTACTTAATTGAACATTGAGCATTGATCATTGATCGTTAATATTAAAATTATTCTTTTCAATATTTTTTACCTGGTGCTGAAGTATTCCAACAATTTCTGAATTTTGCTTTTGCATTTTTATAACCACAAAACCAACTTACATGAAATTGTTGACATCAGCTTTCGCTATGGTATTAACAGGTTCGTTTATTTTTTCATCCTGTAACAATGGAGCCGGTAACGAAAAAAAATCGGAACAAGATAGCATGACATCCACTGCCGCTGCTGACAGCGCATCTATCAGAGAGGAGCCTGTCACTTATTCATCGAATGGTACAACACTGAAAGGTTACATCACTTACGATGCTTCAAAGCAGGGCAAACGTCCTATTGTATTGGTAGTTCCTGAGTGGTGGGGCCTAACCGATTATCCACGCATGAGGGCAAAACAACTGGCGCAACTCGGTTATCTCGCTATGGCAGTTGATATGTATGGCGATGGAAAAATTGCCAATAATCCCGATGAAGCCCAAAAAGAAGCATCTGCTTTTTATTCCAATCCACAAGAAGGCAAGGCTAGATTGGATGCAGCCTTGGCTAAAGCAAAAACCTATCCGCAAGCCGACACTTCGCAAACGGCTGCTATTGGTTATTGCTTTGGCGGTTCCATGGTTTTAAATGCAGCCAAGCTGGGTTCTAATTTTGATGGTGTTGTAAGTTTTCATGGCGGGCTGGAAGGCGTGGCGCCTCATAAAGACCTGCTGAAAGCAAAAATATTAGTATGTCACGGTGGTGCCGATAGTTTTGCAACACAGGCGCAGGTAGATGCATTTAAAAAAAGCATGGATTCGGTCGGCGCCGATTATACTTTCAAAGTATATCCTAATGCTACACATGCCTTCACAAATCCGGAAGCCGATAAATATGCCGAAAAGTTTAAGATGCCCATCAAATACAATCCCGCTGCCGACAGCGCTTCGTGGAATGATATGAAAGATTTTTTTGGAAAAATATTCAAATAAGAGTACAGGGAACAAAAATCAAGGCGCAAGATTGGAGTTGCTGCATTTCCTTTTCTTGCGCCTTGTCTCTTATATCTTCAACCTTGTTTTTTAATATCTTCTGCTCAGCGTATAGGTAATATTGTACGTTCTTCCGTTGGATTGCACCTGGTCGTAACCCCTGAGTGTGCTGCCGTCAAATTGTGTGACGTAAAGATTGATGTCTCCCGAAGGAATATAAATATCAAGACGGTTGTTGCCCAATTGCCAGTTCATCATTTCCCAGGGTGCATTACATCCCTGCCTCGATTGTCCATAACCATTTCTGTCAAAAGTCAATTCAATATCCTGCTGGCAATAGTTGTATGTGTTGTAAATATCGGTTTCTGTGTAACCGTCGCCATCCCAATCATTGGGCACGTTTGAACTGATGCCCACCACATCCCACGTGCCTGTCAGGTCGTTGGTGTTATTAACGGTTGTTTCTTTGGTACAACTGCTTAATGCAATGAGAGAACCGATGAAAAGGAGGGAAAGTAAAATTGTTTTCGACCGCATGATGCTGTTTTTTAGGTTAGTATAATTTTCCTGTTAAGACTTGCTTTTACCATGCCGGATTAATCTGCAACTCTTTACCAAAATTTTTTTAACAAAAACAAAATCAAAGGTTTTATTTCATCCGAACATGAATTTTGTTCAGCAGCCAAAGCGAGAAGATCACCCAGCTATAACCCATACAAAACCCTGCCACCACATCGCTGGCATAATGGTAGCGCAATACAATGCGGCTAATGCCAATAGTAATTGAAAAGAGAATGAGCAATATTGAAATGATCCATTTCCATACAGGTTTCAGATCTTTTTTCCAGAGTAAATAAACGAGTATGCTGAAAAAGATAAAAGAAC
>JBQCJM010000208.1:0-7175 GCA_051952715.1 Flavisolibacter sp.
AGATCACAAATTCAGTGTATCGTTTTGAAGATAAAGATGTTGTCTTTCCCATGACATGGTCGGCAAAGGGCGACACTTTATTGATCGCACAAGGAACTCCTTATAAAGTCTTATCCTTTGCTAAAGACTATGTCATTGTTGAAGGATTTTTAAAAGATACAATGACATTCCGCAAAAACTGCCAAACGATTTTAGAAAAATAGCTGTTCTTTTAATGGTACACAGAACTATTTAGGCTGCGTTTACCCAAAACAGCTTACTGCAATCTCTCAACCCCCTTCACAATCCGTTCATACGTTTCCTCATCGCTCAGGTTTGTTTTCTCAAACTTTGTTCCCGTCACTCTTTCATACAATTCAATGTACCGGTTCGAAATGGTTTCTACCCATTCATCGCTCATCCCCGGAACGGTTTGTCCGGGCTTGCCCATAAATTCATTTTGTATCAGCCATTCACGCACAAATTCTTTACTTAACTGTTTTTGCTTTTCGCCTTTTTGCTGGCGTTCGTTAAAACCATCGGCATAAAAATAACGGGAGGAGTCAGGTGTATGAATTTCATCCATCAACACGATCCTGCCATTGCGCTTGCCAAATTCATATTTGGTATCAGCCAGTATCAGGCCTTGTTTCAAAGCCAGTTCTTTTCCTTTGGCAAACAGGTCAAGCGCATAATGCGTTATTTCATTCCATTCAGCTTCTGTAGCCAGCCCTTGCTCTAATATTTCTTTTTTCGAAATGTCTTCATCATGTCCTTCGCTTGCCTTAGTGGAAGGCGTAATCAGCGGCTTCGGAAAAAAATCATTTTCTTTCATGCCATCGGGCATTAAAGCGCCGCACAAAATTCTTTGCCCGCTGTAGTAGGTTCTCCAGGCATGGCCGCACAAATTGCCACGCACCACCACTTCAATTTTAAAAGGCTCGCATTTATAGCCAATGGAAGCGTTGGGTGTGGGTACATCAATAAGCCAGTTGGGACAAATATCTTTTGTTGCCTGCAGCATAAAAGCCGCTACGCCGTTGAGCACCTGTCCTTTGTAGGGAATGGGTCTTGGCAGGATGACATCAAAGGCCGAGATGCGATCGGAAGCGATCATCACAAGAATATCATCTTTAATGGTATAAACATCTCTCACCTTACCCTGATAAAAAGCCGTTTGACCGGGAAATTGAAATGAAGCCATGGAGCGAAAATAAATTGAACTATTGTTTTGCAGCACGAAGGTCATTGAAAAATTTCAACAACTTATGCTAATAGGTGTTTGAAGAAAATAAATGCAGGCCAACCGGAAAACGTTTTTTCATCAAAAGGAACTAATTCAATTTTTGGAAGGCCGCTATATTCAAAGCGTTATAACCCTAAATCATCGAAATTATTTTCCTGTAAAAATTGTTATGCTTATTTTCCCGCAACGAATAGGCCGGTTAATTGACTGCGTTTTTGGATGTATTGAAACCATGTGATGTAAAGCAGCGCTATTGAAAGGTACTGGTCCTTATAAATTGATGCTTGCTTTTTATCGGTGTTTTCAATCTTCACTCTTTTGCCGTATGCCCATTAAGGCTTGTTCAGTTGAACTGGTTATGATTTCAAAACTAAATTTCTAACTATGAGAAAAAGCTTTTGCTTTTCGGCTGTATTGCTTGCGGCCGTTCTTTTTTCACTAACGAATGCTTTTGCACAAACCATCACAATTTCCGGTACAGTAAAAAACGCAGCCACGCAGGAAGGCATCACCGCAGTGTCTGTTACTGTAAAAGGCGGCCCGCAGGGAACCTTCACCGATGCCAAAGGTGACTTTACCTTACATGTGTCTCAACTGCCTGCAACGCTTGTCATCAGTTCTATTGGTTTTGAAACCAAAGAAGTGGTGGTTGACAATGCTGCTGCGCCGGTTACTGTAAATCTGAATGCGACGGTTTCCCTGGGACAGGAAGTGGTGATCTCCGCCACACGTACACCGCAACGCATCTTAGAATCGCCTGTCTCCATTGAACGGGTGAATGCCACAGCTATTCGCAATGCACCTGCTGCCAACTATTATGATGTAGTAACGAATTTAAAAGGTGTAGATGTGGTGGCTTCTTCCTTGTCTTTTAAAACGCCTACCACCCGTGGCTTTTCAGGCAGTGGTAATTTACGCTTCAACCAGATTGTGGATGGAATGGACAACCAGGCGCCGGGTCTTAACTTTTCTGTGGGCAGCGTCATTGGCCTCACCGAACTGGATGTTGATAATATGGAATTATTGCCGGGTGCATCATCAGCGCTGTACGGCCCCGGCGGCATGAACGGCACTTTGCTCATTAATAGCAAAAATCCTTTTAAATACCAGGGACTTTCTTACCAGATTAAAACCGGCATCATGCACATTGGCGATGACGAAAGAGGTGTGTCGCCTTATTACAACTGGTCGTTGCGCTGGGCTAAAAAAGTGTCGGATAAATTCGCCTTTAAAATTGGTTCTGAATTGATACAGGCCAAAGACTGGGTAGCGCAGGATTATAGAAATTATAAGCGCTTTGGCACTACCGGTAGCATTGTTCCCGGTACAAGAGAAACCGATCCCAATTACGATGGCGTGAATGTATATGGCGATGAAACCACCATTGACCTGAGAACAACCGTATTGAATCCTCTTGCGCAGGCAGTGCCTTTTCTGGCCAACTACATCAGCACTTTGCCCGCCAGCATTCCTGTGTCGAGAACAGGGTATACCGAAAACGAAGTGGCTGATCCAAACTCGTTAAATTTTAAATTATCCGGTGCTTTGCATTATAAGGTGACGCCTAAAATTGAAGCGATACTGGAAGCCAACTGGGGCACGGGCAACACAGTGTACACAGGCAGCCAGCGCTACTCTTTGAAGGAGTTGAAAATAGGCCAGTATAAAGTAGAACTGAATTCGCAAAACTGGTTTTTGCGTGGCTACACCACGCAGGAAAATGCAGGTGAATCGCATAACCTTACTATTACCACGCAATTGTTCAACGAAGCCTGGAAACCCAGTGCGCAGTGGTACCAGGAATATGCTTTTGCTTACCTCAATGCCAAACAGGCCGGCCGTCCCGACCTGGAAGCACACAATATTGCCCGCAGCGTAGCCGACCAGGGAAGACCGGTGGCAGGTTCGCAGCAATTCAAAACCATTTTTGACGAGGTGAGAATGAAGCCAATTCCTTTCGGTGGCTTATTTGTAGACCATACTAATTTGTACCAGGTAGAAGGTCAGTATAATTTAACCAATACGGTAAAGGTGGCCGAAGTATTGGTAGGTGGCAACTGGAAGCAATATGTATTGAACAGCGAAGGCACTTTGTTTGCCGACAAAGTAGGCCAGCCTATTAAAATAAATGAATACGGCGCTTATGCACAGGTAGGAAAGGAGATCATCCCCGACCTGTTGAAACTAACGGCTTCGGGCCGCTATGACAAAAACGAAAACTTCAAGGGCCGTTTTACACCACGTGTTACAGCGGTTATCAAACCCGCTGCCGATCATAACATCCGTCTTTCTTTTCAAACAGCCTATCGTTTTCCCAGCACACAGCAGCAATGGATTGACCTGAATGTAGGCACCGGGAGATTATTAGGCGCCAACAGGTCATTGTGGGAGAAATATGACCTTATTGACAACCCGGGTTACAATCCTGCCACGGTACCACCGCAGGGTTCAGGCCTTGAAAAAATTACCTATAAAGAAGTAAATCCTGAATCGGTAACTACTTTCGAAGCAGGCTATAAATCACTGATTCAAAAGAAGATACTGATCGATGTATATGGCTATTATGGTACGTACAAAGATTTTATTACCCGCAGGGATGTGATACAATTTCCAGGCGGTGTACCCGGTGCGGTGTATAACGGATTTTCTATTGTAGCCAACTCGCCTGAAAAAGTAAAAACCTACGGATGGGGGGCAAGCGTTGAATGGTTATTGCCATCCAATTTTGTCATCAGCGGTAATGCTTCTTCCGACAAGATCAAGAACGTACCTGCAGGCTTCAGGGCTTTCTTCAATGCACCCGAATTAAGAACGGTACTTTCCATTGCCAACACAGGCTTTGGAAAAGATAAATTGCTCGGGTTTAATGTATCGTGGCGCTGGCAGCAAGGCTTCTTCTACGAGAACGATTTTACGCAAGGCGATCTTCCCTCATTTAATAACGTAGATGCAGCGTTCACCTATAAGCGTCCTGCTATGAAATCAATGTTTAAACTGGGCGCCACCAATTTGCTGAACCAGTATTACAGAACGGCTGTTGGTAATCCAAGCATCGGCGGACTTTATTATGTAAGTTTTGCCTACAATGTGCTTTAAAATTCGCTAACACATCAAACGAAAAATTATGAGACTGAATACAATCAAAATATTTTCATCTTTTATGGTGGCTGCTGCATTAAGCATGTTAGTGGCTTGTAACAAAGATGTACTGGATGCCGAACCCATTGTTCCGCCTGCGCCAACAGGAGCATCGATAGTGGAAACCATCAACACCGATCCCGATCTTACTATTTTAAAAGCCGCTATTGCCCGTGCTGGCACACCATTAACAGCCTTGCTGTCCGACAAGTCGGGGGTGTTCACTTTTTTTGCGCCGACCGATGCGGCCTTTCAAAGTTTTTTTACGGCGCTTGGCATTCCAGCTAATGTGGGATTGGCAGCCTTCAGGCCCGGGCAGTTAGATACTGTGCTGCGGTACAATTTGATCGGGGGGCAAAAGCTTACAACTTCGGTAGTGCCCACCACCTTTCCTAATTTACAGGAGCCAAGTTCTTTTGTGCTGGCGCCGCCTTCGGCAAGTTTGCCACCGGGGTTAAGAATGCCCATCTTTCCTTCAAAGAACGCTTTGGGTTTTTTTGTGAACAACATTCCTGTTACTGGGGCTGATATTGCTGTTGCCAATGGCGTCATTCATAAAACACCGGTAGTGGTCACGCCACCTACACAATATCTGTGGAACCGCATCAACACAGACCCCGATCTCACGTTTTTAAAGGCAGCCATCATACGTGCTGACAGCGGCGCCACGGCAGCCACTTCGTTGCAGGGTGCTTTATTAAATCCTGCGGCCAACCTTACGGTGTTTGCACCTACCAATGCTGCTTTTCAACAGGTATTAACCTATCAAATAACGCAGGCCTTAATACCCATGATCACGCAGCAATTGATGGCAGGCGGCGCCACCGCCGACCAGGCCGCAGCACAGGCGCCGGCATTGGCACAAGCGCAGGCAACTGCTTTAGCGGCTTCGCCTACAGTATTTGAAAACCCGCTTTTGTATAGTGCCCTTACGGCACAAACCGTTAAAGGAATTATCGTGTATCATTTGCTGGGTGTAAGGGCCTTTACGGTAAACTTTCCCACCACACCGGCATTGGTGCCCACCTTATTGAACAGTGCGGTGCCCACACATCCGGGTGTGGCGGTGCAAGCTACCTTTGGGCCTGCGGGTGTAACGGCAGCTACAGTAAAAGGCGTTGCCAATCCCACGGCATCCAACGTCGCTATCAATCCTTTTCCAAATGGCACCAGCGATCAGAATTATATCAATGGCGTATTGCACAAAATTGACCAGGTGCTGATACCGCAATGATAATCGTGTAGCAGGCTGCATTACTGCTATGCAACTTTGGTTGCGTCGCACACTTGTACGTTCGGCCCGCTATGCAGCAAAGAACCCGGAGGTTTCAGATCTCCGGGTTCTTCATTTTTTACAGCAACACTAACAGGAACGCTTAGTGGGCCTCGGTATATTTTTTAAAATTGTCTAAAATGGCCTGCCAGCCGCCTCTTTGCATTTCAATGGGATGGGTGTTCTCGGCTTCAAAGCTTTCAACCACTTTGGTGGTATCGCCTTCGCTGCTGAAATCAACTGTTACTTTACGGCCATCGCCAATGGTGTAAGCAATGTGCCTGTGTTGCTGCACATCATCATACACACCGCCAAAATCAAATCCAAAGCTGCCGTCTTTAGCTTCCATCCTTGAAAGAAAGGAACCACCCACACGCAGATCGTTCTCGGCACGGGGCGTATGCCAGTCGTCGGAGGCGTTGCTCCATTTTACAATGTGTTCGGGCTTTGTCCAGTATTCCCAAACCTTTGCTACCGGTGCCTGTACCGTTGTGGCTACCGTAATGGTTTTTGTGTTGGTTGTTTCCATTGTAATTATTTTTTGCTGTACAAACTTACGCTGTGGCATCAAATGTAAAAACGGTGCGAAAGCGGCAATTTCAGGGTCAATTGCGCAAGCTTTTTCTGAACAATAAAAATAGGATCGTCAACACTTATCAAGGTCTTGTTTTAATTTTAGAATTCATGGAGCAACCATTGATAAAAGCCATCATCACAGGCGCCACCGGCATGGTAGGCGAGGGTGTGTTGCATACCTGCCTGCAACATGAAAACGTGACGGAAGTGCTTGTCATCAATCGCAGGCCCTGTGGCGTGGTACATCCAAAGCTTAAAGAGATCATTCATGCCGGCTTCTTTAACCTGGCGCCTATTGAAAATGAATTAAGCGGGTACAATGCCTGCTTTTTCTGCCTTGGCGTATCGTCGGTAGGCATGAAAGAAGCCACGTATTATACACTCACGCATACCCTTACACTCCATGTGGCCGCAACGTTAAGCAGGCATAACCCCGGCATGACCTTCTGTTATATTTCCGGCAGCGGCACCGACAGCAGCGAAAAAGGAAGACTAATGTGGGCAAGGGTTAAAGGCAAAACGGAGAACGACCTGATGCAGCTTCCTTTTGCAGCGGTGTATGCTTTTCGTCCGGGTTTTATTAAACCCATCAAAGGCCTGCAACACACGCATGCTTTTTATAAGTACATCAACTGGCTGTATCCTTTCGGCAGAAAATTCTTTCCCAATGGTTTTTGTACGCTGCAGGAGCTGTCGCTGGCTATGATACAGGTGGCGCTACAGGGTTATCCCAAAAAAATACTGGAAGGGAAAGACATTATCCAGGCATCGCGGGGTTTTGTTCACCCGGCAAACGAGTAGGCGCCATAGTGAAGTCAGTAGCTCTACGTAGAAGACTTCTAAAAATTCAGTAGTTCAACGGATACCGCAGGAAAAATCAAGCTTCTATCTTGTGTTTGGGTGCAAGGCTATGCAAAAACCCTGCTCTTTGAAATAAATGCGGTGTGAGCTATATAAAAGAAA
>JBQCJM010000209.1:0-3743 GCA_051952715.1 Flavisolibacter sp.
AACACCCTTTCTATCGATTCGTTCACCTGCTTGCGGCTTACATGCGCCGAGTTGCGCACTAAGGGAAATTCAAGGTTTTCTTTCACCGTCATGCTATCGTACAAAGCACTGTTTTGAAAAGAGAAACCCAGCTTCAAACGCAGTTCTCTTATTTCTTTTTCATTTAGCGAAGGCACATCATAGCCCAATACATTTACCGAACCGCTGTCGGGCTTTAACAGGCCTGCAATGATTTTGATCAATACCGACTTGCCCGTGCCCGATCTGCCCAACACCACTACGTTCTCGCCTTTGCACACCGTAAGGTCAATGCCCCGCAGCACATGGTTATCGCCAAAGGACTTATACAATCCTTTTATGGCAATAACAGGCGTATCGGGGTCAATATGCGGAGGTTCTTCTCTTTTCATTAGCGCAACCAGTTTACCATTTGAATAATCACCATTTCTTCAATAAAAATGAGGAACATGGAAATAACCACGGCCAGGTTAGCCGCCTTACCCACGCCCTGCGTACCCTGCGTAGTGGTATAACCTTTATAACAACCTACTACGGATATTGTAAATCCGTACACGATGGACCGGAAGATGGTAGAACCAAAATCTAAAAAAGTAATTTTTTCAAAAGCATGCTGAAAAAAGCTCAGCAAAGTGGTTTGCTCATTGCCGTGTATGTCAATGTAAGAACCCATTAACCCCACAAAGGCCGCAAACATCATCAGCAAGGGCAGCATTAACGATGTGGCTACTATGCGGCTGACCACTAAAAACTTAAAAGCATTGACACCCGACACATCCATGGCATCTATTTGCTCCGTTACCCGCATAGAGCCAAGCTCCGCACCAATGCTGGAACCTACTTTACCGGCACAGATCAAAGCCGTTACCAACGGCGCCAACGACTTTACTACGGCAATGCCCACCAGCGAAGGCAGCCACGAGGTAGCGCCAAACTCGGCTAAAGAGGGTCTTGATTGTTTGGTGAATACCAGCCCGGTAATTAAACCTGTAACGGCTATTAATGGCAGCGACCGTACGCCTACGTCGTAACACTGCCTGATGATCTCGCTGCCTTCGAAAGGCGGCTTGAACACTTCTTTGAAGAAACGGCCCATGAATCTAAAGCCATCAGAAATGCTGGCGAAAAATTCATCTGTCTTTTTTGAAATAAGATATTTCATTACGGGTAATGCCTGGCTCGTTGTTAAGCTCAATTTATTTAAGGAAAGGCCATTGCCGGTACGCCGAAAAGCCTGCCATGGCGCACTGCAAAAGCGGCGCAAAAATAAGACATCGGCGGCATCCGAAAATTAGCCTTCGCGAAATGGCACGGCAGCACATCATTTGTCAAACCTTTACACAACGCCCCGGCTTTTGTTTAAAAAATTAAGCCAACCGAGGCTGCAGCAGCGCTGGTGATCAAAATCAACCGCCGCATTGATGCCCGTCATTGTTATTGCACTTTACCAATGCCACCTTTACATTCCCTTAAACTAAAATTCAGCCATGAAACTTTATATATCAGCCGAGGCAAAGATCAAAGAGATAGCGAACATATTCCAGGAGCGATTTCCTTACCTGAAACTGGTGTTTTTTAAAAGCAAACACGGTTTGCTGGAAGGTTCATCAAGAAAAGACATCATCCCCTCAAATAGTACATTGATTGAAGCTGCAGGCGCCATGAAAGAAGGTGAGCTTGAAATTAAGCCGCAGCAAACCGTTGCCGAAGTAGAGCAGGCATTTCAAAAGAAATTCAATTTGCCCGTGCAAATATTTCGCAAAGCAAGATTTTCCTGGATCGAAACAACCATGACTGATCAACTGACTTTGGCCAGGCAAAACAGCATGGGCAGGGCTGCCTGCGGCGCTATTTATGACAATGAAGTGTTGTTGTAAGAGTTGGCGTACTACTGGTTGCAACATTTCTCAAAGAACAATCCAAAGACCCCTCCTTTGTCGGGGTGACAAGCAAAAGTGTTTTCTATTGGCACCTTTACTATTATCGGAGGGTATGAAATAGTAAAGGCTGGTAGTTTGTCATGCTGATACTTCCTTCGTCACTACAGGCTGCGGAAGCAATCAATACATCAAGGGTGCAATTCCTTTGTAAGCTTTGTGAAGCCAATTACCGTTCCGTCCTCATCGTGAAGCGCCGTAATAAGGGTGCTTCCCCAAAATGTGCTGCCGTCTTTTCTAACTCTTTTACCAATTTGCTTAACCCTTCCTTCCTTTTTTGCTATTTCAATCAACTGTTCGGGCAAGTTGTCCTGCCTGTCTTCCGGCAAATAAAAAATGCGGAAGTTCTGCCCAATGATCTCTTCCTCTTTATAGCCTTTTATTTTTTCAGCACCACCATTCCAGCTAAGAATGGTTCCGTCTATATCCAATAGTATAATGGCATAGTCCATGATCTCGGCGATCATTTGCTTATGCAATCTTTCTAAAGTTTCCTTTTTCCCCATAGGTACCATTTGCCTCAAATATACTACCTACAGGTTTGGGGTTGAATTGATGAAGCTGTCTATCTTTGTAGCTTGTTTAATCACCAAAAGATGAAAAGGGTCACTTTACTGTTCAAGGACGAAAGGGACTTAAAGCGCTTTGCCATGATCGTTAGTTGCCAATGGATGGAAATGAACCTACCGGCATTGACGCTTATTTGCGACTGCGATGAAGCGGAAATTGAACTTGCTAAAAATGCATTTAGAGCCGAAGTAGTTACAGATCAAACCACTACTTCTTAGCCTGCCTTTCCCTTGTGGCAGTGCAGGCTGTCCTGTTTTACACATTCCGGAAATTGGAACGGCTATAAAAGAACAGCCTACTGCCTGTCCCTTCTCCCCGTTGCCCTGGCCAAAGCCGCATCAATAGTCTACGGCTGCTTTGTCTTCGTATCATCCAAATACCCATGCTTTTGTGCATACAGGGCAAGGGTAACAGGATTGTTCATTCCTGTTTTTCTATACAGGTTATGCCGGTGCGTTTCCACGGTGCGTACAGATATGCACAGCAGCGCTGCTATCTCCGGATTGCTTTTTCCCTGTGCTGTCAGCCGCAAGATTTCAATTTCTCTTTGGGTAAGTGCAATTTGGCCTGCCCCCTGCTTTTCCTCTTGCTTTACCTGTTCAATCTTCTTCTCTATCTCTTTGCAATAATACACGCCGCCTGCGGCCACTGTTTTAATGGCTGCCAACAGCTCTTTATCCCTGGCGTTCTTCAATAAATAACCACTTACGCCAAGCAGCAGCATTTCTTTCACCAGGGTATCGTCGTCGAACACCGATAGCAGCACCACATAAATGTGCGGGCATTTTTGTTTGATAATGGCGGTGGCTTCCATCCCGTCCATGCCCGGCATTTTAATGTCGGTAATTATTACCATGGGGTTAAGGGCAATGGCAGCGGCTACTAACATAGCGCCGTTTTCCACTACGGCCAAGATCTGTATTTCGGGGGCATCATTCAGTATGCTGACAAAGCCCTGCCTTATCAGCGGATGGTCGTCGGCAATAATAACGGTAATGGGGTTTTCAACTTTATTCATTTTGGTTGCGTTTTAATGGTTACAATTTAAAATATTATAATCATTTATTTTCTCAGTAGATCTACGTAGAAGGCTTCTAAAAATTCAGTAGTTCAACGGATACCGCAGGAAAAATCAAGCTTCTATCTTGTGTTTGGGTGCAAGGCTATGCAAAAACCCTGCTCTTTGAAATAAATGCGGTGTGAGCTATATAAAAGAAA
>JBQCJM010000210.1:0-2011 GCA_051952715.1 Flavisolibacter sp.
AAAATGATGTCTTGCGGTTCAAAACCTACCTGCTCGGTTAAAATTTTATACGCCTTCTCGCAAATTGTAACTCTTCTCTCCAATGTATCTGCCTGGCCTTTTTCATCAAAAGCCATCACTACCACGGCAGCACCATAAGCCTGGCAAATAAAAGCTTGTTCTATAAATTTGTCAACCCCTTCTTTCATGGAAATAGAGTTGACAATACATTTACCCTGCACGCATTTTAATCCCGCTTCAATGATCTCAAACTTTGAAGAATCAATCATGATTGGAATTTTGGCAATGTCCGGTTCTGCCTGCAAAAGGTTTAAGAAAGTGGTCATGGCTTTTACACCATCCAGCAAGGCATCGTCCATATTTACATCTAACACCTGTGCACCATTTTCTACTTGTTGCCGGGCTACGGATAAGGCTTCTTCGTATTTATTCTCACGCACCAACCGTGCAAATTTTTTGGAGCCGGTAACGTTGGTACGTTCACCAACATTTACAAAATTTGATTCAGGACGAATTGTTAATGGCTCAAGGCCTGAAAGTTTTAAGTAAGGTTTGATAACAGTTTGTTCGCTCATTATGCAACTAAAGTTTCTTCTACAATGGGTAATTTTCTTGGTTGAATATTCTTCACATGCTCCGCGATGTGACGAATGTGATCTGGTGTAGTACCGCAACAGCCGCCAACAATATTTACAAAACCTGCGGCAGCCCATTCTTCAATAAAATGCGCAGTGTCTTCGGGGTGTTCGTCGTATTCGCCCATGGCATTGGGCAAACCGGCGTTGGGGTAGGCCGATGTATAGCATTCGGACAACTGGCTTAATTCTTCAATATGCGGCCGCATTTCCTGGGCTCCCAAAGCGCAATTCAATCCAACACTTAATGGTCTGGCATGGCGGATGGAAGCGTAAAAAGCTTCCAGCGTTTGTCCGCTCAGTGTCCTTCCGCTGGCATCTGTAATGGTGCCGCTGATCATGATAGGAAGTTCCGCCTTCTTCACATCTCTAAAATATTTTTTGATAGCAAAGATGGCTGCTTTGGCATTGAGCGTATCAAAAATGGTTTCAATTAGCAAGAGATCAACGCCGCCGTCTACCAAACCTTTTATCTGCTCGTAATAAGCATCTACGGCTTCGTCAAAGGTTAAGGCACGATAGCCGGGATTATTTACATCCGGTGAAAGCGATAATGTTTTATTCAACGGGCCAATAGCACCCGCCACAAATTTCTGCTCGCCAGAACCTACTAATGCGCAGGCTTCTTTAGCAATTTTTGCTGCTGCTACGTTGATTTCGTATGCCAGGTTTTCCATGCCATAATCAGCCAGCGAAATTTTTTGTGCATTGAAAGTATTGGTTTCAATAATGTCTGTGCCAGCTTCCAAATAATGTCCATGAATTTCACGGATGATGTGTGGCTGTGTCAGGCACAATAAGTCGTTATTGCCTTTTACATCAGAAGGCCAGTCTTTAAACCGTTCACCACGGTAGTCTGCTTCCGACAATTTGTACCGCTGTATCATAGTGCCCATGGCACCGTCAATAATTAAAATGCGATGATTCAGTAAGTCACGAATGTCTGTCATAGTAGTAAATTTTCGTGAGACGAGAGATGTCAAACGTGAGACGAAGATGATCGTGTTCTCAACCCTGAAGAGTGCGACGCAACAGAAGTCTAATAGTAATTCTATTGCTTGCTACTTAATCCCTCACTAATTCAGGACAAAATTCCGGTACTAATAAACGAGGAAAAACTATGAGAGAGTTTCTACGTTTATTAGTTCTGTTTTCCTTGCTATGCTCAGGATTAGGCCGAACAATAAACAAATCCGCCTGTGCCGCAAAGGTAGCCAGAGATTGTGAAGATTAAAAATTGATTTCACTTATTTTCAATGGCGGCTTTATTTGCTGCTTACATAACTATCAATAGGCAGGCGGTTTTGCAGGCTTCGGGCCAGCGTCATCTCGTCGGCGTATTCCAGTTCGCCGCCAAAGGCAATGCCGCGGGCAAT
>JBQCJM010000211.1:0-7641 GCA_051952715.1 Flavisolibacter sp.
GGCCGTTGTCATTTCTATATAATTTATCCGCGGCTAAAGAATCGTAATCATTTTTTAAATATTGAAGACCAATATTTTTAAATGCCTTGATGTTATGATTTAAAATGTAGCAATCCAAATCGCCATCTAAATCATAATCAAAGAAAATGGCTTGTGTAGAGCAGCCTGCATCATCCAAACCATATTGCTTTGCACTTTCTGTAAATGTGTTGTTGTGGTTGTTAATATAAAGTTCATTCTTCCTGCTGTTGGCATTTCCTTTACCCGAATAACAAACATAAATATCCAGCCATCCATCACCATTTACATCGGCCATGGTTACGCCGGTTTTCCAGTCCTTTCTTCCACCAAGTTTTGCAGATTTGGTAATGTCTTTAAATTGAAAATTGCCCGTATTGAGGTATAACTTATTTGATTGCAAATTGGCGGTGAAAAAAATGTCGGGCAAACCGTCGTTATTAATATCTCCGGCAGCTACGCCGCCGCCATTGTACAAATATTCGTAGCCTAAAACATTTTGTTTTTCATCTTCGTGTAATTCGTTCGAAAAATAAATGCCAGTTTGTTTAGCAGAAAGTTGTGTAAACAAAGGAGCTGCGCTTTGAGAAAAAGCAGCCTGTAAGGGCATACACCATATTATAGCCAGCAGCCATTGCATAGTGAAGCAGTTCTTCTTAAAGTTAATTTTTTTTGAAAAAGGCTGCTCCTAAAAAGAACAGCCTTTACGATTGCTTATGAGAAAATCAAACTGCCTTATTTGTCCCACCAAACGCGGGATGTCATTTTATCGCCGCCATTTAAACCGGCAACGGCAGCGCTGTAATTGGCGGGATTTACTGCTGCTTCATTTAAAGGATAAGTAAAGCGGCGTGGTATGGTGCCGTTTGTAACATTGCCCGGGTAATTACCTGAGGGTGTAAGTACTGGAAACCCACTTCTTCTCCAGTTGGCCCATGCTTCGTATTCATCCATAAATGTGGCAACCCAATACTGATTGTTTATCATTTCAATACCCATAGCAGCATTATAAGGATGCGCTGACAGATAAGCATTGATTTGTGCATCGGGAATACTTATTCCGGTGATGCGTCCATTGTTAAATTGTTCAAACTGCTTCATTGCTTGCGTTACACCCGCATTATAAAAAGCAGCTGCACTTCCCGAAATCCATCCTCTTTCTGCTGCTTCAGCTAAAAGCAAATTAGATTCTGCTGCTGTAAGGAAAAAGGTAGGTGCATCAAAGCGGGCATAGGTGTAACGATTCACAATTGAATATTTGTTTCGGTCACCAGGCCAGTTCGGTGCTGATGAAATAGGCTTTGTACCACTAAGATCATATCCATTTGGCTGACCTAACTGAATGGCAGAAGTAGTATCGCCAAGGTCGGTGCCCGTAGCAGGAATTGCCGCAACAGTAGCGATTAAATGCAATCTCGGATCATTATTGGTTTTTAGAAAGTCAACAAACGTTTTACTTACACGTGAAGCATCAGGGTCTTGTGCAATTAATACAGAGCCTGTGCCGTTTGACCTGTTGTTTTGCGGCGGCAGGTTGGGATGTTCAATAATAGCATTATCTGCGTTATCTGTAATTACGCCACCTGCAAAAGCTTTGGCTGCCCAGGTTTTTGCGCTGTTCTCATCTACTTTGCTCATGCGCATGGCCAGCCTAAGCATTTCAGAATAAGCAAATTTTTTCCACTGGTCTACATTGCCGCCGTAAATGATATCTGCAGCACCCACTGTATTAGGCGAAGAAGCATTAAGGGCAGCTGCTGCTTCATCTAACTCCTTAAGCATGTCAGCATAGATATCCTGCTGCTTGTCGTATTTGGGCTGTGTGTTTCCGGTAATATAACCAAGACCGGCTTCTGAATAAGGAATATCGCCGTACATATCTGTCATGCGTTGAAACATGAACACTTTAAAAATACGGGCAATGTTGTAAAAATTAACCTGGTTGGGATCCTTGGCAACATTATTCACGACATCTACAATGTTCTTAATGCTGTTGGGATAATTTTGGTCCCAATAAGCGGAGTTATAGCCGGCATTGTAAGTATACTTATCGCCACCCCAATAACCTGTGGTTGAAGAAAGATGCTGCATTAAAGTGGAGGCGTAAATCAGGTTGTTGCGCCAATCTTCATAAGCGTTGGCATCGCTATTACCAGAAGTAACCAATTCGGCAGCAGTAAACAGGTAAGCATAATTAAAAGTAGATGGTGTCAACTTTGTCGGATCGGTGTTGATCTCTTCAAAATGTTTATCGCAACTGCTTACTGCTAATAAGCCAATTGTTATAAACAGCAGTATAAATTTATTTTTCATGTTGTTACAGTGTTTAGATATAAGCAATCAGAATTTCACATTTACATTAAATCCAAGGTTTCTTACTGCAGGATAACCTGACAGTTCCAGGCCCTGCGAATTGGTACCCGTAAGATTTGACTCAGGATCAATGTTCGGCGTGTGTTTCATTAAGGTGGCGATATTGCGGCCCACAAGCGAAAGTGTCAAGCCCTTGATGAATGAAGCTTTTCGCAATGCTGATTCAGGGAAACTGTAAGCCAGTGAAAGCGATCTGAATTTAATAAAGCTGGCGTCGTACACAAATTCTTCTGTAACGTGGCTGGCACCTGTAGAAATTGCCTGCCAGTAAGTTTGCGCATCCACACTCACTTTATTAGGTTGGCCGTTTTCAGTTACACCCGGACCAACATAACCGCCTTCCCTACCCTGTAATGTATTTTGATGAAGACCATAAGTGTATAACAACAAGTTAGTACCCGAATAAATTTTTGCACCGTATTTAAAATCAAACAAGAAAGCCAGCGTAAAGTTTTTGTAATGAATGTCGTTGTTAAAACCACCGGTTGTTTTGTAAATACCGGAACCAAGCGGCACAGGTTGGTCTGAGTGCAAAGGCAGTCCGTTGGCGTCGTACACGATATTTCCTCCAGCATCACGTTTATAGGCGTAACCTACTATTTGCGCATAAGGCAAGTCAACAACGTTTTGGATACTAACACCGTTACCCCAACGCGGATAAGCACCTTCTATAACTATTTGTTTTGCATCAGGGCTCAGAGCCAACACTTTATTGCTGTTGGTTGCAATGTTGAATGAAGTATTCCAGGTAATATCGTGAGTTTTAAATGGAGTGGCTGTGAGAAGCAGCTCTATACCGCGGTTACGTAATTCACCAATATTTACAATATTTCCAGTATAACCCGATGTTGGACTAATGGTTACCGGAAGAATGTCGTCTGTTGTCTTTTTATTATAAACCGCTACGTCAAACCCTAACCTGTTATTAGCAAACTGCATGTTTAAACCAATCTCCTGTTCCTGAATATTAACCGGTTTTAAGAATGGGTTTGGAATAGAAGTTTGATTAATATAACCCACAGTTTGGTCATTAATGGTATAACCCTGCAGGCCATAAGTCAGTAGATTCCTGTAGGGGTCTGTTCCGTTAGACGATTTTGCATAGGAGGCTCTTAATTTTCCGAAGCTGATCCATGATGGCAATTTTATTACATCAGAAAACACAAAGCTGCCTGAAACAGAAGGATAGAATACATGGTTAGAGTTTATGTTCAATGTAGAAAACCAGTCATTCCTTCCTGTAAGTGTTAGAAATAAAAAGTCTTTATACCCAAAATCAGCACTGCCATAAAAAGAATTAACTCTAAAATGTGTGTAAGTATATGAGAATGGCTTTTCAGAAATATTGCTGGACGTGTAAAAGAAAGGTACTACAAAGGGGCCTGCACCATAAATTCCAGACTCTTTAAAAATATTATCCTGAGAATTACCACCTGCATTGGCATGAACACTAAAATCAGAGAACTTTTTATTGAACTCAATCATAAAGTTACCGTTCAACTCACGGAAGTTCCTGTTATATTGTGTCATATTGCCTCCTGGAAGATAACCGGTACCTGAAGGCGTGATTTGCACCACATCCGATATGGTTCCGTTGCGGGTAACCTGGCCTTGCAAAGAAAGCCAGTTAGTGAAGTCATATTTTAAAGTAAGTCCGGCAGTTAAGCGATTTCGGTCGGTTGAATTCTGAAATTTATTAGCAACAAAATAAGGATTATTAAAATACACGTCCGTACCTGGTAATATTTCTTTTCCGGTTGCATCAACATCTGGTTGCAGCCACCGGATGTCAAAGCTATTGGCAAGATACAGAGGGCCTGCCAGCACATTGCCTGGAGCATCGGAAAAAGAAGCCCTGTTTTTCACTCTTTCAAAAACATAATCTGCAGTAAGTGTAACATGAAGCTTTTTTACTACATCATAAGTACTGTTGAAATTTACGCCTTGCTGACGCATGTTCGAATTAGGAATAACTGTGTTCAGATAAAGATTGGAAAGTCCTAACCTGAAATGACCAGATTCATTATTCCCTAATAATGCTACCGATGTTTGATCAGCAATGCCCGTTCTATAAAAATTTTTAAAATTATCTTTTTCAGGATTGTAAGCGTACGTATCGCCTTTAAAATTGACCGCTTGAGATCCATCTAATTTTGCGCCCCAACTCGAATTAGGGGCCGCAAGAGCTGCATCTTTATCTGTAGGTTTTAACCCTTGAAAACCTTGACCATAAACATATTGATAGTCACGACTGTCAATAATTTTATCAAACGTAAGATTATTATTTACTTCAACCCCTAAACCATGAATGCGTGAACCCGATTTAGTAGTAATGAGAATAGCGCCGTTACCACCACGGTAACCATACAGTGCCGATGCAGCCACACCTTTTAATACTTGTATATTTTCAATATTGTCAGGATTAATGGTGCTTAACACATCACCAAAGTCAGCACCCCCCCATTGCCCCGAACTTCCCTGGTTGGAAACATCTAAAGGAATTCCGTCAATTACATATAAAGGCTGATTATTACCGGTTAAGCTGGCATTACCCCGAATAACCACACGGGTGCTGCCAGAAGGGCCTGTTGCTGTTCCCGCAACGTTTACACCAGCTATCTGGCCGCTTAATGCGTTGGCAAGATTGGTTTCTCTCGCTTGTGTAAAATTCGAACCAGGAACTTCGGTAGTTGAGTATCCAATTGCCCTGCCCTGTTTTCTGATACCCAAGGCAGTCACCACCACTTCGTTCATATTATTATCTCCCATTCTGAGAGATACATTTATAGTGGCGTTGTCCGAAACTGTTATCTCCTGGGTTTGATAACCTATATAGGAAAATACCAGCACATCACCCTTGTTGGCATCGACTGAAAAATCTCCATTGACAGTTGTACTGGTTCCCTTGTTGGTTCCTTTTACCCTTACAGATACACCTGACAATGGAACGCCATCGGCACCTACCACACGGCCTGTAATGGTTTGGTAAAAAACCGAGCTTTGAATTCTTCTTGAGTCAACATTGTCACCGGAAGTCAACTCTTTCATATCAGACCTTTTGAACTTTTGGTTTTCATTCAAGATCACATAAGTGTTCGCCGAAACCCTTTTGTATTTCAGGCCTGTGTTATCCAGCACTTCTTTTAATATCTTTTCCACTTCCGGCCTTGCATCTTCAATTGGGTTTACCAGTTTACTGCTTAAGCTTTCGTCCGAAAACAAAAAATAAGCTCCCTTAATGCGGTTGAGTTCCTTTAATACAGAAAGCAGGGATTGCTTTGTATCCTGCACATCTGTAAACCGGAGTTTTTCGTTGATCGTTTTGTGGCTAGCAAACGCATATTGGTTTTGTGCGTATGCGCCCAGTGTAAAAAATAATAGCAGTGCCGCCATACATACAGACAGCATCCATGAGTGTAGCGTATTTCTCATTTTGCAGCTTTTAAAATGAACGTTTAGAAGTATTATAGACCCGAAATAATGATTTCGTTGTTTGCTTTTGCAATCTTGTACTCGCCGGTAGCTTCCAGTGCTTCTATTAAAACATCCAGATTGTCGTTTGGCATCATGCCTGAAATTTTCTTTTCTCCTACTGTGCTATTTTCAAGGCTCACTTTTATTCCATAATGTCTTGAAATAATTTTCGCCACTTCATTCATAGGTGTATTTTCAAAATCAAGTTTCGACTGCTTCCATGCCAGTATCCGTTCCTCGTCAGCAGGCTTTTTTGCAGGTGCATTGTTTTCCAGTTTTACAAAATCTCCCGGCTTCATGTACACTTCTTTACCATCAGGCGTTTTAAGGGTTACGCTTCCCTCGGTTAATAAAACGCTTGATTCTTCCTCGCGGCTTATCACATTAAATTGTGTTCCGGTAACAATAATGTCCATGTTGTTGGCATGCACAATAAATTTATTTTTTGCAGGCGTTTTTTGCACTTTAAAAAAAGCCTCACCTTTTAACCACACTTCACGGTCAGTACCTTTTTGCCATTCTTTGCTTACAACAATTTCACTGTTGGCATTCAGGGTAACATGTGAACCATCTGGCAGCTTGTATTCACGAATGCTGCCATAGGCCGCACCCAACGTGGTTTTGTTATTAGCCATGGTATTCCAATAGGCAAAGCCGGCTATCAGTAAAAGAACAGCAGCTGCTGCAGCTGTCATCCACCAGCGGTTTTTCCTGGGCTTCATTTCAACTACAGGAGCAGCATTTAAAAAACGTTCCAGCTTTTGATAAGCTTCCTGCACCTGGTCTGGCGAAACATTTTTTTCCCTGATGTTCATGTCATTCATTAAAGAAATGCCTTGCTGAACCATTGGTACGTATTGTTCATTTTGCAAAAGCCAGAGTTCCCATTGCCGGGCTTTGCTTTCGTCGTTTTTAAAATACCAGGCTCTGAAATAATTATCGGCTATCACTTCTTCGACTGAATTGAATTGTAAGTCCACTGAAATAAAATTGTTTAAAGTGGTGAATCGTGACTTGTAAAACATCAACCATGATCAAAACCATTCAAACCCAGGATTTGTTTAAAGGCTGAAAGGCTTTGAAACTGTCTTCATTGGCACTGTCTTATCATAAGTTCCGCTTATCAGCTTTTTGTAACGTTGATTATTTAAAAATTTATTCTGTGAATATATTGTTTCAATAAGGTCTTAAGATTCATTAACTTGGCAGTATGACAAACTGCTAAACGATTGCTTTCTTCTGCTTCAGATATAGACCTATGGAATGCTTCGGTGCAGGGCAACCGCGATGCGTTCGGACAGCTTTTTCGCAGGCACTATCCCTTATTGTACCAATATGGAAATAAAATTTCCACAGATACGGCCACACTGGAAGACTGCATCCAGGAATTGTTTATGGAGTTGTGGCAGAAAAAAAACACACAGCCCATCCATTCAGTAAAAGCTTATTTTTTGCAGGCGTTGAAGTTTAAGTTGTATAAATCTTTTCGTTCCCAAAAATTTGCACAGGATATTGACTCTGTTAATAATGAGCCCTTTGAACTAAGCCATGAAACTTTTTTAATTGATGAGCAAACCAACTACCAAAAAGCTGCAAGGGTTTTGGAAGCGATCAACCATCTTCCTCCACGCCAGAAAGAAGTTATCTATCTTAAGATTTATAAAGGGCTAAGCTATGAGGAGGTAAGTGAAGTAATGCAGATCAATTACCAGGTGGTTCGCAACCTGCTTTGCCAGGCATTAAAAACTTTTCGTCAATTAGTTGTTCAACCTTAAG